>NZ_POUD01000659.1 GCF_003236395.1 Nonomuraea aridisoli | reverse complement strand
CGTCGTCACCGAACGCGGTCACGGCCGCACCGGCCAGCGCCTCGGCCAGCACCCCAGCGAGCGCGACGGCCCCCCGCTCCTTGTAGGCGACGATCGCCGTACGCACCACCCCCTCGTAGGGAGCGGCCGACCAGCAGTCAGGCAGCCCGGCCGGCACCGGAACGGGCATCCGCCGCGCCGGCGCGCCCATCAAGCCGACACGACACGCCGCACACCACGACGCCCCCTTGCCCCCGCACCCCACACAGGACGCCGGCAGCACGAGATCGAGAACAGCACCCAGCACACCCCCACCATGCCGGGCCCCACCGACAATTCCGCTGCCCCACCGACCGCGCTGAGGCCGTCAAGGGTGAGGTCACGTGAGAGGGAAGGGGGCGTGCCCGCCGGACACGCTCAGGCCGAGGAGGGTGAGGCCAGGCGAGAGGCGCGCTGAGGCTAGGAAGGTCGGCGAGAGGGTGTGCTGGGGGGAGGGT
>NZ_POUD01000658.1 GCF_003236395.1 Nonomuraea aridisoli | reverse complement strand
ACGGTGCGCAGTTCTTCCAGTGCGGCACGCAGGTCGGCGCTGCGCTCGGCACGTCTCGCCGGATCATGGATCCGCAGCAGCGCGGCGCTGTCGCGCAGCACGCGCACCACGGGATCGCGCATCTCCCCAAGGATCTCGCCCGTCGAATCGGTGACCCGGTCCGATATCCATCCGAGGTCGTCGACGACGCGCACGAGTGCGCGACTGCCCGCGGTCAACGCCACCGGACGGTAATCGGCGCCGAGGAAACTTTCGTACAACTCGTTCATGGCGCGGTTGACGTCGCGCGCCGAGGCGCTTCCCTCCAGCCGGTAGGCAAGCACGCGGCACACCCGGGCGGCGGTGCGGCGTAATTCGTCGTGGTGACGTGGCGGGAAGAGGAACAGCGCGGCGGGCACGCAGACCACCAGGGCGATCACCCAGCCCAACAGCCGATCGGCGATCGGACCCACCGGGGTACACAGCGGAAGCACGAAC
>NZ_POUD01000657.1 GCF_003236395.1 Nonomuraea aridisoli | reverse complement strand
GTGTACGTGAGGGTCGCCGGACAACCACTCATCCGAACCAGCCAGCCCACCACCGGGGCCGTCCCCGCCCGACGCGGCAGCCCCACCACCAGAGGCACCCTCACCGGACGCGACCGTACGACCACCAGATGTGGGACGTGCATGAGAGCCACCGGACAACCGCTCATCCGAACCAGCCGGCCCACCACCGAGGCCGTCCCTGCCCGACGCAGCAGTCCCGCCGCCGTAGTCGGCCTCGCCGGACGCGACCGTACGGCCACCAGACGTGGTGTGCGCATGGAGGTCGCCGGACAACCGCTCATCCGAAGTAACCGGCCCGCCAGCGGAGCCGTCCTCCCCGGACGCGGCCGTCCGCTCACCCGAGGAGGGCCGCACGTGGTGGTCGGACGGGGTCTGCTCGGCTGAAGTGGGCGGGTTGGTGGTGGAGGTGTTCTCGTTCGGGGTGGCCGTGCTGGCGCCGGCGTCGGTAGGCCGGGGGTTCGTTGG
>NZ_POUD01000656.1 GCF_003236395.1 Nonomuraea aridisoli | reverse complement strand
CCCGCATCCACAGGAGCCCCGGACGCCCCCGCGCCCTCGGCGGCCTCCGCGCCTCCAGGTGACCGCGCGGCGCCCGGCGCCTCCGTTGACCGCGCGGCGGAGACCGGGACGACGGGTGGGCGGATGGCTCCCCACGGGGCGGGCACGCCGATGTCCCTCACCAGTTCCGGCGGCACCGGGTTGATCGTCAGCGAGCCGGGCACGGTGAGCGTGCCCACCTCGTACGGCTGGAACAGGCCCTGCTCGGCGACCACCCGCCACACCCCCTCGGGCAGCGCCACGGACGTGGCGTGGTGTCCCTCCTCGCGCAGGGCCGTGCCGGCGAAGCGCCTGCTCGTGCCGTCCGCACGGACGAAGCGCAACGCGATCGGGCCCACCTCGCCCCTCGGCGGGTGGGTGCCGTGCTGCAACACCCAGAACCCCAGCGTGTACGACGTGCCGCTGTCGAAGCGGGACGGCGGCGGGTCCAGGTACGTCACCGCCCACCCGCCC
>NZ_POUD01000655.1 GCF_003236395.1 Nonomuraea aridisoli | reverse complement strand
GTATAAGAGACAGCGGCAGAAGCCCGCCCCCCAGGCCGCCACTGAGGCCGGTGCCGAGGAGGAGGGCGCGAGGCGCGACACGAAGGCGCGCGCCGCCGAGGCCCGGCGGCGCGAGGAGGAAGAAGCCAGGCGGCGCGAAGAGGCCGAGGCCAGGAAGGCGAAGGAACGCGCCGAGGCCGAGGCGGCGCACCTGGAGTGGCTCGAGGTGCTGGAGACGGCGCAGCGGGAGCACGACGAGCGCGCCGAGAAGGTGGAGCGGCTGGAGCGGAAGCTGACCAAGGCGCGCAAGAAACTCGCCGACGTGTCCCAGCGGCTGGAGGTCGCGCGCCGCGAGGAACGCCACGCACGCCGCCGCCTGGACGGCTAGTTCCCGACGAGCTCCAGCACCAGCCGGTACGGAGGGCGGCAGGGAGGGCGGAGCTGGTCGCTTGCCCGGTAGGGGCGGCGTAGGCGCTGTACGGAGGGCCGGCAGGGTGGCTTGCCTGGGAGGGGCGG
>NZ_POUD01000654.1 GCF_003236395.1 Nonomuraea aridisoli | reverse complement strand
GCGTGTGGGGGCGGCCGGTCTCCGGGGAGAGGCCGTGGGGCGAGCGGGTGAGGCCCTCCGGGTTGGTGGCGTTCGGGTCGAACGGTGGGGGCAGGCTCGGCTCGTCGGGCTCGGCGACCAGTTCCCCGGTGGCGGCGGGCCACGGCGGCAGGGCGTGCGGGTCGGAGACGGGCGGCGGCCACACCGGCATGCCGGCCGCGGCGGCGGTGAACGCGGGCGGCGGCTCCCACGGCGGCGCGCCCGGCACCACCGGCTTGGTGGTCCAGCCGCCGGGCTGCTGCCCCTGTCCGCTCTCCGGCTCGTTCCACGGACGCACGTCCTGGGCACGGTTGCCCGGCGTGCCGAACTGGCCGGGATACCCGCCCGGGACACCGGTTCCGCCGGTCGGCGCACCGGGCACGTTGCCTGCGCCGGGCGTGGTGTGCGCGCCGGATGGTGTGCCGGGCGTGGTGGCGCCTGGCGGGGTGCCGGGCATGGTGTGTGCGCCGGGTCGCGTGCTGGGAGGGGC
>NZ_POUD01000653.1 GCF_003236395.1 Nonomuraea aridisoli | reverse complement strand
ACGCCGCACCAGCCCTTCGACCAGCATCAGCACATGCCGCCCCGTCCCACCGGACGTCGTCCCCAGCACAAACGCGACCCGCACAACCCGCTCCTTCCTCACCGACCGCCCAAGCCACACCATCCAGCGACCAACCGAACCCACACCGCCCACTCAGCCGCCCAGACCGCCACCGCACAGGCCGCGCCAACCAGCGATCACCAAACCAACCTCTGTTTATTCAGCCCCTCGAACCGTCACTGTCCAGCCCGCACACCATCCACCGGACCAACCACCCCACACCGTCCACCCAGCCCCTCAGACCGCGACCGTGCACCCGACCGTTCGGCCCGCACGCCATCCGGTGAGCCGATCGAGGCCGCGCATCGAGCAACCGCCTGTTCAAGGCCGCGCGCCGTTCAGCTCGAGCCGCCGCGGCGTAGGAGCGCGGTCAGGGCGCTCGCGTCGGGACGGTCGGCCAGCGCCACCACCGCCGCCCCCACACCCAGCGCCACCACGGCGGCCAGCACGG
>NZ_POUD01000652.1 GCF_003236395.1 Nonomuraea aridisoli | reverse complement strand
AAGATCGTCGGCAGCGTCAGATGTGTATAAGAGCCAGGCCCACCGGCACCGGCACCGGCGCGCACGCCCCGCCCTGACCGTGCCGTGCATGTCGCGGCGGCCGGACCCGGTGGTCACCATCGCAACGGGCCGGTTCCGGCCGCCCTTCCCCTCACCGAACCGAAGACCTCCCCCGGGGCAGGCCGGCCTCAGGGCGGCTCCTCATCAGGAGACCGCCCGCCGGCCTGCCTTTCCTCCGACCCCTCGGCCTCCCGATTACGCTGCCCCACCCACACCGCGATCTGCGCCCGCGAATTGAACCCCAGTTTGGTCAGAATGTGCTCGATATGCCCTTCAGCTGTCCGCTGCGCGATCACCAGCGACGCCGCGATCTCCTTGTTCGTCATCCCCTGCGCCACCAGCCGGGCGATCTGCGCCTCCCGCCGCGTCAACGGCCCATCCGACCCCGACCTGCCCCCGTCAGGAGCGGCCCGGCTTTCCCGCAACGCGTACGCCACCGCCTCCTCACGCCCCATCCC
>NZ_POUD01000651.1 GCF_003236395.1 Nonomuraea aridisoli | reverse complement strand
GGGCGTGCACGCCCCACGGCAGGTCGGTGGGGCGGCCGGGGGCCTCGGTCAGGTGGCAGCCGATCCGGCCGACCGCCATGCCGAGCGCCACGGCGGGGGCGAACAGGTCGCCGGTGCGTTCCTTGTAGCCGGTGATCCGTTTCGCGACGAGCACGCCGACGTACGCGCCGGTCAGGCCGCCGAGGATGCTGCGCGAGCCGTACAACCAGAGGTCCTGCGGGTCCAGCGTCTCCAGCCAGCCCGCCAGCCGCATCCCGATCGCTCCCCCGACCAGCGCGCCGGCGACCGCGACGAGCGACTGCTCGTTGAGCGCCCCACGCCTTCTGGCCTCCCGTACGAACACCACGGACGCCACGAGGACGCCCAGGCCGACGAAGATCTCGTGGTAGGGCATCAGCCGTACAGACCCGGGTTGAGGCCGGTGCAGAACCCGGCGGACACGATCGACCACGTCGCCCACCCGACCATGAGCCCCAGCCCGAACCCCCGCGTCCAGGAACCCCGCACGAAGCACAGGAC
>NZ_POUD01000650.1 GCF_003236395.1 Nonomuraea aridisoli | reverse complement strand
GGTGGGTCCGACGTGGGCGAGGAGTGGCGGGACGACGCGGGCGGTGCGGTGGGCGTCCCGGTGAGGTAGGGGCTCGGCGTGGGCGTGGCGTCCGGGGTGGAGGCGGTCGAGTGGCTCGGCGTCGGGGCGGCGGTGCAGGCCGGCCCGTGTACCGCCACCTCGCTCACCTGCGGCCCGTTGCCCGCCGCCGGCTCCGTCATGACGACGAGCCCCAGGTACGCCCGCTCGCCGCACGCGACGTCCCCCGGGTCGTGCGCCACCTCGGCGGTGTAGGCGGTGCTCCCGCGCAGCGTGCGGGTCTCCTCGCGCAGGGTCCTGGCCACGCCCGCGTCGCCGTCCCTGCGTGTGTACGTGACCCGCAGCCGCACCGGCCCCGTGCCGGAGGCCGACACCGTGACCGCCCCGGCCGTCCCGCTCCACCGCGCGATGCCGGCCGTCCGTACGACAACGGCCGCCGCCGAGGCCGACCGCCGGGTGGGGGACGGCGGCGGGGGAGTGGCGGCGGGTGAGCTCGGCGTACG
>NZ_POUD01000064.1 GCF_003236395.1 Nonomuraea aridisoli | reverse complement strand
CCCCCGTCCCGCCCGCCACGAACACTCGCACAACCATCACCTTCGCCGCTTCCGATCCGTCTCTCTGAGCCCGAGACGAGACAGCCGGGCTGGCTGTGACATCAGTGGCCGGCGTAGTCGTTCCAGGGGGAGGTCTCCATCAGCTCCCGCCAGGTGGGCCAGGCGCCGTGGGTGGCCTGGCGGACGAGCTCGCCGGCATGCTGTGGTTGAAGATCGCGGGCTCCTCCAGGTCCTGGACGAAGCGGACCGCGTTCAGCGTCAGTGCGGTCCAGGGGAAGGGCAGGCTCGAGTAGGAGTCCATGACGGTGTCCTTCTCTCAGTCGCCGGGGGTGAGGCGGCGTACGGCGAGCAGGCCCCCGACGCCCGGGATGGCGGCGCGCCAGCGGGTGCCGGTGGCCGAGGTCAGCAGCAGGGTGGTCACGATGACGGTGAGGTACGCCGAGCCGTGCAGGGGGCCGCCGAACGAGGTGATCGCCTCGTTGTGCACGGTGAACACGTTGACCAGCAGGATCACCAGGGAGACGGCCTCGACGACGGCCGCGGCGCGGAGGGTGCGTTCCATCACGGGCCCTCGGCCGCGCCGGGACGGACGATCATCAGGACGACCACGATCGCCCACAGGAGGTTGTAGAAGCCGGCGATCATGGACAGCGGGCGCAGCCGGTCGCGGCTGGCGGGAGCGTCGAGCGCCTGGCGTTGCCGGGGATAGATCTGCAGCGCCAGCAGGACGCCCGCGGCGGCGGTGAGGATCATGGCGAGGGTGATCCAGATCTCGCCGGTGCGCCCCTGGACGAAGGCCAGGATCAGTCCGGCGGCGGGCACGATGACGCCGAGGAGGCTGTAGCCGCGGGTGATGCGGTGCAGCGCGACGGCCACGGCGCGGCTGCGCTCGTCCGGCTGCGCGCCGCCGTCCGGTACGGCGACGGGCACGTAGCGCGGGAACAGGCTGGTCGCGACCGCCGAGCCTCCGATGAACACGATGCCGGCGAGCACGTGCACCGACAGCAGGAAATCTTCCATGGGTTCTCCCAGTTCACCTTCAGGGTGCCTGAAACCTAACACATGACCTTCAGGCTCCCTGAAGCGGGGCGTTCACGGAAATCGCATGACAGATGTCAGGCAGGTTGATGACATCGGCGACTGCCGCCGCGTTCCGTGCCTCGGAAAAATCAAGGACGGCGAACGGGACGGAGACGGGAGAGGCGAGCATGAAATGGCGTGTTGCCGGAACACTGCTGGCGTCGCTGGCGATGATCGTGACCACCGCACCGCCGACGGCGGCCGTGGCGCAGGCCGGCGAAGCCGCCGGGGGAGTGCCCGGGGTGCGGGTGCCGGAGCTGAGCTGGACGGCGTGCGCCGACGCGCCGCGGGTGCAGTGCGCGACCGCTGAGGTGCCGCTGGACTACACGCGCCCGCGCGGCCGGACGGTGCGGCTGGCGCTGGCCAGGATCCCCGCCACGGACCAGGCCCGGCGGGCGGGTTCCCTGGTGGTGAACCGGGGCGGCCCCGGCTATTCGGCCGTCGACTACCTGCAGGGCATCGTCACCGGCGCTCTGCCCGCCCCGGTGAACGCCGACGTGTCGGCCAGGTACGACATCGTCGGCGTCGACCCGCGCGGCTCCGGCCGGAGCGTGCCGGCCGTACGGTGCTTCGCGGACGCGGCGGAGGCCGAGGCGCTGACCCGCGGCGTGTCCAACGCGCCGGTGACGGCCGCGGAACGGCGGCAACGGGCGAAGGCCGACGCCCGGTACGCGAGCCTGTGCCGCAAGCGCAGCGGCGACCTGCTCGACCACGTCAGCACCGTCGCGATCGCCCGTGACCTCGACGTGGTGCGCGCGGCCCTCGGCGAGGACCGGCTGAACTACCTGGGCCAGTCGTACGGCACCTACCTCGGCATGGTCTACGCGAACATGTTCACCGGCAGGACTGGGCGGTTCGTCTTCGACAGCGTCCTCGACCCGACCCGGCGGGACACGGGCGCGCCGGGCACCACGCCGTCGGCCCGCACCGCCGGCGACGTCGCCACCAGGCAGACGCTGGAGGAGTTCTTCCGGCTGTGCGCGGAGGCCGGCGAGCGGTGCGCGTTCGGCGACGGGGAGCCGGAGGCGGCTTTCGAGCGCATCCTCGACGTGCTGCGCCGGGGGCCGGTGCGGCTCAGGGCGAGCGACGGCACGACGGTCCCGCTCACCTACTCCTTCGTGGTGGCGTGGACCGGGAGCTGGCTGTACCAGCCGATGTTCTGGAACGTGCAGGGCGGCGGGGCGCCGTTCCTGAAGGCGGTCGCCGAGGCGATCGAGGACCCGTCCGGCCCGGCGGGCGCCGCCCTCGCCGCCGACGTGGTGCTGCTGGGGCAGGCCGGCATCGGCGGCTCGCCGTACACCAGCCCGATCGACGCCGCCTACCACGCGGTGACCTGCGGTGAGACGGACGCGCCGCGCAGTGCCCGGGCGCTGGAGCGGCTCGCGGCCGAACGCGACCGCGAGGCGGCGCCGTTCGGGACACTGCGGGCGTACGCGGACAGCGCCTGCGTGCCCTGGCGCAGCGCGAACAGGCTCCGGCACCGGGGGCCGTGGGACGCCCGGACCGAGGAGCCCGTGCTCATCCTGAGCAGCAGGTTCGATCCGGCGACTCCGGTGTGGTCGGCGCAGCGCGTGCACCGGATGTTGCCCGGCAGCCGCCTGCTGATCAACGAGGGGTGGGGGCACGTGGCGGCCCAGCAGTCCACCTGCGTGGTGACGGCGACCTCCCGCTACCTCATCGACGGCACGCTGCCCGCCGAGGGCGCCACCTGCCGGCCGGACACGATCCCCTTCGCCGCCTCCTAGGTGAACATCCCCATTGACGGATTGTTGAACGATTCGTAAGGTTTGATCATCTTCGGGCAGGAGGTAGGGCCGTCATGAAGTACCTACGCAGTGGGTCGGCGCTGGCGCTGGCGGCGGTGACCCTGCTCGCCACGGCGGGGCCGGTCTCGGCGCAGAACGACCGCGGATGCCTGGACTCCGGGGCGGCCCTGTCGGTGGAGGAGAACCGGCTCGGGCTCACCCTGCCCGACGCCGACGACCCCGCCGTGCCCCAGTCGCGCACGTTCTCCCGGCAGATGATCGAGGGCGGCGGCTTCCAGGACTTCGCTCCGGCGCTGACCCGCGAGCTCTGCCGGACGACGACCCTCAAGGCCGCCACGGCGCTCGTCCTGCGCGAGGGCGAGGAGCTCTGGCGCGACGCCGTACGGCGGGCGCAGCGGCGCGAGCCGGTCCGAGGCGACCTGCCCTACAGCGACGACCGGCCGCTCTACTGGACCCGGCTGGAGTCGACCGCCGCCCTGCGGCAGTGGACGCCGAGGTTCCGGCTGTCCGCGGCCGAGCGCACCGAGCTGATCACCGGGTTCGACCGCGCCTCCCGCGGCATGTTCGACATCGACTTCCCCGGCGGGAAGGGCGTCAGACGGGTCATCGCCAGCGGCTTCGACCCCTACACGCTCGACGGCGGGACCACCGGCCCCGCGCCCGGGACGGTCGGCGACAACATCCGGCACGGCAACCCGTCGGGGGCGACCGCGCTCGCCCTCGACGGCACCACGTACCGGACGAAGAGCGGCAGGATCGCGCGGATCGAGGCCTACACGCTGCCGGTCAACTATCCCGAGTTCGAGCGCGGCTACCTGGAGGACACCGTCGGGCCGTTCATGCGGCCGGGGCCGAAGCGGGTGGACGCGTCCATCACGATCAGCCAGGCGGGCGGCGCGGCGTTCAACCTGGAGCAGTGGAACGCGCGCTACCACGGCGTCTCGCCGGGCAACGACAACGTCCGGCCGTGCGCCCCGGCCGGCGGCGTGCCGCAGCTCGCCGTGGACAACCACGCGTGCAACATCTCCGTGGTGGAACGCTGGGGCGGGCCGGCCGGATTCAGCCTGACCGAGCCGCCCCAGTGGACCTCCGCCACCCTGCCCGTCGCCGAGATGATCAAGGCGAACACGGGGGCCTCCATCCCCCGGCCGCCCGGCGACACCTGGCCCGACCCGTCCGTCGCCTTCGGCGTGGTCTGGCACACGAACTACACGCAGTTCCCCGACTGCGCCGCCACCGCCCGGCAGACGCGGAACGACCCGCCACCGGTCGAGTACCCGCCGCCGGCCGCTCCGACCCCGCCCGACCCGGGATCGTGCTCCTACAGCGGAGGCGGCGGCAACTACCTGTCGAACGAGAGCGCCTACCGGAACACGCTGCTGCGCGACCGCATGGGGCTCGACATCCCGGCCGGCCACATCCACACGCCGGACATGCAGCACTTCGAGCGCGATTTCCAACCCAGCGACCCGACCTTCGACGCGTGGCGGCTGGCCATCGTCGGGCAGACGCGCAACCTCGTCCACGTCGTCGCCGACACCGTCTCCTGATCAGCCGGCCAGCCGTACGTCGTGGCCGACGGCGTCCGGGTGGGTGAAGGCGAGCAGCCGGGCGGCCTCGGCCTCGACGGCGTCCCGGTCGGCGGGTGACCACGACCGCAGCGGCCGCAGCGGCCGCACGGTCAGGATGGCGGCGCCGTCGTCGTGCGAGGTCGTCCACGTCGCCGCCACGGTGCCGTCCACGAGGACCGTGGCGGCGATGGCGTCGCCGACGCAGACCTGACGGCGGATCTCGTCGGTCATGATCCGGCCGCGGTCGGCGTGGGCGAGCAGGGTCGCGTCGAACTCCGGGAGCAACCGCACCGGCGCCGGGAGATCCGCCGCCGGGATCGGCCGGTCGGGCAGGTCGAACAGCTCCCGGCCGGACTCGTCGGTGTACACCCGCAGCTCCGGGCGCAACTGCTCGAACACCTCACGCAGCCCGCCGACGCCGGACCAGACGCGGGCGTCGGAGGTGCTCGCCGGGCCGAACGCCGCCAGATAGCGGCGGACCATCCGGCGTACGTCCTCCGCTGTCGCCTCCGGCCGCACCCCGGTCCAGTCGGCGCGGGCGAAGGGGGTCGGGCCGTAGACGTTCCAGGTGCCGCTGGGCGCGGGGTGGACCAGCGGTTCCAGGTACTGGACGCTCCAGCCGAGCGCGGTCGGGTCGGCGTCCGGCCGGCGCCGCGCGAGCAGCCTGCCCAGCTGGGGCCGGGTCACGACACGACCGTCGAGGAGTTCGCGCGCCTCCTCGACCAGCGCGTCGAGGTCCACGCCCGCGGTGCGCCGGCCGAACGTGTTGCGCCGCACGCGGCGCAGCAGCGGCGCCAGCACCGGCCGGACGAACCGGAAGTCCGGCACCGACATGAGGTGCTGGGTGGCCCGCATCATCGTCGAGCGCACCAGCGACCGGTCCTCGATGGCCGCGGTCAGGCCGGCGATCGTGAAGGAGTCGAGCCTGCTCCACAGCGCCACGTACGGCTGGTTCGGCCCCTGCGCGTTGAGCCCGAACACCCGCTCGACCGCCGTGACCACCGGCAGGTCCGCGCGCCGCAGCAGGAGCTGCCGGTCGAGCAGCGCTCGGCCCAGCGCTCGCGTGCTCAGCGGGGGGCCCATGTCAGCGCAGCTTCGCGAAGAAGAGGCGGACGTCGCCGACGAGCGCGTCCGGCGCCTCCATGGCGAGGAAGTGGCCGCCGGCGTCGAGCTCGGTCCAGTGCACGATGTGGTGGTCGCGTTCGGCCCAGCGCCGTACGGTCACGTCGCGGGCGGAGACCAGCACGCCGGTCGGCACGGTCCCGCGCCGCGGCTCGCCCCAGCCGGCGGCGCTCACCTCCTCGTAGTAGACCTGCGCCGAGGACGCCGCCGTCCCGGTCAGCCAGTACAGGGAGACGGTGGTGAGCATGCGGTCACGGGAGAGGCTCTCCTCGGGCAGCCCGTCCTCCGGGTCGGTGAACTCCTTGTACTTCTCGACGATCCAGGCGAGCTGGCCGACGGGGGAGTCGTGCAGCCCGTACGCCACGGTCTGCGGGCGCTTGCTGTTGCACTGCAGGTAGCCGTCGTTGAAGTCCTGCATCGCCTGCCAGCGCCGCCGCTCGGCCTCGCTGAGACCGTCCATCTCGCCTGCCACGCCGGCCGGGAAGGCGATCATGGCGTTGACGTGGACGCCGGCGACCCGGTCGGGCGCCTGCTTGCCGATCTCGGGGCCGACCCACGAGCCGGTGTCGTACCCCTGCACGCCGTACCTGTCGTAGCCGAGCCGGGCCATCAGCTCGACCAGGACGCCGGCCATCAGGGCGGCGCCCATGCCGGGCCCGGCCAGCGGCGTGGAGTAACCGAACCCGGGCAGCGATGGGATCACCAGGTGGAAGGCGTCGGCGGGGTCGCCGCCGTGGGACCGGGGGTCCGTCAGCGGGTCGATGACGTCGAGGAAGTCCGCGAACGTGCCCGGCCAGCCGTGCAGCAGGAGCAGCGGCAGGGCGTCCGGTTCGGGGGAGCGCACGTGCAGGAAGTGCACGTTCTGGCCGTCGATGGTGGTCGTGAACTGGGGATGCTCGTTCAGGGCGGCCTCGTGCGCGCGCCAGTCGTAACCGGTGCGCCAGTGGTCGGCGAGCTCCCGCAGGTATCCGACCGGGACGCCCCGGCTCCAGCCGACCCCGGGCAGCTCGTCCGGCCAGCGGGCGGCGGCCAGCCTCGCGTGGAGATCGTCGATCCGGTCCTGCGGGACGTCGATGCGGAAGGGGTGAATGCCTGTCATGCCGATGACGCTAGGCAGCGCTTAGGACAGATCCCGTCCTAAGCGCACGGCAGACTGGTGGCCGTGGTGGACACCTCGGCCAGACTGCTGAAACTGCTGTCGCTCCTGCAGACCCGGCGCGACTGGTCGGCCGCCGAGCTCGCCGGCCGTCTCGGCGTCAGCACCCGCACGATCCGCAGGGACGTCGAACGGCTGCGCGGCCTCGGATACCCGGTCGACGCCACGCAGGGCGCCGCGGGTTACCGGCTCGGCGCCGGCGCGGCGCTGCCGCCGCTGCTGCTCGACGACGACGAGGCGGTCGCCGTGGTGGTGGGGTTGCGCACGGCGGCGGGCGGCTCGGTGGCCGGCATCGAGGAGACCTCGCTGCGCGCGCTCACCAAGATCGAGCAGGTGCTGCCGTCGCGGCTGCGGTATCGGGTCACCACCCTGCACACCGCCACGGTCAGAGCCGGTACGGCGCCCGGCCCGCAGGTGTCGACGGACACCCTCATGGCCGTCGCGGACGCCTGCCGCCGGCGCGAACGGCTGCGCTTCGACTACACCAGCCCGCGTGGCGGCGACTCCGTGCGGTCGGTGGAGCCGTACCATCTGGTCAGCTTCGGGCGGCACTGGTATCTCGTCGGCTTCGACACCGGCCGCGGCGACTGGCGGACGTTCCGGGTGGACCGGCTCGCCCCGCGCACGCCCAACGGGCCGCGTTTCGCGCCGAGGCGGCCGCCGTACGACGACGTGGCGGCCTATCTGGCGTACCAGCTGTCGTCGCGGACGTGGCCGTGCCGGGCCACGGTCACGTTGCACGAGCCGGCCGAAGCCGTCGCCGACCGGGTCTGGCCGGGGACGGGCGTGGTGGAGGCCGTGGACGACCACAGCTGCCTGCTCCACGTCGGCGCGGAGACCCCGTCGGACCTGGTCTGGATGATCACCTCGGTCGACGCCGACTTCACGTTCACCAGCGGCCCGCCCGAGCTGGCCGACGCCCTGCGCGCACAGGCGGCGCGCTGCCTGCGCGCCGTCCGGGAACAGTGACGGCCGGCCTCCGCGCGGAGGCCGGCCGGTGCCGGGTCAGCCGCCGAAGAGGGGGCCGAGCTTGAGCAGGAGCTGGTAGACGCCGTAGGCGAACGGCAGGCCCACCCACGCCCAGGTGACGACCATCAGGGCGGTACGCCGTGGCGCCGCCGTGTTCTGCTCCGCCATCATGATCCTCCTTGCGGTACGGCGGCGATGTTCTTCTCGGGCGCCTCGGTGACCGGCGGCTCGTGGTACTTCGGGTTCACCGGGCGGATCAGCTCGTTGGCCACGAAGCCGATCGCCAGCAGCGCGATCATGATGTAGAGCGACGTCGTGTAGAGCGCCGGCCCGGTCTTGCCGGCCGCCTCCTGGGAGTCGGCGATGGCGTTGACGATCAGCGGGCCGAGGACGCCCGCGGTGGACCACGCCGTGAGCAGCCGGCCGTGGATCGCGCCCACCTGATACGTGCCGAACAGGTCCTTCAGGTACGCCGGCGCGGTCGCGAAGCCGCCGCCGTAGAAGGACAGGATGCCCATCGCGCACAGGATGAACACGAAGCTGGCCGAGTCGCCCGCGAGCGTGATCACCAGGTAGAGCAGCGCGCCGACACCGAGGTAGACGCGGTACATGTTCTTGCGACCGATGGCGTCGGACGCCGACGACCACGCGAGCCGGCCCGCCATGTTCGCCAGCGAGAGCAGGGCGACGAAGCCCGCCGCCGCGCTGACCGAGACCGGGGTGGACGTGTTGGCGAAGAAGTTCGTGATCATGGGCGCGGCCTTCTCCAGGATGCCGATGCCCGCGGTCACGTTGAAGCAGAGGACGATCCACAGGCACCAGAACTGCGGCGTGCGGATCGCGTTGCGTGCCGAGACGTTCGCGGTCGTGATGAGCGCCCGCCCTGCCGTCTCCGGCGGGGTCCAGCCCGCGGGGCGCCAGCCGTCCTTGGGCACCCGGATCAGGAAGACGCCGAGGGACATGAAGATCGCGTAGACGACGCCGTGCACGACGAACGCCGTCGCGATCCCGCCGGTGGTCGTGCCGAAGGAGCTGAGCATCTGCGCCGACCACGGCGAGGCGATGAGCGCGCCGCCGCCGAAGCCCATGATCGCGATGCCCGTCGCCATGCCGGGACGGTCGGGGAACCACTTCATCAGCGTGGACACCGGCGAGATGTAGCCGATGCCGAGGCCGATGCCGCCGACGATGCCGTAGCCGAAGACGACCAGCCAGTACTGCCCGGTCGCGACGCCGAGCGCGGCGATCAGGAAGCCGAGCGAGAAGCAGACGGTCGAGACGAACATCGCCCAGCGCGGGCCGTTCCGCTCCACCAGCGGTCCGCCGAAGGCGGCGGACAGGCCCAGCATGACGATGCCGAGCTGGAAGGGCAGGGCGCTCTGGGTGCCCGAAAGGTGGAGCGCCTCTTCAAGAGCGGGCTTGAAGACGCTCCACGCGTATGCCTGCCCGATGGAGAGGTGCACGGACAGAGCGGCCGGGGGAACCAGCCATCGGCTCCAGGTGGGGGGCGCCACCGAACGGGCGCGACTCAGAAACCCACCAGAGGTGGAATTTTTCAAGATTTGACCATCTTCCGGCATGAATGAGTAGTATGTCGGCATTGGTGCTACTTGTCTAGATTATCTGACAGTAGTCATGCCACTGCGTCACGGAGTCGCTGCCGCGGCCCGAGGCCCGCGACCGCCCAAGCGGCTCGGGGACAGTGTGCAGTATTTCGGACAACGCTGGATAGCCGGAAATGGAGTATCGGGTGGCTAAAAAGGCTCCACGCCGGGACGTAGGCGACGAAGCCCTCCACGTCGGATCCCCCAAGCAGTGGGCGGCCGGCGTGCCCGGCGTGGCCCACTCGCTGGAGATCTCGTACGCCCAGATGGGGGTCAAGCGTACGTTCCTGACGTTGGCGCAGGTCAACCAGAAGAACGGCTTCGACTGCCCCGGCTGCGCGTGGCCGGAGGGCGACCACCGCAGCTTCGCCGAGTTCTGCGAGAACGGCGCGAAGGCGGTCGCCGAGGAGGCCACCCTACGCCGCGTGACGCGCGAGTTCTTCGCCGAGCACCCCGTCAGCGAGCTGGCCGGACGTACGGACTACTGGCTCGGGCAGCAGGGCCGGCTCACCGAGCCGATGTTCAAGGCGGCCGGGTCCGACCACTACGTGCCGGTGTCGTGGGACGACGCGTTCTCCCTCATCGCCGACGAGCTGCGCGGCCTCGACAGCCCGGACGAGGCGCTCTTCTACACCTCCGGCCGCACCTCGAACGAGGCCGCCTACGTCTACCAGCTCCTGGTGCGCCGGTTCGGCACCAACAACCTGCCCGACTGCTCCAACATGTGCCACGAGTCCAGCGGCTCGGCGCTCACCGAGACGCTCGGCATCGGCAAGGGCACGGTCCTGCTGGACGACCTCTACAAGTCCGACCTGATCTTCGTCGTCGGCCAGAACCCCGGCACCAACCACCCGCGCATGTTGTCGGCTTTGGAGAAGGCCAAGAAGAACGGCGCCCGCGTCATCGCGGTGAACCCGCTGCCCGAGGCCGGCCTGATGCGGTTCAAGAACCCGCAGCGACCGGCGGGCGTCGTCGGCAACGGCACCCAGATGGCCGACCGGTTCCTGCAGATCCGCATCAACGGCGACCTCGCGCTCTTCCAGGCCCTGTCGCAGCGGCTCCTGGAGGCCGACGACGCGGCCCCCGGCACGGTGATCGACCGCCGCTTCGTCGAGCAGCACACGCACGGCTTCGACGACTGGGAGAAGCACATCCGCGACCTCGACTGGGGGGACGTCGAGGAGGCGACGGGGCTGTCCCGCGCCGAGATCGACGACACGGTCGAGGAGGTCCTCGGCGCCAAGTCGATCATCGTCTGCTGGGCGATGGGCCTCACCCAGCACAAGAACTCCGTGCCGACCATCCGCGAGGTCGTCAACTTCCTGCTGCTGCGCGGCAACGTCGGCCGTCCCGGCGCCGGCGTGTGCCCCGTGCGCGGGCACTCCAACGTCCAGGGCGACCGCACGATGGGCATCTACGAGAAGCCCCCGGCGGCCTTCCTCGACGCGTTGCGCGCCGAGTTCGGCTTCGAGCCGCCGCGCGAGCACGGCCACGACGTCGTCGACTCGATCAGGGCGCTGCGTGACGGCGAGGCCAAGGTGTTCTTCGCCATGGGCGGCAACTTCGTCTCCGCGACCCCGGACACCGAGGTGACCGAGGCGGCGCTGCGCAAGGCCCGGCTCACCGTCCAGGTGTCGACCAAGCTCAACCGCTCGCACGCGGTCTGCGGCGAGCAGGCGCTCATCCTGCCCACGCTGGGCCGCACCGAGCGCGACGGCGACCGGTTCGTCACCGTCGAGGACTCGATGGGCATGGTGCACGCCTCCAGGGGACGCCTGCGCCCGGCCTCGCCGGACCTGCTGCCCGAGGTCGCCATCGTCTGCCGGCTCGCCAGGAAGTTGTTCGGCCAGGACGACATCCCGTGGGAGCGCTTCGAGGCGGACTACGACGCCATCCGCGACAGCATCGAGCGCGTGGTGCCCGGCTTCGACGACTTCAACGCCCGGGTGCGCCGGCCGGGCGGGTTCGTGCTGCCCAACGCGCCGCGTGACGAGCGGCGGTTCGCCACCGTCACGGGCAAGGCGAACTTCACCGTCAACGAGCTGCGGGTGCTGCGCGTCCCCGAGGGGCGGCTGCTGCTGCAGACGCTGCGCAGCCACGACCAGTACAACACCACCATCTACGGCCTGGACGACCGCTACCGCGGCGTCCACAAGGGCCGCAGGGTCGTGTTCGTCAACCCCGACGACCTCGCCCGGCTCGGCATCGCCGACGGCGAGACGGTCGACCTGATCAGCGAGTGGCCCGACGGGGAGCGCACGGCCGAAGGCTTCCGGGTCATCGCGTACGCCACCGCGCGGGGCTGCTGCGCGGCCTACTACCCGGAGACGAACGTGCTCGTGCCGCTGGACTCGGTCGCGGACACGTCCAACACGCCGACCTCGAAGAGCATCGTGGTCCGCCTCGCCCGCCGGGTGATGTCGGTCTCCGAGTAGGCCGATTCGGGATACTCTGCCGGGCGTGCGGCGAGTGATCAGGTCTCGAGGGTTATGGTGCGTGCTGTCCGCTGCCGTCGTGGCGGCGGTCGCCGTGCTCGTCGTACGGTCCCGCCGCCGCCCGGCGGGTCCGGCACCAGAGGCGCGGAGCCCCGGGGGTCCGGTACCCGAGACGCAGAGCCAGGCGGGGCCGGCACCCGCGGCTGAGAGCCCGGTGGCGCAGTGGCCCCCGGCGCCGATCCTCGGCACTCCCACCGTGAAGGACGCCGAGCGGTACGCCGCCAAGCCCTCCGTCCTGGACCGCCCCTCCCGGCCGCTGCCGCCCCGGCAGCCGCTGGACGAGGCCACCCGGCGCGGCCTGACCCGCTGGGCCGTGGCCGGGCTCGTGCTCGTCGTGCTGGCCGCGGGCGTCCAGGCGCTGGAATCGGCCGTCTTCTCCGGCGGAACGGAGGAGGTGACGGTGGCGACGACGGAGCAGGGCGGCGTCACCGCCGTCCTCGGCGACCTGGACGAGCCGATCCCCGATCACGCGGCGGTCCGCGACCCCGTGCCGAGCCCCAGCTACGTGTCGAGTTCCGACGCGGACTGCCGTCCCCGGCAGGCCGCCCCGCGCGTACGGAAGGTCGACGCGAAGGTCACCCGGGCGGTGAACCGGCAGTGGCGGCGCATCGAGGCGTGGCTGGAGAAGAACGCGCCGCGCAGCCGTCGCACGCTCGCCGGGCCCGCCAAGCCCCAGGCCATCGCGGCTGCGGAGGCGGAGCTGGGCCTGCGCTTCCCCGACGACCTGCGGGCGTCGCTGCTGCGCCACAACGGGAGCAGGTTCGTGACGGGCACCGGAGCGTTCGGCTTCCTGGGTCACGCGAACCTGAGCGTCCGTGAGATCCGGGAGAACTGGCGGATGCTCTGCGAGATCGACAGCCAGGACATGGGCGGCGATCCCCGCACGGATTGGTGGGACGGGCGCATGCTGCCCGTCAGCGACGACGGGATGGGAAACCATCTCGTGGTCGACTCGGCACGGCGCGACGTCGGCCAGACCGACCACGAGGGCGTCATGAGCTTCAGGCCGGCGGGGCTGCGGATCCGCTCCTACTACGCCCTGCTCAAGACCACCGCCGACGCCCTGGAGCAGGGCCGCTCCATCGGCTACCTGCGGCCGAAGGCGGTCGGCGGCGAGCTCGCATGGGACGTGTCCTGACCGAGCGCCCGCGGGCGAACGTGGCGAAGTGCGCATGGGGAGCGAGGATTTCTACCTTCACGATGACCGCTCGTGCAGGTCAGCGCGCCGCCCGTGTTCGCGGCCCGCGGGGGTCGCTGATCCGGCGTGCGGGGTTCGCATAGAGTTGCCGCTCGTGACAGGGACGCCTGTCGCGCAGCGCCGCGTTTCCCGGCGCCGGAACCGTGCCCGACGCAGACCGGGCGTTCCGCAACCGCAGCCCTTGATGTGAGATGAGGACGAACTGTGTCACGACTTCGTACGGCCCCGAAGGCGGTCCTGCTGCTCGCCGTGATGGCGGGGTTGTCGGCTTGTGGGAGCTCCTCGACGGCGGCCCCCGCCGCGGAGACGCCGCCGGCGGCGTCGAGCCCGGCCGCCGCGCCGAGCTCCGCCGTTGCCACGCCCGCCGAGAGTGACACGTCGAGCGCTCCGGCGGCCGGCGCGCCCGCCTGCGCGGCCGGCGACGTCGAGGTGACGCTCACCGAGCAGCCGCAGCGGCGCGAAGGGGACACCCGGATGGCGCTCCTGCACGTCATGAACCACTCTGACGGCACCTGCAGCGTGGCGGGCTGGCCGGTGGTCACCTTGGTGAACGCGGCCGACGAGGCCGTGGAGGTGCCCACGGAGAACGTCGCCCAGCCGGGCGAGTCGGTCCCGGCCGACCTGAGCGCGGGCGGCGGCGCGTTCGCCGGGATCAAGTGGACGGTCTGCGACAAGAGCGACTCCGACTGCCCGACCGGCAACGGCTTCAAGGTCGGGCTCGCCGCGGACGGGCCGCAGGTGGCGGCGACCCTGGAGGGCTTCCCCGCCCCGGAGCAGTCCGGCATCACCGTCAAGTCGCTCCAGGTCGGCACGCTCCAGCCCAGCAACCAGGGCGTCGTCGCCTGGTAGCGCGTACTCAGGGGGATTAGGTACGTCTACTCAGGCGGCCGGCGCGTCCGGGCCGGACCCTGGGAGCATGAACAAACCCGTCCAGCCCAGCATGACCGCCGCTTACTTCGCGCAGTGCGTCATCTCGTTCGGTGTGGCGCTGGGGAGCGTGACGCTCGGCGTCCTCTACCTCCCCATCGACGCCTGGATCCGGGCGTTCCTGGCGATCGCCGTGCTGTACACGGTGACGTCGGCCTTCGTCCTGGCCAAGTGCATCCGGGACCGGCACGAGGTGGCCAACATGGCCAGCCGCATCGACCAGGCGCGCCTGGACAAGCTGCTCGCCGAGCACGACCCGTTCAAGGTCGACGCCTCCTGAGCCCGTCACGCCTCGTCGAGCCCGCGCTCGATGGCGTAGCGGACGAGCTCGACCCGGTTGTGGAGGTGGAGCTTGCTCAGGGTGTTCTGCACGTGGTTCTGCACCGTGCGGTGGCTGAGCGCCAGCCGTTCGGCGATCTGCTTGTAGGACAGGCCCTTGGCGACGAGGCGCAGCACCTCGGTCTCGCGGTCGGTGAGGCGGGGGCCTTCGACGGCGGGGCGCTGCGTGGCCAGGCGGCGGTACTCGCCGAGCACCAGACCGGCCAGGCCGGGGGTGAAGACCGGTTCGCCCTCGGCCGTGCGCCGGACGGCGTCGAGGAACTCCTCCCGGCTCGCCGACTTGACCAGGTAGCCGGAGGCGCCCGCCTTGACGGCCTCCAGCACGTCGTCCTGCTCGCCGCTGGCCGACAGCACCAGCACGCGGGGCGGCCGCTCGGAAGCGGCCAGCCCGCGGGCCACCTCGACCCCGGCGAGGTCGGGGAGCCGCAGGTCGAGCACGACCACGTCGGGCCGTACGGCGCCGGCGACGCGCAGCGCCTGGCGGCCCTCGCCGACGGCCGCCACCACCTGGTAACCGGCGTGCTCCAGGTCGCGGGCCACCGCGTCCCGCCACATCGGGTGGTCGTCCACCACCATCACCCGCAGAGCGCTGCCCATGGCGTCACTGTAGAAGCAAGGGCACGGTCAGTTCGACCTCGGTGCCCTGGCCGGGTACGGACGTGATCCCGACCGTGCCGCCCACTCCCGCGATCCGGCCCCTGATGGACTGCGCGATGCCGAGCCTGCCCTCCGCCGCGGCCTCCTCCAGGCGTCCCGCGGGGATGCCGGGCCCCTCGTCGCGTACGGTCACCGTCATCCGCACGCCGTCGTCCTCGGCGAAGACCCAGGCGCCGGCCTGCTCGCCGCAGTGACGCCGGACGTTGTCGAGCGCCGCCCCCACGGCCGCGACGACCTCCCCGGCCTGGTGGGCGGGGAGCGGCAGCGGGGTCGCGGGCGTCGACACGGTGACCGTCGCGGAGGCGAAACGGCGTAAGCGGGCGCCCAGGTCGACCGTCTCCGCGGTGTCCTGGTCCGGTGGCCCGCTGCGGACCATCTCGCGCAGCGCCGCCTCCTGCTCCCCGGCCAGCCGTCCCAGCTCGGCGGCCTCCCCGCCGATCTCCAGGCCGCGGCGCTGCACCAGCGCCAGCACCTGCAGGACGGAGTCGTGGATGCCGCGGGCGAGCCGTTCGCGCTCGCGGACGGCGGCCTCCGCCTCGACGGCGCGCTGGAGCCGTTCCTCGGCCTGCCGGGTGAGCCGGGCCACGTGGCCGACGACCGTTCCGGCGAGGATGAGCAGCACGGCTCCGTTGACGGGCGCGGACAGGCTCCATTCGTGCAGGCCGCGCAGCCACAGGTCGGCGAGCGACAGGACGACCGCCGACACCCCGCCGGCCCGCCGCCCGCCGTACACGCCCCAGGCCAGGACCGGCCCGCCGACCCATGTCGCGGTGAGCGGCATCAGCCCGGAGGCCCTGGCGTCGGGCCCCTGGACGTACGGCGAGCTCAGCAGGCAGGCGAGCGTGACGAGGACGTCGAGCGTCAGGAGCCGCGCGTTGGGGCGGGCGACGGTGACGACCGCCGTCCAGGCGGCCATCACGCCGATGACCAGCCAGCCCGCCACGGGACGCTGGTAGCCGCCGGCGCTCATCAGCAGCAGCGCTGCGTACCCCAGGGAGGCGACGCGGTAGACCGCGATCGCCCGCCAGAACGACCCCTCGATCCCCATATGTCCTGACTTTAGATCGCCGTGATCGGTCCCGTCCCGGTCGCCCCGGGGCGACCGGTCAAGGCGTTTCTGGCCAGGAGCTCGGGCAGGCTGGACGCGGATTTCGAGGCTGATGTCGCGGCGGCCCGCGAGGCGATCGACGATGAGATGAGGGGCACGTGGCCCGACATCTGATCCTGGATACGGGCCTGCTGATCGCGGCGACGGCCGCGGCCACCGCGAGAACGGTGCTCACGATGGATGCCTCGGCCGCGTTCGATGATCTCCCTGGTGTTCGTGCTCAGGTGGTTCCTCGCTGAGCGTCGCGGCCAAGGCGCCAAGGCTCTCGGCTCATCCGCGCAGGGAAACAGGGAGGGTGGCCAGGCCGCGGATGGTGAGGGTGCGCTGCCAGTCCCATTGGCCGGTGGCCAGGGAGAGATCAGGGAAGCGTTCGAGGAGCGAGCGGATCGCGATGGCGCCCTCGATCCGGGCCAGTGGCGCCCCCAGACAGTGGTGGATGCCGTGCCCGAAGGCGAGGTGCCCGACCGGGTTGCGGTGGATGTCGAACGCGTCCGGCTCCTCGAACTGGGCGGGGTCGCGGTTGGCGGAGGCCAGGGCCAGCAGCATCGGCGTCCCGCCGCCCGGGATCACCGTCGTGCCGACCGGGTACGGGCCGGTGGTGAAGCGGCGGGTGGAGAACAGCAACGGCGCGTCCCGGCGCAGCGTCTCCTCGATGGCGCCGTCCAGAAGTGACCAGTCACGGCGCAACTCCTCCAGTTGCCGCGGATGGCGCATCAACATCAGCACGCCGGTGGCGATGAGGTTGAGCGTCGTCTCGTGGCCGGCGCTGAGCAGGAGCAGCGCCATGGCGCGCAACTCACTCGGGCTCAGCGCGTCCTCTCCCTCGTCGCTGGCCCGCACCAACGCGCCGAACAGGTCGTCGGACGCCGCCTCACGCTTCTGCTGGACGAGCCGGTCCAGATAGTCGAGCAGATCACCGCGGATCATCTCCGCCCGGGTTCGTCCGGCGGGTGGGGTGACGATCTCCTGCGACCAGCGGTGGAAGGCGTCGCGGTCGAGCTGCGGCACACCGAGGAGCTCGGCGATCACCGTGATGGACAGCGGCAGGGAGTAGTTCTCGATCAGGTCGACCTCGTCGGCGTCCGCGATCGCGTCCAGGCACGCGTCGGTGATCTGCTGGATCACCGGCCGCATCCCGGCCAGCCTGCGCGCCGAGAACTCCTTGGACACGAGCCGCCGGAGCCGGGTGTGCTGCGGCGGATCGGAGGTGAGCATCGTCTCCCCGATCGCGTCCGGTACCAGGTGCCGGGTGGCTCTGAACCCGTTCTTGCTGAGCGCCGGGTCGTTGAGCGCGGCGTTCACCTCGTCGTAGCCCACGATGAGCCAGATCTCGCCGTAGTCCGGCAGGCGCACGAGATGCACCGGCCCCTGCTCGCGCAGCTCGGCGAACACCGCGTACGGCTCGGCGGTGAGCCGCTCGCCGTAGGCCGTCAGGTCGACCACAGCCTGGGAGCCCATGGACGTCCTCCTTATTCATCGGCAATAGAGGGAAACCGGCCGTCGCGCATCCGCCACAAACGGACCCGCCGGGCGATGACCCGCACGCCGGCATCGGTGGATTCAATCTCGGCACCCGCCGAAGCCCGCTCGGCCATGGCTTCGCGGGCGGCGGCTTGGGCGAGTCCGAGTGGGGTGTGACGGGAGAAGTGGCGTTCCTGGGCGCTGATCGTCTCGATGTCGCGGGCGAGTCGCGGGTCGATTCCGTGCGACTCGATGGATCGGATCTCCCGCCGGAGCAGGTTCAGCAGCTCCGGCTCCCGGTGCGGGCCGGGCCTCCAGCACAGGACGTCGACCGCCGCCGATCGGGCGGGGATGCCGGCCCGGCCGAGGAGTGGCAGGCCGAGGCTCCGGGCCGCTGCGACGAGCGGGCCGAGGTCGGCCGTGATCGCGGCTCGCGCGAGCCGGCGGTCGTCCCCGGCATCAGCCGGAACGGAGAGCGCCACCAGGCCCGCTGCCTCCTCACCCAGCCAGATCGGCCCCGCAGACGGATCCAGGCCGGAAGCGGGATCGCCGGGCGCGGGACGGTCGGAAGCGGGATCGCCGGGCGTCTGTCCGGCCCATGCGGCCAGGAGATGCGTCAGGTGGTCGATCGGCAGGTCGGGGCCGACGATGGCGAGCGAGCAGGAGGCGGGACGGTAGTGGACGCGCCGGAACTCCTGGACATCGGCCGGCGTGATCGCCGCCAGGGTCGCCGAGGTCGCACGGGCGGTGGCGGCGAGGCCGTGGCCGGGCAGCGCGGCCTCGGCGACGGCGGGCCCGACCTTCAGCACCGGGTTGGACTCCGCAGCGCGGTTCTCCAGCTGTACGGCATGCCGCTCCGACTCGAAGACCGCCTCGCTCACCGGCTCGGCACCGTTCGTCGCGACCAGCCCGGCCGCGATGTCACCCACCCGTTCCGGCGGCCCGGCGACGCTGAAGCTCGTCACGGCGTTGCCGGTACGCGCCACGATCTTCGTCCCGGCCCGCTCCCGCCACACGTGCGTCGAGATGTGCTCGGCGAGATGAGCAGTTCCCCACGGCCACGGCGGGTCATCCAGGGAACCGGCCCCCACCAGCAGGCACGCGCCCACACTCCTGGCCTGCGGCAGCTCGATGAGCCGCACCCGCAACCCACCGATGACCAGCCGCATCTCCGAGGCTTCGCCGGTCACCGCACGCCCTCCAGCACTTCTTGTTGTGCCTGCGTGAGAGGGCCGACGGCGGCTATGGCGGGAGGGGCGCCCGGCGCCGGGGCGAGCGTGAGGCCCTGGGCCGCGTGCTCTCGGATCGCCTCGGCGAGCTCGGTCGCCGTGTGCTCCGACCGGGCTCGCCGCCGTAGTTCGTCCACCGCGCCGAAGGGATCGTCCGCCTGCAGCAAGAGCGACGTACGGGCTCGTTCGGCGGCCCGCCGCAGCTCCGCCGAGGGGGGCCGCCGCAGGCAGGCTCGGATGACGTCGAGCATCAGCCGCGCTGCCGGTGCCGCGTCTCCCGGCTCGACCAGCGCTTTCGCCCCGATGGTGACCGGTTCATCGGCGCCCCACCGCAGGACGCCGACGGAATACGTCAGTCCCCGGGAAATGCGCAGCTCGTACGGCAGCACGCCGTCGATGCCCGTCCCGAGCACCTCGGCGAGCACGTCGACGGCTCCGGGCGCCACGGTCGAGGGGTCGAGCGGCAGGCGTACCGCCACCCGGGCCCGCGAGTCGGCCAGACCGGACACGGTCGTAAGCCCTCCCCGCCAGCGCCGGTGGGACACCGGCGCAGCAGCCGGGACACCGGTGGAACGGCCGGGTGCGCGGTGGATGGTGATGCCGAGGCGGTGGCATGCGGCCAGGTAGGCGGTGAGGGAGTCGGGGGTGATCCGGCTCAGGGTCGTCGCGTCGCCGAGCGGGGTGGGCGCGGGTTCGCCCCAGCTCGCTTGTTCGAGGGCGTCCAGGAGCCTGACCCGGGAGTCGGCCGCGCGCGTTTCGGACAGTCGTAGTTGCGCGCGGCGGATGGCGTTCAGCCGGTCGGCGTCCGGGGGCGGGGTGGCGAGGCCGAACCGGTCCGGCACGTCACTCAGATCGTCCAGGCACGACCAGTACGAGAACGACGAGCTGTGGGGGGCGAGCCGGTGCCTGGTGCGCCGGCCACGGGCGGCGCCGAGCGGTTCGCGCACGTCGGCGAGCCAGCGCGCCGCCACGGCCGCCAGCCCACGCTGCTCCGGCGGATCATCGTGGTGACCAAGGGGAAGCTCCACGATCATCGTCTCCGGTGGAAGATCCACGATCATGGGGCCGCCTGCAGAGCGGCGCTTCGGGCCCGGAGCGTCAGCGGCAGTGCCGTGAGGGTCGCGAGGACGCCGCCTCCCGCGATGGCCCAGGCGGGCTCGCGCAGCACTTCGGTCGTCACGCTCCACAGCCCGATCGAGACGAGTTGCGCGGTCAGCGCCATCGACCGCCGGAAGGAGTACACCCGTCCCAGCACGGCGTCGTCGGCGCGCTGCTGGGACAGGAGGTTCGGGGACATCAGCAGCAACAGGTTCAGCGCTCCCACCAGCAGCCCGGCGGCGAAGGTCCACGCCGTCCCCAGGTGCGCCGCGGCAGCCGCGGCCAGCGCGATCGGCGCCGTGCTGATCGCGCCCGCGATGAGCAGGACGAGCGGATCGACCGGCAGGCGGATCTTGGACAGGGTCAGGGAGATCACCAGCCACCCGGCGCCCATCCCCGACACGAACAGGCCCGATCCGACGGATGTGCCCGACAGGTTGATGGAGACGACGATGAACTGCGGCGCCGCACCGAAGAACAGCAGCACGACGCCCTCCGCGAGCACGGCGTAGCGCAGGACGGGGTCCCGCAGCAGGGCAGTCAGCCCGCCGCGGAGTGCCCGCATCGGGCTGGTCCGCTCGCGGCCCCCGGCGGGCGCCTGTCCGCCGACGCCGAGCAGGCACAGCACCGCCGCGCCATAGCTGACGGCGTTGGCGACGACCGCCGAGGGGAAGCCGATGGCCGTCGCGATGCCGACTCCGGCCAGCGGGCCGAGCACCATGGTGCTGCCGGTGGTCCAGGCCATGGCGGCGTTCGCGGTGGTCAACCGGCTCTCCGGCACCAGCCGGGGGATCATCGCCTGAGGCGCCGCCGTGGAGACGGTCCGCACCGCGGAGGTCAGCAGAGTGAGCGCGTAGACCATGATCACGGCCTCCGCCAGGACTGCGGGCACCGTGGCGGCGGTGAGGACGCCCAGGACGAGGTTGGCCCCGAGGGCCACCGCGCGCCTGTCGAAGCGGTCGATGAGCAGCCCGGCCCATGGGGCGAGCAGGATCCTCGGCAGCGTCTCCAGCGCCAGGGCTCCGCCCGCGGCGAGCGGTGAGCCGGTCACGTCGAGGATCCACAGCGGAAGGGCGATCCACTGGATCCAGGTGCCGAGCGAGGACAATGTCTCGCCGGTCCACAACGACCAGAACCGGGTTCCCAGCCGCTCCGTCATCGCGGCTGGGTGTTCGGATCGGGGAAGAGGTTGAAGACGTCGATGTCGGCGTCGTCGAGGCCGAAGAGGCGGCGGCACGCTTCGCGCACCACGTCGGCCGATTCCGGCGGAGGCTGGAAATGTCCGGACTTGGTGTTCGCCACCACCATGGACACCGACTGCTCGCCGATCAGCACGATCTCGCCGGCCGCCCGTACCCGCAGTCGTTGCGGCACCAGCATGGGATGGGCCACCGGAACACCCTGGATCCGCGCCCGCCGGCGCCCGAACACCAGCTCGGACAGCTCGAACGGACGGGTCCACACCAGCAGCCGTTCCTCGTCGTCCACGACGTACATGTACGACACCTTCGGCGTGAGGTGGTCGAGCGCGCTGACCGGATCGCTGATCGCCACGGTCTGCGCCACCACGGTGGCACTGGCCTCGCGGTACAGGCGGTCGAACACGTCGCGGTCGTACTCCAGCAGCGGAGGGCGCCGGGACAGGACCCTTCTCGGGAGCTCGAGCGGCCGGTCGGGGCCGGAGGCGAGATACCGGCCGGCCATGTCGGTGCGCAGCCGGGTGATCCGCTCGCTGAGCCGCGCATCCGTACGGTCGGCGCTGTGGACGGCGCGCAGCGAGATCAGCTGCTCGTACAGGACGAAGACCCGGGCCTGGGAGTCCTCGCCGTAGCGGGCGACGGCCTGTTCTTCCAGCGTGTCGTATTTCGCCAGCAGGAGGTCTACGGAGTCGGTTGTCACGCTGGTGCCTGTCCTTGTCGCGAGGGGGAAGGCCGGGGGACCGGCGGCGCGGGGCCGAGGACGTGTCCCCGGCCCCGCACTTGTGCTACTTCGTGATCAAACGGTCTGGACGCTTAAACGGTCCAGCCGGCCTGGGTGGCGACCAGAGCCTCGCGGCCCTCGGCGGTCGCGTCCAGCGCCACCAGGTCGGTGGTGATGGCGTCGATACGAGCGAGCTCGTCGGTGATGAGGTTCATCTCGGCATCCCTTCTGTTGGATGGGTGGAGCCCGAGCGCATTCGTGATCACGCTCGGGCGATGCCCAATATCGTCGGTCAACGGCTTCTGATCTGCGGAAAATTACCCATGACACGTGGTCAATCCGCCCTTGACAAGATCGTCTGTCCTGGTTGGTGTGGCGGAGGCTCTGGGCTCCCCCTGGGAGGTCGGGCTCACCGAGGACGGCCGCTCGTCGTGGCCGGCCTGGAAGGCTTCGGGGACGTGGAGCGGTCCGACATCACCGTCAAGTCGCTCCAGAACGGCACCGTCCAGCCCGGCAATGAGGCGTCGTCGCCTGGTAACCGAGCCCGGAGCGACCCGGAAACCGGGTCGTGAACCGGGTTTGAAAACGCCCGGTCAACCGGGTTCGATGACTTCTCCGGCGGCGCTCTGCCGCACGCTCGCGGAGGCCTCCGCCGATCGCGCCTGTGCCCCTGGTGCCTCGATCAGTCGAGCCAGATCACGATTCCGGTCAGGCCGTTGAGGACGGCGGCGACGCCCGCGCGGACGGCGCGGCCGGCGCGTTCGGGGGTGAAGCTCGCCGGGTCGTACGTCGAGGACATGCCGAGCCCCTCGCCGCGGAACGACGCGCCGGTCCAGTCGGCGGCGGTGACGTTCTCCGTGGGCTCGGCCAGCTCCGCGCCGACCACGAGGAACTGCTGGTCGAGGTGGTTGGGGCTGACCATGGCGAGCGGGTCGATGAGGTCGTTGCCGGCGCTGACGATGAGGTCGGGCCGCAGCCGGATCGCCTGGCTGATGCTCGCGACGTACTGGTGCGGGTCCGTGGGCGCGATGGTCCTCAGGTCGACGTCGTTCTCCTCGGCCCACGCCCGCACGGCGTCCACCAGCGTGCGGGTCTGGGGGTCCTGGCCGGCGGTGAGCAGCACCACGCGGTAGTCCTCCGACGGGCGCACGCCGTCCCAGGAGCCGGGACGCGGCGTGATCGTCGACTCGGGGGTCGGCGTCGTGGCCGGATCGGAGAACCCCGGGGCGAGCGAGCCGACGGCGGTGGGCTTGGCGTGCGGTCGCGACCAGTCGTCGCCCGCGCCGCATCCGCCGGCCAGGACGGCCAGCGCGACCGCCGCGGCGAGCGTTCGAGCGGGCAGGAGCCGGGAGCGCATGGGATGGAGTCCTCCGGGACGGCGGTGAAGGAGGCGCCGGGCGGGTGCCGACGCCAGCGCGCCTAATTCCTACCTCATTGACCCTGATTCTTCGATATCAGGATGGTTTCTGCCCAATTGGGTTCATTGTCGGTTATCGGATGCGACGCCGTTCATTCATGTCGGCCGAGGAGATTGCGTACGTCCGGAACCCTAGAGGAGTCACATGTTCCACGTCGCTCGGCGTCGTGCCTGTGCCGTCGTCGCCGCCGTAGCCGTGGCCGTCATGCTCGGCGCCGCACCCGCGCTCGCCCACGGATTCACCTCCACCGTCTACGTCGACCTCGGCTCACCGGGGAGCGGGCACGTGCGGTCGGAGATCGAGCTGGAGTACGACCTGCTCGTCGTCTCGGCCGCCGACGCGCAGGGCGACGACCCGCTGTTCCGGCAGGGCAACACCGCCTGGGAGAACGGTGACACGCCAGGTCAGAAGGCCGCGCTGGACGCCCACGCCGGCTCGGTCGTGGCGTACGTGACCGAGCGTTTCGGCGTCACGGCCGGGGGCGAGGCGTGCACCCCGGCGCGCGACGGAGACTTCCGGATCGAGCAGCGCGAGGGCGTGCCGTACGCGCTGCTGGTGCTCGACTACCGCTGCCCCGAAGCCGCGCAGGAGCACGAGGTGCGCAGCGGGCTGTTCCCCGACGCCGAGGGCTACGTGAAGGGCACCAAGACGGTGATCACGTACGACCTGGACCTGGTCTCCGGCAGCGCGGCCCTCGACGCCGAGCATCCGGCGTTCTCCACCCGGCAGTCGTTCGCCGAGCGGTTCTGGAACTTCTTCCGGCTCGGCGCCGAGCACCTGCTCACCGGGCTCGACCACATCCTGTTCCTGCTGGCGCTCATCGCCGGGTCGCGCCGGCTGCGCGAGATCGTGCTGGCGGCGACGACGTTCACGCTGGCCCACTCGGTGACCTTCATCCTCGCCGCGCTCGGGCTCGTCGAGGTGCCCGCGGCGTTCGTCGAGCCGGTCATCGCGCTGTCGATCGCCGTGGTCGCGGGCTGGCACCTGTGGCGGCTCTGGCGCCGCCGGTCGCACGCCACGGATCTGGAGAGCCTCGGCCAGGGTCACTTCAGCCTGGACCGCGCGGGCTGGACCAGGCTCGCGGTGGTCTTCTGCTTCGGCCTTGTGCACGGGCTCGGCTTCGCCTCGGCCCTGGGCATCGACCAGCCTCTGTCGTGGACGCTGCTGTGGTCGCTGCTGGTCTTCAACGTGGGCATCGAGGCCGTCCAGCTCGCCGTCATCGCCGTCGTCTTCCCGCTGCTCGCCGTGTTGCGGCACCGCCGGCCGGTCGCGGGGCTGTGGGCGACCGGCGTGATCGCGGCAGGGGTGTCGGCGATGGGGCTGGTGTGGTTCGTGCAGCGTGTGCTCGGAATATGAGAAAACTTCACAACTTCCGGCAGATGCCAACGGCGTAATGTCCGATGTTCACCTTGATGTCACCGGTGTCCGTAACGGTAGATCGGCTCTTCAGTAGCTCTCTCAGTACCTGAACGGACAGAAGTGATGAAGATTGACAACGCGCCGCAACGGCGCGGGCAGATCCTCCGCCGGGCCGCTGTGGCGGCCACCGCGGCGGTCATGGGCGTCGGCGCGGTCATGGGCAGCGGCCTGACCGCCGCGGCCCAGGCGGCGGCCGGCACGGCCCCGACCGGGATCGTCCTCGGCGTCGGCGCGGATGAGGCCCAGCGTGTCGTGTCATGGTACGCCGCGGACGGCGACGCCAAGGTCGTCCAGGTGGCCCCGACCCACAAGGTGCACAAGGGTCAGTTCCCCAAGGACGCCGTCACCATCCCGGCCACGGTCACCGCGAACGTGGTCAGCGGCGGCTACAACGGCCACGCCACGATCAACGGCCTGAAGGAGCACACCTCCTACTCCTACCGGGTCGGCACCGAGGGCGCCTGGTCGCAGACGTACACCTTCAAGACCCAGAAGTTCGACGGCGACTTCGACTTCCTGTTCTTCGGCGACCCGCAGATCGGCTCGTCGGGCAACTCGACCAGGGACGGCGACGGCTGGGCCGACACCCTGCGGGTGGCCACCGCCGCCAACCCGAACGCCGAGCTGCTGGTCTCCGGCGGTGACCAGGTCGAGTCCGCCAACAACGAGACCAACTGGAACGACTTCCTGCGGCCCGACCAGCTGCGGCAGTACCCGTGGGCGGCCACCATCGGCAACCACGACGTCGGCGGCAAGGCGTACGAGCAGCACTTCTGGACGCCGAACACCGACCGTTCCGCCCCGTTCTACAACGGCGACGCGAACACCCGCTCCGGCGGCGACTACTGGTACACCTACAAGGACGTGCTGTTCATCGACCTGAACAGCAACGCCTACGCGAGCGGCTCCGACGCGGCGCACATCGACTACGTCTCCAAGGTCATCAAGGAGCACGGTGCCGACGCCAAGTACACCGTGCTGGTCTACCACCACGCGATCTACTCGCCGGCCTCCCACGCCAACGACGGCGACAACCAGCTGCGCCGCAAGGACTTCCCGACCGCCTTCTCCAACCTCGGCGTCGACCTGGTCCTGCAGGGTCACGACCACAGCTACTCCCGCAGCTACGTGATCAAGAACGGCCAGAAGGCGAACCCGGCGGAGAAGCCCGGCGACGCCCAGGTCGAGGCCGGTCCGGGTGGCGTCATCTACGTGACGGCCAACTCCGCGTCCGGCTCGAAGTACTACGACCTGACCAAGCCGGACGTCACCAAGGACCCGAACTACGGTCCCGACCCGCTCAACCCCAAGAGCCACTGGGCGAACTCGGTCGAGAACCAGGAGCACGTGCGTACGTACGTGAAGGTCCAGGTGGACAAGGACAAGCTCACCGTCGAGAACGTCCGCAGCGGCGACTGCGAAGGCCCCAACTCCGCCGTCGAGCTGGGCCAGGAGTCCTGGTGCGGCTCTGACAGCGGCGCCGGCCCCGCGCAGCCCGTCGGCTCCCTCGTCGACAAGGTGGTCATCACCCCCCACCGCGACGGAGACGACCACGGCAACGGCCACGACAACGGCCACGGCCACGGCCACGGCCACGGTCACGACAATGGCCACGACAACGGCCACGGCCACGGTCGCGACAAGGACGCGGTGGCGACCGAGGCGAGCTGGCTCCAGTAGCCGATCGCGGTCGTGCCGGACCTGCTGATCCGGCCCGCTCCTCCTGATGGGGTGGGCGTCGCCGACGCCCACCCCATCCGCACATCCGCACGCTTCCAGACAGCCCGAGGTTCACCAGATGCGTCCGACCACAACGTTCGCCGCCATCGTGGCGTTGCTCGCCGCGCTCGGCCTCGCCGGACCCGCCGCGGCGGCGGACGGTGACGCCTCATGGACCGTCGCCACGGCCGCCAACGACTTCGGCCCCGACCGGGAGAACTACGGCTACGTGCTCAACCCCGGCGGAAGTCTCACCGACGGCATCGTGATCACCAACGACGGCGCCACCCCGCTCCACCTGGCCGTGTACGCCGCCGACGCGTTCACCGCCGAAGGCGGACGGCTCGACCTGCGGCCCGAGGGCGCCGAGCAGGCGGGGCTGGGCGCGTGGATCCGCCCGCAGCGGCCCGACGTGACGGTCGAGCCCGGCGAATCGGCCGAGGTGCCGTTCACGCTCACCCTTCCCGGTGACGTGGCGCCCGGCGACTACATGGGCGGTGTCGTCACCGAAGGCGAGGGGAACCAGCGGCTCGGCATCCGCGTCCGGCTGCGCGTCGGCGGCGAGCTGAGACCGCGCCTGTCGGTGGAGGACCTGCGGGTGAGCTACTCGGGGACGCCGAACCCGCTCGGCACGGGCGAGGCCACCGTCGCGTACACGATCCGCAACACGGGCAACGCGATCCTCGCCGCCCGGCAGGAGGTGTCGTTGTCCGGGCCGTTCGGCGGCCTGACGGCCGACGCCGGGAAGGTCGCCGACACGCCGCAACTGCTGCCCGGCGACACCTGGAAGGTGTCGGTGCCGGTCCACGGGGTGGCGCCCGTGCTCCGGGTGACGGGGACGGTCGCGCTCACGCCGCTGCTCACCGACGCGTCCAACTCGATCGCCCCGCTCACCGCCGTCCGGACCACCGCGCACGCCTGGACGCTCCCGTGGGCGGCGCTGCTCGCCCTCGTCGTCGTGGGCGTGCTCGCCGTGCTCGGCTACCGGTTCGCCCGGCGGCGTCCCGCCTGAAACGCGCTCGACAGCGCGCCGGCCCCGGCCTGATCATGCTGGGATGCCGATCCCCGATCTCACCCTCGAACTGGTCCCGCACTGCGAGAGCGTGCCGCGGCAGGGCTGGGAGGGAGATCACGACGTCCGTCCGCTGTCCGAGCTCGGCAGGCGGCAGGCCGAAGCGCTCGTGCCGGCCGTGGGCCCGCAGGTGGACGCGATCTTCAGCAGCCCGGCGCGGCGCTGCCGCGAGACCGTCGAGCCCCTCGCCCGGGCGACCGGGCTTCCGATCGAGTGCCTGGAGACGCTCGCGGAGTCGGACGGCTTCCGCGAGCCCGCCGAGTGGGTCACAGGCGTCTACGCGCCGGTGGCCGGCGCCATCGGCGGCGCCTGGTCGGCGGGCCGGATGGCGCACGCGCTCACGTCCATGGCCCGCCGCCACCCGGGCGGCCGGGTCGTCGCCTCCTCCCACGGCGACGTGATCCCGGCCCTGCTCGCCATGCTCTGCGGCTGCACCGGCACCCCGCTTCCCGCGGTCGTGGATCGCGGCGGCCGCTACACGGTCCGCCTCGACCACGGCACGACGACCGTCACCTCCCACCACCCGGCCTCCTAGGATCACGGCGTGACCCCGGCGTGCGTGCGTCGTCGCCGCCGAGTGGGAGCGCGGCCGGCTACTGGCCCGAGCCGGCTGAGCCGAGGCCGGCGTCGCGGGCGCGGGCGACGGCCTCGGCGCACGTGGCCACGCCGAGCTTGCCGAGGACGGCGCTGACGTGGTTCTGCACGGTCTTCACCGACAGGAACAGCTCGCGGACGATCTGCGCGTTGCCGCTCCCGCGGGCGACGTGGTCGAGGATCTCGGTCTCGCGCGCGGACAACTGCGGGAACGGCCCCGGGGCGGATGTCCGCAGCGCCGCCCGCGCCACGATCGCGCCGACCGGACCGCTCAGCACGACGTCGCCCTCCGCGACGGCGGCCAGCGCCCGGGCGATCGCCGCCGGGCCCGACGACTTCAGCAGATAGCCGCGTACGCCGGCGCGCAGCGCCCGCAGCACGGAGCAGGATCGGCGCGAGCGGATGGGCCCGCCTGCGGGCGAGCAGCGCGCCGGCGCCGCCGAGCACGGCGAGGGCGACGGCGTACAGGGTCACCGTGGCGCGGTCGGGCAGGGCGGCGGCGCCGGGAAGCAGCCACAAGGCCGACAACAGCCACAGGAGCAGCCCTGCCTGCGCCACGAGCGCGGCGAGCGCCGCGCGCCTGCGGACCATCGAGACCTCCATACGATCGCCGGTCGCGCCAGGGTAACCGCGACGTGATCAGGCGGTCACGGGGACGTTCGCCCGGGAGAGCCCGGTGACGCCGCTCCACAGCAGGGCGACCCCCATGAGCGGCACCAGCGCGAACGGCATGACGAAGGCGGCCGCCGCGACGATCAGGATGACCGCGGCGGGCCTGGGCAGGACCCGCGAGCGCAGGCCGCTCACGCCCAGCGCGAACACGCCCGCGACCAGCAGCGCCATCGTCCCGTACAGGCCGATGCCGCCCATCTCGCCGGTCAGCGCGGGGCTGTCGGAGGTGGCCAGCCAGGGCAGGACGGTGCCGATGTACCACTGCGACACCACTCCGCCGGCGGCCCCGGCCATCCCGAGTGCCGGACATCATCGCGGCCTGCGTGAAGTGCCGCTGCGCCAGCAGGTAGACGACCAGGATCGGCAGGAAGGCCAGCACCGCCCCGGCCATCTCCAGGGGCAGCTGGCTGACCTGCCGGCGCAGGCCGGCGACGCCCACGGGGCCGGCCGGCTTGAGCTCGGGCGCCCCGACGAGCCGCGCCCACCGTCGCCTGTTCGGCTCGACGGATCAAGCGCGCCCGAACCTGCCCGTCAAGGCCCCCTGCGGCGAAAGGGGCGAGCCCCCCGGAAGGGCCCGCCCCGCGAGAATCACTCGAAGATACGGAAGCTACGTCCCTCGAAGCCGACGACGAAGCTGTGGATGTCGGTCGGCGGGTACACCCAGCCGTTGCCCGTGCAGTCCGTCGTCCCGTACACCGCGATCTTGTAGGTGGTGTCGTTGAACTCCGAACGTGCCGGGAACGGCAGCGTGGTGCACTCGGTGGACGCCGGCAGGGTCACCGACTGCCCCCGGAAATCACCCGACCAGAACGTGACCCCCGACCCCGACGCGGCCGAGGCCGGAACGGCGGACGCGAGCGCGATGCACAACGACGCGGCGCCCGCGAGACCCCAGGCGAGCTTGCTCCTACGCATGACTTCTCCCTTGTACAGACTGTTAAGGAGGACATGACACCGGCCGGGCCAATGCGATCATCATTGTTCAAACTTGAAAAGTCAACACATGAGATTGTTGTCGAGCGGAATTCCGTTCGGTATTTCACGAGATCGCAGTATTGGTCCCTTCGAAGGATGGGACCCTGGAGGGACCGCGATCAGGAGGAGACCATCGATGTCCTACGACTTCGGCATCCCGCCCGCCCCTCGCCGTACGCCGCTCACGGCGGAGGAGAAGATCCGGGCCGAAGCGGCCTTCTCCGACCTCGTCACCGAACACCTCGCCACCAGCGGCCGCTTCCGCATCACCGCCGACACCCCCGAGATGATCGAGGTCTTCCAGTCCGCCGCCCGCACCGCCGGCGACAAACTCCACCGCCCCGTGGTCAGCTACGCCAACGGCAGGGACATCGTCATCACCTTCGCCGAGGAGTGACCGGGAGGATCCTCAGTCGAGGTCGGCGTGCCGGCGCCGTTCGCCGCACGCCCGGCAGGCGAACGCGTGGGAGCCGGGCTCCGGCTCGCCGAGGTACGTCATGGCGTCGCCGCAGCAGAACAGCCACTGCTCGCCCTGCCACGTCGAGTACGTCGGCGTGCGGACGAGTTCGAGCAGCACCGCCGAGGGGATGCGGACGGCGACCCAGTCGTCCTCGCCGGGCGGTTCGAGCTCGAACCCGGGCGCGTGGCCGAAGTCCGGGACGCCGTGGGTACGGCCGGCCATCGCCTCCTCCCATCCGACCAGCCCGTACTCGGTGTCCTTGGCGAGGGCGGCCCGCCCCCGGTGACGTCGTCGCCGATGCCGAGCCGGAACGTGACGCCGGCCTCCTCGCCGCACAACGAGCAGCGGTCCCGCCCGGCGTAGTCGCACGACTCCTCCAGGGGCGCGGCGAACAGGGGGAAGGACATGAGCGGTAAGTGTACGGAACCCGCGCATGACACGAATTTTCACCGCATCACCTGGTCATTTGTGATTCAAGCGGATGTAAGTGACCTATGTGGTCAAGTGTCATCATGGGGTCATGCTGGAGGTTGCGGGACTGGGAGAGCTGGAGGAACGGGCGTACCGCTTACTGGTACGGGCGGGCGAGGCGGACGTCGCGGACCTCGCCGACGAACTGGGCGTCGAACCGGAGAGAGCGGCCCGGGCGCTGGGCTCCATGTGCGACACGGGCCTGACCCGCGAGGTTCCGGGCACCCACGGCCGCAGGTACGCGCCCGTGGCCCCCGACGTGGCGCTCGGGCCGCGGCTGGTCAGGCAGCAGGAGACGATCGACTGGGCCCGGCAGGCGGTGGATCAGCTCGCCGAGGAGTACCGGGCGAGCCTGCGCCGCCGCGACGCCGACTGGCTGATCGAGATCCACCGGTGATCAACGTGACGCGGTACATCGCACCGCCGGTCGCCGGCTCGGGTGCCGCGGCGTGCGCCGGCACCGGCAGCGCCAGCATCGCCAGGCCCGTGCCCACGGCGGCGAAGCGGGTGATCCATCTCATGAACGAACCCGATCTGTAGTGCTACGTCGCTTTTACTCGTTCATGAGAATGGGGCAGTGTGCCTGTTCGGAGGGCACGATCCGCCTGGCCAAACAGCGACATGTCGTCAAAATGACAGGCTTAGAGAGCGGCGAGGAAGGCCCGGATCTCCAGGAGGTCGATGGCGGCGGCGTCGGCGCGGGGCACGACGAGCATCAGCTCACGCGCGACCGGCCGCGTCCTCGACTGGGCGACGAACGACACCGCGACCATCTTGATCAACAGCTCGGGGTCGGCCTCGACGACGGGCACGGCCACCCGGTCCAGCGGCCCCTCCCGCCCGATCGCCGCCCACAGCCGCCCCAGGCTCAGCCACAGGTCGTCCACCGACGAGCGGGCCTCCATGTCGTTGCCCATCCGCCGGGAGACCACGCAGTGCACCTTCCGGTACGGCGACCCGATCGTGGCCACCGTGCCCAGCGGGTAGCGCTTGAGCTTGCCCACGGGCTTCGACTCGCGCGTCTCGACGCAGTGGGGCACCACCGCCGACAGGGCGCGTTCGAGCTCGCCGTCCAGGCGTTCCAGGTCGCCGTCGTACAGGCGGCCGAGCAGTTTCCCCCGCACGCCGCCGAGATCGGTGTCAAAGGTGTCGGCGAAGCCGACCACGAGATCGGCGTCCTGGTTCAGCGGGTCGCCCACCCGGACGGAGACCGTCGTGCCGGGAAGACTCCGCGAGACCGGGCACCGGGGATACGCCCGCGCCAGCGCCCAGAGCACGGACCCCACGACACAGCCGGCGAGCACGACCGGACCGGCCGGCCCCGCGCCTGACGCCTGCGCGACCAGCACCACCAGCGCGAGGGCCCCGAACGCCATGAGGAAATGCGCGCCCAGCAGCACCCGGCCGCGCGGCGTACGGACGACCGCCGCCAGCCCGTGGACGAGACCCACCCGCCGCCCTCCCGAGGAAATGCGCCAGAGCCTGGAAGATACGTCGTTCGACGCCTTCTGGGTAGATCTCTGCCCAAGTTTACGTCGATCAGGCGCGCGGTTTGGGCATCAGTGTGGCGAGCAGCAGGAGCAGCGCGCTCTGGGCCAGCATGCCGGGCGCGAGCGGCGGCGCCGCGCCCACGGTCTTGGTCAGCGCGTACCACCACTGGGTCAGCGGCGAGAGCGTGTCCCACGCCGGGTCCATGCCCGCGCCCACGCCGTGATTGACCGACACGTGCATGAACACGCCGTACGCCGAGGCCAGCAGCACCACCCCGGCCAGCACGCGCACCACGGTCACCGCGCGCGCGGACACGGCGAGCAGCACGAGCGCGACCACGAGGGCCGCCAGCGCCGCCCACGGGATGAGCTGGGTGAACGACTGCCAGTGGCGCTCGAAGGCGAGCTCCAGCCCGGCGCCCGCGATGCCGACCGCGACCAGCGCCAGCAGCCCGAGCCGTACGGCGGAGGAGGGAGCGAGCCGGCGGGCTTCAACGGTTCGAGGGGTAGTTGAGGTCATGTGCGGCGACCACCGTCCGGTGCGAAATCCTGTTGTCCTCTTTCACGTTCCTGGCGGATCCTCAGAGGAGTCTCAGCGCATTCTGAAGATCTCGTGAAAAGTGGACGACATGGCCGACGAGTACGTCCCGCGGCTTTCGCCCGAGCACGTCGAGCGGATCCGCCGCTGGCATGAGGACGCCTACCACGCCATGCGCGAGGAGGGCGCCGAGGAGCAGACCTTCTCCTACCTGGGCCGCACCATCGTGGTGCCGCCCGGCGTGATGCCGATCGCCCGCCTGTCCCACCTGCTCGGCGAGGCCGTGCTGGCCGAGGTGAGAGAGGGCGACCGCGTGCTCGACATGGGCACGGGCAGCGGCGTCAACGCGATCCTGGCCGCCTCGAAGGCCGCCGAGGTGCTGGCCGTCGACGTCAACCCGGTCGCCGTCGAGGCCGCCCGGCGCAACGCCGAGCGCAACGGCGTCGCCGACCGGGTGGAGGTGCGGCTCAGCGATGTCTACGAGGCCGTCGAGGGCCGGTTCGACCTGATCGTCTTCGACCCGCCGTACCGTTGGTTCACGCCACGCGACGCGTCCGAGCTGGCCAGCGCCGACCCGGGTTACCGGGCGATGACCGCGTTCTTCCGCGGCGCCCGCGCGCGTCTCACCCCGGGCGGGCGGATGCTGATCGGCTTCGGCACCTCGGGAGACCTCGGCTACCTGCGCGCATTGGCCGGCGAGGAAGGTTTCGCCACCGAGGTCGTCGCCCACCGCGCCCTGGAGCGGGACGGCTGGCAGGTCGACTACTACACGTTCAGGATGACGTGATCGGTACGGCCGGGCCGTACCGATCACCGATTCACATGTTGATCATGTGGCCGGCCAGGCCGTGGACGGCCTCCTTGACCGCCTCGCCGAGCGTCGGGTGGGCGTGGACGTTGCGGGCCACCTCGTGCACCGTCAGGTCCCACTGCTGGGCCAGGGTCAGCTCGGGCAGCAGCTCGGTGACCTCGGGGCCGATCAGGTGGGCGCCGAGCAGCTCGCCGTGTGTGTCGTCGCTGATGATCTTGACGAAGCCGTTGCTGTCGCCGAGGCCGTGCGCCTTGCCGTTGGCGGTGAACGGGAACTTCGCCACCTTCACGTCGTAGCCCAGGTCGCGCGCCTGCGCCTCGGTGTAGCCGAAGCTCGCCACCTGCGGCTGGCAGTACGTCGCCCGCGGGATCATCACGTAGTCGAGCTCCATGGTCTCCGCGTCGCCGATCGTCTCGGCGGCGATGATGCCCATCGCCTCGGCGGCGTGCGCCAGCATCAGCTTGGCCGTGACGTCGCCGATGGCGAAGATGTGCGGGACGTTCGTCCGGCAGCGCCCGTCGACCGCGATCGCGCCCCGGTCGGTCAGGGCCACCCCCGTCTTCTCCAGCCCGTAGCCGTCGACGCGCGGCTGGAAGCCGATGGCCTGCAGCACCTTGTCGGCCTCCAGCACCTGCGTCTGGCCGCCCTTGGTGACGGTGACCTTGACCGAGGCGCCGGTGTCCTCGATGGCGTCCACGCGGGTGGAGGTCATCACCTCGATGCCGAGCCGCTTGTAACGCTTGGCCAGCTCGGCCGACACCTCCTCGTCCTCCAACGGCACCACCCGGTCGAGGAACTCCACGATCGTCACCTTGACGCCGTAGTTGTGCAGCACGTACGCGAACTCCACGCCGATCGCGCCGGCGCCCGCGATGATGATGCTCTCCGGCAGCTTCTCAGTGAGGATCTGCTCCTCGTACGTCACCACCCGCTCCGACAACTGGGTGCCGGGGATGAGCCTGGTGGTGGCCCCGGCGGCGATGATGCAGTGGGAGAACGTGATCGTCTCGCCGTTCACCTGGAGCGTGTTGGCGTCCAGGAACGTGCCGCGGCCGTCGTACTCCGTGATGGCGTTCTTCTTCATCAGGTAGTGAACGCCCTTGACGCGCCCGTCGGCCACCTTGCGGCTGCGCTGGAAGGCCGCCCCGTAGTCGAAGGTGACCTCACCGCTGATGCCGAAGGTCTTGGCCTCGTTGTGGAAGATGTGGGCCAGCTCGGCGTTGCGCAGGAGCGCCTTGGACGGGATGCAGCCCACGTTCAGGCAGACGCCACCCCAGTATTTCTCCTCGACGACCGCGGTGCGCAGTCCGAGCTGGGCGGCGCGGACGGCGGCCGTATACCCTCCAGGACCCGCGCCGAGTACGACGACGTCATAGTGAGTGCTCATGAGTCGGACCATACCGCCAGCCCGAGCTTGACCCGTCCTCAGACCTCGACCTGGTACGACAGAGCCAGCTCCTCCGCGGGGACCCCGCGAATCCCCCAGTTCACCCGGGGCGTCTCGACGATCGTGAGCTCCAGGTCCTCGGGGTCGTGCGGCCAGCGGTCGTAGAGCTCCCGGATCAGCGCCCGCTTGGCGTCGTCGCTCCGCCCGGTGAAGCAGACCACCTCGATGATCAGATAGCGGTCGCCGCGCTGCGGGCAGACGAAGTCGTCGGCCTCCAGCAGCAGGAACCGGTGGAAGCGCTTGTTCTCCGGCAGGCCCCACGCGCTCATCAGGCTCGCGTGGATCAGGTCGGACAGCTCGCGCCGACTGCCTGCCCAGACGTCGCGGCGGCCGTACACCTTCACCTGCGCCATATCCGCCACTATAGGAGGTGTGATCCGCATTCTGCTGGCCGACGACGAGACGATGATGCGGGCGGGCGTCCGGGCGATCCTGGCCTCCGACCCCGCCCTCGACGTGGTGGCCGAGGCGAGTGACGGCAAGGAGGCGGTGGACCTCGCGATCAGTCACCGTCCCGACGTCGCGCTCCTCGACATCCGCATGCCCCGGCTCGACGGGCTGGCCGCCGCGGCGGAGATCCGCAGGGTCGCCCCCGCGACGGCCGTGGTGATGCTGACCACGTTCGGCGAGGACGACTACATCGCCAAGGCGCTCGACGTCGGCGCCAGTGGATTCCTGCTCAAGTCGGGCGACCCGCGCGAGCTCATCGCCGGCATCCACGCCGTGGCCGACGGGGCGGCGTACCTGTCGCCCAAGGTGGCGAGGAGCGTCATCAGCCGGCTCCAGGGCGGCCGGATCGCCAGGGGCGCGGCGGCCCGCGACCGCATCGAGGGGCTCACCGAACGCGAGCGCGAGGTGCTCGCCCTGCTCGGCGCCGGTCTGTCCAACGCCGAGATCGCCCGCGAGCTGCACATCGTGGAGGGCACCGTGAAGGCGTACGTGAGCGCCATCCTCACCCGCCTCGACGTGCGCAACCGCGTCCAGGCCGCGATCATCGCCCACGAGGCCGGCTTGGTAGCCTGACGCGTGATGTATCGCCTCCTGTTCTCGCAGGTCCTGCGGCGGTTCGACGCCGAGGCCGTGCACCGTCTCACCGTCAGCGGCCTCGCGCTCCTCGCGCGGCTGCCGCTCCTCAAGCGGCTGCTCCACCGTGCGCTCGCCCCGCACGACCCGGCCCTGCGCGTGACCGCGTTCGGCGTGCACTTCCCGGGGCCGCTGGGCCTGGCCGCCGGGTTCGACAAGGACGCCGCGTGCGCCGAGGGCATCGCCGCGCTCGGCTTCGGCCACGTCGAGGTCGGCACGATCACCGCCCACGGCCAGCCGGGCAACCCGCGGCCGCGCCTGTTCCGGCTGCCACGGGAGCGGGCGCTGATCAACCGGATGGGGTTCAACAACGACGGAGCCCTCGCCACCGCCCGCAGGCTGCGCCGGCCCAGGGGCGTCCCCGTCGTCGTCGGCGTCAACATCGGCAAGACCAAGGTGGTGCCCGAGTCCGAGGCCGTCGCCGACTACGTCGCCAGCGCCAGGCTGCTCGCCCCGCTGGCCGACTACCTCGTGGTCAACGTCAGCTCGCCCAACACCCCCGGGCTGCGCGACCTGCAGGCGGTCTCGCTGCTGCGCCCGCTGCTCGCCGCGGTCAAGGAGGTCGCCGACGCGACGCCCCGCCGCACCCCGCTGCTGGTCAAGATCGCACCCGATCTGGCCGACGCCGACATCGACGCGATCGCCGACCTGGCGCTGGAGCTGGGCCTCGACGGCATCCTCGCGACCAACACCACGATCCGCCACTCCGGTGAGACCGGCGGGTTGTCCGGCCGGCCGCTCAGGGCGCGCTCGCTGGAGGTGCTGCGGCGCCTGCGCGCCCGGGTCGGCGACCGCCTCACGCTGGTCTCGGCCGGTGGCGTCGAGGACGCCGACGACGTCTGGGAGCGCCTGCTCGCCGGCGCCACCCTGGTCCAGGGCTACACCGGCTGGATCTACGGCGGCCCCCTCTGGGCCTCCCGCATCCACCGGCAGCTGTCCGTACGCGTGCGGCGCCATGGCATGAAGTCCATCACCGAGGCGATCGGCCGCACCGCCTAAGGTGGCACGGTGATCGAACCAGTGACCCTTCCCGGCGGCGTCGTGCTGCGCCCGCTGACCGAGCACGACGCCCCCGCCCTGACCGAGGCCTACGTCCGCAACCGCGAGCACCTGCGGCCCTGGGAGCCGCGCAGGCCCAAGAGCTTCTACACGCTCACGATCCAGGCCCAGATGCTGGAGGCCATGCTCGCCAAGCAGGCCGCCGGCCAGGCGACCGCGTGGGTGCTGGCCGACGGCGACCTGATCGTGGGCCGCATGACGCTCAACGACACCGTCCGCGGCCCGTTCCTCAGCACCAACCTCGGCTACTGGATCGACGCCGGCCACACCGGCCGCGGCCTGGCCACCGCCGCCGTGCGCGAGGTGTGCCGGATGGCCGACGAGGAGCTGCGCCTGCACCGCGTCGCGGCCGGCACGCTGGTCCACAACGTCGCCTCGCAGAGCGTCCTGCTCAAGGCGGGCTTCGAGCTGTACGGCACCGCCCCGCGCTACCTCGAGATCGACGGCCGGTGGCAGGACCACCGGCTCTTCCAGCTCATCCTCAACGACCGCCCGGCCTTCTGAGTCACATGCTCGGCCGGGTCGACTCCGCGTCGTACGTCATCTCCTCGATGCGGGCCATCCTGTCGCGCATGTCCAGCTCGCTGGGCCGGTGCGGGCGCCGCCGCTGCCACGGCCGCGGCCCCGCCGGCGGCCGGTACTCCACGCCGAGCGCGTCGAGCCGCCCGAGGTGGCGCTCCAGCCGCTCGCCGAAGCCGTCCCGGGCCCGGCC
>NZ_POUD01000649.1 GCF_003236395.1 Nonomuraea aridisoli | reverse complement strand
ACCCTGGGGCGGCCTGTGTCCCCGGCACGGAAAGCCTGACCAGATCCGGCACCTCGACCGGCCCACCGAGCCCCAGCACCGTCCCGATCCGGATGCCTGTCTCCGCGACGGGCGTGAAGGGGTCGAGCCGCCGCACCCCCAGATACAACGGCCGCACGCCCTCCCGGCCAGCTCCCGCCTCCGCGGCCGGTCCGAGGCCCGCCGCGCCGTGCGCGTCGACCGGAACCCCCACGTTCCACGGGTGTCGCACGGTTGCGCCGGCCGCCGCGGGGTCCCCGACGGTGTCGCGCGAGCCCGGATCCACTGCGGCGGCGAGATCGGCCACCGTGGCGTGCGAGGGAAGGGACAACACGTGGTCGCGGTGGCGGCCGTCCGTGCTGTCGACGATCGTGATGGTGAGTTCCACCAGTTTCTCCAGAGTCGTGCTCGGCGCTTCGCAGGCCGAGGCCGGTGAGAGCGCGCGTCAGGAATTCCCGGCGGCGGAAACCCCTGCCGCCCGCCCCGGCTCCTCCGGCTCGACCAGATCC
>NZ_POUD01000648.1 GCF_003236395.1 Nonomuraea aridisoli | reverse complement strand
GCGCTGGGGAGCCGGGGCGGCGGCGGCCGGGGTGACGTACTTCCTGTTCGGGCCGGTGCTCGTGGAGGACGTCGTGTTCAGCACGCGCTCGATGTTCACCGTGTGGGCGAGCCCCACGCAGACGTTCGGGGCGCTGCTGTTCGCTCCCGTGGTCCTGCTGCTGGCCGGCGGGTTGTCGCGGCGGGGCTGGGTGGCGTTCGTGGTCCTGCTGGCGGCGCTCAGCGGGGCGAAGGCGACGTACCTGCCGCTGTTGCTGGCCGGGCTGGTGCTGGTGGTGGCCGTGCGCCGGCTGGTCGAGGGGCGGGTGCGCGGCACGTGGCCTGCGGCGGCCGGCGTCACGCTGGGGTTCCTGGTGTTCGCGCAGGTCGTGTTGTTCGGGGGCGGGTCGCAGGGCACGGCTTTCGCGCCGTTCGCGACCATGCGCGACCTGTGGGGGGCGGTGTCGGGCGGACGGGCCGAGGCGCCGCTCACGTCCCTCCTGGTGCTGACGGGGGTGCAGCTGTTCTGCCTGGCCTGTGTGTGGGGCGGCGCGGCGGGGC
>NZ_POUD01000647.1 GCF_003236395.1 Nonomuraea aridisoli | reverse complement strand
CCGCCGCACCCCGCCGCAGGGCGCGCCCCACCCGGCGGGCTCGCACGAGTCGTCGGTGGAGAGCGAGGTGCAGCGCATCACCGAGCCCGCGCGGCTGCTGCGCGTGAGCAGCATGGCCCGTTCCCTCCTGGACGAGCTCCACGAGTTGCCGCTCGACGAGCACGCCCGGGAGCGGCTGCGGATGGCCCACGCGCGGACGGTCGAGGAGATCGGCCACGCGGTGACGCCCGAACTGAGCGACGAGCTCGACCGCCTGCTGCCCGACTCCTCGGGCCCGCTCAGCCAGGCGGAGGCCCGGATCGTGCAGAGTCAGCTCGTCGGCTGGCTGGAAGGCGTCTTCCAGGGGGTCAGGGCCGAGCTGAGCCTGCACCAGATGGCCGCCCGCCACGAGGCCGCCGCGCACCAGCCGAACCTGCCGCCCCGCCCGGTCCCCGGCCGCGACTCCGGGCCGTACCTCTGAAACCCCTACCTCTGAAACCCCTACCTCTGAACGGGGAGTCAGGGGCGGTCGGTGCCGACTCCGTGGGGGTGGTCCTGGTG
>NZ_POUD01000646.1 GCF_003236395.1 Nonomuraea aridisoli | reverse complement strand
AACCCGGAGTCTTGTGGACCTGAACCGAAGCTTCGACCTCCCTCAGACGGCGAACGCCGCCCGTAGGGCGCGTCGCCTCCGAAGCCCGCACCACCACCAGACGAATACGCCCCACCCCGCGAACCGCCTCCAGAGCCCGAACCCGGCCCGTAGGACACGCCACCGCCCGGCCCCGAACCCCCCGAACCAGAAGTCCGATCAACCCCAGACGATGGATTCACGCCGTACCGCCGCTCGCTTCCGGACGACGGCCTGAACTCGAAGGTCGGATCGCCCCCGGACGACGGCCTATGACCATGGGTCGGGTGACCCCCGGGCGACGGCTCGGCGCCGAAGGACCCGTGGGCGCCGGACGGAGGATTCGGACCCGGCCCGACCCCGGACCGCCGACCAGAACCATAGGACGGGTTGGCGCCATGCCCATACTGCCCGTAAGGCGGGTCGACGTCCCGCGCCCGCCGTCCAGGAGCAGGACCGGAATCGTGCACTCGGGGAGTTGTCGGCGCATAAGGCGGCCGCGCCTCCAACGGCCCACCGTACGGC
>NZ_POUD01000645.1 GCF_003236395.1 Nonomuraea aridisoli | reverse complement strand
CGACCACCCCGTTCACCACCCCGCGCCTAAGCGCCGTCACCGCCTGGAGCCCCCTCACCGTCCGGAACCCGATACCCGGGAACGGACGGCCACCGTACGGTCAGAACGGTCGACGACTCCTCCGCCCGCCACGAATGGTCCACCCCCTTGCCCCAGACCACGTAGTCACCGGGCTCGGCCAGCAACACGCTGCGGCCGGGCAGCTCGACCCGGAACCGGCCGCTGATCAGCACCAGCAGCGCCGTACGCTCCTCACCCCGCACCCACTCCGCCCGCTCGTCCCCCGCCGGGTGCACGCCCCACTTGATCTCGACGTCGTCACTGTGCCTGGGGTCCTCTGGAGGTTTGAAGTGACCGAGCAACCACCCACGATCAAGAGCCGCATCGACCCCGGCGTTCCCCACGTACACCTCACCACTCACGCCCAGCGACGCTAGCAGCCCCAGCCCGGCCCCCTTCTGAGGTCCCTTGAAGAGGAAGGTGAGCAGAGTCCCCCTCCAAGAGCACCTCACCCGCACAGCACCACGCCACCTCACCACCCCCGG
>NZ_POUD01000644.1 GCF_003236395.1 Nonomuraea aridisoli | reverse complement strand
GGCTGCGGGGCGGGCGGCGGGACGGCTCCGACGCGAACGCAGACGACGCAGACGACGCGGTCGAAGCGGCGGCGGGCCCCGGCGGCGCGGGCGGTCTGCGACGGGTCGCCGGTGACCAGCACCAGCGAGCCGCCGCCGCGTGCCGTGCGCAGCGCCTCGGCGACGCCGGTCGTGCCGGGGCGGACCAGGGCGAGGCGGTCGAGGATCGTCTCGGCGTCCGCCCGGGCGCCGGTCAGCGGTCCTTCGCCGGTGACGACGGCCGCCGGGTAGCCGGCCCGCGCGGAGGCGAGCGCGACCGAGGCGGCGGCGTCCACCGCGGGCTCGGTCAGGCCGCGCGTGTCGAGCACCACCGTCGTGGTCGGCAGCGCGGCGTCGACGAACTGGCGGACCATGAGCGTCCCCGTGCGGGCGCTGGAGCGCCAGTGGACGTGCCGCAGGTCGTCGCCGACGACGTACTCGCGCAGGGTGTGGAAGGTGACCGTGCCGCTGGGCGCGTGGTCGCCGGCCGGCCCCTCCAGGTGGTGGGCCCGGCCGGAGGGCGGGACG
>NZ_POUD01000643.1 GCF_003236395.1 Nonomuraea aridisoli | reverse complement strand
GGGTGGCGGGAGCCGGCGCGGGCAGAGTATGCGGCGGGTTACTCGGGTTGCCACCGGCCGATCTTCTTGCTGATGAGGGTGGCGCCGATGCGTGTGTAGAAGCGTTGTGCCGCCTCGTTGGTCTCTGCGACTTCCCAGCGGATCACCTTGCCGCCGGCGGCTTCGGCTGCCGCGCGCATGAGCTGTTCGCCCACGCCGTGGCCGCGTTCGGCGCCGGACACGTACAGGTCGTCCAGGTGGAGGTAGTTCTCGCCGGACCAGAAGCTGAGCCGTTCCAGCCAGGAGACGTAGCCGACGGCCTGGCCGTCCCGTTCGGCGATCAGGTAGGTGATCTCCGGGCGGGCCAGCATCTGCTGCAGGCCGGCGACGGTGACGGTGATGGCCCAGGACTGGTCCTGGTGCTTGGCCAGACCGCAGATCAGGTCGTGCACGGTGGCGGCGTCGGCGGGGGTGGCGCGCCGGATGGAGATCATCTTGGTCCTTTCAGAGTTCGGGACGGCATGCCGGTGTGGGAGCGGGTGCGCCCGGCGGTCATTCCTGTCTCTTA
>NZ_POUD01000642.1 GCF_003236395.1 Nonomuraea aridisoli | reverse complement strand
AGCGTCAGATGGGTATAAGAGACAGACCCGAAGCTGTGCCGCCCCTCACAGGCGTTCCGGCGGAGGTACGCGTCCCCCATGAACACCCACGGCCCACCAGTCGCATCGACGCCGGGTCGGCCGCTTGCCGACGGCATCACTTATCGCTGCGGCACCGCTTGCCGTGCGGCACCGCTTGCCGTGCGGCACCGCTTGCCGTTTGCCGCACGGCTTGGCGACCGGCACCGCTTGTCGAGCGCGTACGGTGAGCCGTCCCGCGTTCTGAGGGCGCGCACGCCTTCTGGCGAGGCGACACCACTCCCCCGCCGGGCGGTTGACTGCTCGGTGAGAACCAGTCATCGCGGCGGCCAGCTCCGCAGGGGTGCCGCGGGTCGCCAGGCTGGACACGGAACCACCCCTCGGCGACCGAACCACCCCCTGGGCGTCGAACCACCCCCGAGCGACCGAACCACCCCTGGGCGACCGAACCACCCCGAGGGGCCGATCCACCCCTGGGCGCTCCGCGATCCTTGGGTATCGGCGTCCCTGGGCGCCAGGTCAGGTGCTGGG
>NZ_POUD01000641.1 GCF_003236395.1 Nonomuraea aridisoli | reverse complement strand
AGCCTCCTCAGCCGCCGCAGCGCCTCGGTGTCGATCGGCTTCCCGGCAGCGGGCCTGCGACTCTCAGCAGTCTTGATCGGTACGCCGGCCTCACGGGCCGCCACCGCCTCAGCGTCCACCACACCGAGCGGCGTCTCCTCACCCGCCCGCACATCCTGCGCCCGCTCGGCCGCCCGCACGTCCTGTGCCCGCCGCTCAGCCGCCCGGCGATCCTGCGTACGCCGCCCACGCCCGCGACCGGCACTCCCCTGCTCCCGGATCTCGGCCTCAACACCCGGGTCGGCCCCGGACGCGGCCCCAACTCCGGCGTCGGACCCGTGGGCGGCCACCTCACGACCAGCCTCTTCACGCCCTCGCCGAGCAGTCCCGCGACCGGCGTCATCGCCTCGCCCAGCAGTCCCCCGACCGCCGTCATCACCGCCTGGCCCGGCGACCTTACGCTCAGCGCCACCACGGGCCCGCTCGGCGATCCCACGATCAGCGCCATCCCGGCCCTGCCCGGCGACCCTGCGTTCGGCGTCGGCGCCGTTTCGGGCGGCGAGGTCCGCGTCCGGGT
>NZ_POUD01000640.1 GCF_003236395.1 Nonomuraea aridisoli | reverse complement strand
GGGCTGGCTCGCCGAGTCGCTGGGGGCCGCCCGGGACGCCGAGGTGCTGCGGGAGCGGCTTCGCCGCACGGCCGGCGCGGACCCGACCAGCCCGCTCGACCCGGCGGCGGTCGACCGGCTGGACGCCGCCCTGGCGGCCCGGCAGGACGAGGCGATGGTCGGGGTCGACGCGGCGCTGCGCTCGCCCCGCTACCTGGCGCTGGTGGACGCCCTGGTGCTGGCCGCACGTACGCCGCGGCTCACCCCACCGGCGCAGGCGGCGGCCGGCCGGGTCCTGCCCGCTCTGGTGGCGAAGCCGTGGCGGAAGCTGGCCGGTGCCGGCGGCCGGGAGGGCGGCGCCGGCGCGCTCGACCCGCTCGGCCCGGACGAGCGGTGGCACGACGTCCGCAAGGACGGCAAGCGGGCTCGGTCCGCGGTGACCGCGGTGGCTCCGGTGCTGGGCGGCGAGGCGGTGAGGCTGGGCCGAGCGCTGGCCCGGGTGCAGGACCTGCTCGGCGAGCACCAGGACGCCGTGGTGGCGGCGCAGACCTGGCTGGCCGTCGCCGACGACCAGCCGCAGAAC
>NZ_POUD01000063.1 GCF_003236395.1 Nonomuraea aridisoli | reverse complement strand
GTCCCCACCCCCAACGCCGCCCACCTGCGTTTCCGCGTGCGCTCGTAGCCGGCCGGGGCTAGCGGCGGGCCCGGAAGAGCAGGTGCAGCACCCGGTCGCCCTGGATCACCACGTGCGGGTCGTCCAGCAGGTGCCGGCCGTCGACGGAGCCGAAGTACCGCTTGCCGGAGCCGAAGACGACCGGCACGACGTCCATCGCCACCTCGTCCACCAGGCCGAGCGCGAACGCCTGCCCGCCGACGTCGCCCGCCGCCACGGCGACGTCCCGCTCTCCGGCGAGCTCCTTGGCCTTCGCGACCGCCTGCGCCACGTCGTCGACGAAGTGGTACGACGCCTCGGGGCGCCACCCTTCGGGCTTGGGCCGGTGCGAGACCACGACCACGTGCTCGCCCGTCGGCGGCGTGCCGCCCCAGCCGTCGGTGATGTCGAACAGGCGACGCCCGATCACCATCGCCCCGATCCTGGCCCACACCGGCTGGACGTACTCGGCGGAGGCCCGCGACACCTTGCCCGCGCCGAGCGGGACGTCGCCGTTGCCGTACCAGTCGAACAGCGGGCCGACCTCATCCTGCGCGTCGGCGATGAAGCCGTCCACCGACACGACGTTGTGCATGATCACGGTGCTCATCAGCTCTCCTCAGGGTTGCGTGGCTTGCTTTCACTGACGCGTCGAGCGGAGGGGGCCCGGATCGACATTCCGTCCCGGAAAATCTCGCGGACCGGCGCCCGAACGCCTCGTCATACCGCCTGGCGAGCACCCGCAACTACACGGCGGCATACCCGACGAGCAGCAGCTCCCTCCGTGCGTTCCGCGCCTGCTACATCACCCATCACACCCACGTCTGGACGCCTGCCGACGGCGCCGACTGGTGGTGACCGCACATCCGGATATGTCGGGCAGATAGGGATTTAGGGCATGATCGGCGGGGAATCGGGAAATAGCCCTCTTCTCCTTGGGGACCGGCCATGTCTGTTCTGCGTACGGAAACGATGCGTCTGCCCGCCGCCGACCCGCCCGCCGCCAGTCCGCTGCCGTTGCTGCGCGGCACCTGGGCCAGGCGCGGGGTGGTCGGGGCGGACGAGGAAATGACGGCCCAGATCGTATGCGGCCAGCCGTACTCGCTGCTGCCGTACACGGCGCAGGACGGCTACAGCCGCACGCGCGCCGAGCGGGACCTGCCGGTGGTGGTGCTGGAGAACGAGGTGCTGACCGCCACCTTCCTGCCCGCGTACGGCGGGCGGCTCTGGTCGCTCGTCCACCGCCCGTCGGACCGCGAGCTGCTGCACCGCAACCCGATGGTGCAGCCGGCGAACCTGGCGCTGCGCGACGCATGGCTGGCCGGCGGCGTGGAGTGGAACGTCGGCGCGACCGGTCACTGGCCGCTGACCTGCTCGCCCCTGCACGCCGTCCGGCTCACGCGGTCCGACGGGACGCCGATGTTGCGCATGTACGAGTTCGAGCGGATGCGGCGGCTGGTCGTGCGCGTCGACGCCTGGCTGCCCCCGGGGTCGCCGGTCCTGTTCGTCGAGGTCACCCTGCACAACCTGGCCGCGGAGCCGGTGCCCGCGTACTGGTGGTCGAACATCGCCGTCCCCGAAGCGGCCGGCGTGCGGGTGCTGGCGCCGGCCACGCAGGCGTACCACTACGACTACACCGGCGTGCTCAGGCCGGAGGAGTTCCCGATGCGGGACGGGCGTGACCGCAGCTACACCGACACCGCGCAGCAGGCGGCGGACTACTTCTTCGAGATCCCGGCGGTGGAGCGGCGGTGGATCGCCGCCGTCGACCCCTCGGGCAGCGGGCTCGTACAGGTGTCGACCGACCGGCTGCGCGGCCGCAAGCTCTTCCACTGGGGGACCGGCTCGGGCGGCCGCCGCTGGCAGGAGTGGCTGAGCGGGCCCTCGTCGCGCTATCTGGAGATCCAGGCGGGGCTGGCCAGGACGCAGCTGGAGCACGTGCCGATGCCGGGCGGCGCGACGTGGAGCTGGGTGGAGGCCTATGGCCTGCTGGAGCTCGACCCCGCGGCGGCTCACGGCCCATGGGACGACGCCGTCCGCGCCGCCGCGACGGCCGTCGACCGGCTGGTCCCCCGGGAGACCCTCCTTCCGGGGGGCCCTTCGCACGCGCCCGAGGTGCTGAGCCGGGGGTCGGGGTGGGGCGCGCTGGAGGTCGGCGACGCCCTGCCGGAGCTGGACTTCGGCCAGATCGGCGACGAGCAGCGCCCGTGGCGTGAGCTCCTGGAGACCGGGCGGCTGCCCGAGTGCGACCCGCCCGCCGCGCCCGTGACGGGCGGCCCCTGGCGCGACCTCCTCGAACGGCACCCGGCGGACTGGCACGCCCGCTACCACCTGGGCCTGGTCCGGTACGCCGACGGCGACCGGGAAGGGGCCGAGCGGGCGTGGCGGGAGTCCCTGCACCACCGCCGTACGCCCTGGGCCCTGCGCTGCCTGGCGGAGAGCGGCCGGCTGGCGGGCTCGGGATCGGGCGCCGACCTGCTGGCGGAGGCGCACGCCCTGGCGCCGGCCGTCGTCGCGCTCACCGTCGAGACCCTGCGCGCACTGCTGGCCGACGGCCGCGCCGCCGAGGCGCTGACCCTGATCGACCGGCTCCGTCCCGGGGACCGGGCGCTCGGCCGGATCCAGCTGCTCGAAGCCGAGGCCGCCCTCCGCGCGGGCGACCTGGACCGGGCCGGGGCGCTCATCGAACGCGGCATCACGGTGCACAACCTGCGCGAGGGCGAGGACTCCCTGGACGAGCTCTGGTTCCGCTACCACGAGCTGCGCCACCCGGACACCGACCCCGAGCAGGTCCGCCGCGACCACCCCCTCCCCGCGACGTACGACTTCCGCATGCACTGAACCGGGCGGCGCCGATCCTGCGTGGGTCCCGGCGATCTGGCTGCGCTGTTCAGCCGTCCTTGCCGTTGTCGGTGATCGAGTGTTCGATCGTGCGAGCGGTGGCGATGAAGGACCTGATCGCCACTTCGTCCAGGTGTCGGGTGGACATCTCCTCGAGAGTCGCCCACATGGCCTCGATGGGCTCGCGCATCGCCTGGCCGCGGTCGGTGAGCCAGACGTTGAGCGCCCGCCGGTCGTCCTCGTTGGGCCGGCGGGTGACGAGGCCGGCCTCCTGCATGCGGCGCAGTGATTTCGACACGGTGGAGTGGTCCAGGCCGACGCTGTCCAGCAGTTCGGACTGTGTCTGACCGTCCCTTTCGAACAGCTGCATCAGCAGCAGTTCCTGGCCGGGATGCAGACCGAGGGCGCGGAGCATGGCCGCTGCCGCCGCCCGGTGGACTCGCGCCAGGGCGAAGACGGCGAAGCTCAGCTGCCCGGCGCGTGCGGCATGGCGCTGCGGGGTCGTCATGGCGTTGACCTCCTCTGATCCGTGGTCGGCCGATTTATGTTGCCAGCCACGTAAATGTGTGGTTCAGTATATGTGGCTGGCCACGCAATAGTGGCCAGGGTTGATCGCACCGCCCGGACCTGCGGCGATGCCGACCCTTCTGAGAGGAACCACGATGACCCTGTTCACGCCCGACGACACGGCGCTCCTGCCCCAGCTCGGCACCATCGCCGACCTCGTCCCGGCCTCATGAGCACGCCGTACGACCCGGTTCCCGACGGGTTCGAGCACACGACCGTCACGGCCGACGGTGTGGACCTGCACGCGGTGATCGGCGGCTCGGGAGCGCCGCTGCTCCTGCTGCACGGCTGGCCCCAGACCTGGCGGGCCTGGCGGCACGTGATGCCGGTCCTCGCCGGCCACGGATACCGGGTCATCGCCCCCGACCTGCGCGGCCTCGGCGACAGCACCCGCGCCCCCGGCGGCTACGACAAGGACGCCCAGGCCGAGGACATGCGCGCCCTGCTGCACCGGCTCGGCGTCACGGGCGGGGTGCGCGTGGTCGGGCACGACATCGGCGGCATGGTCGCCTTCGCCTACGCCCGCCGCCATCCCCAGGAGGTCGCGCGGCTCGCGCTCGTCGAGCTGGCTCTGCCCGGCCTAGGGCTGGAAAGCGCGATGAACCCCGCCACGGGCGGCTCGTTCCACTTCGGCCTGTTCATGACACCCGAAGTGCCGGAACTGCTCCTGGACGGGACCGAGCACGCCTTCCTGACCTGGTGGTTCAACCGGCTGGCGCACGTCACCGGCGCGTTCCCACCGGAGGAGATCGCCGCCATCACCGCCTCCTACACCGGGCGGGAGGCCCTGCGCGCCGGCTTCGGCCACTACCGCACCCTGCTGCAGGACGGGCGGGTCAACCGGGACTGGGCAGAGAGCGGGGCCCACCTGCCGATGCCGGTGCTGGCCGTCGGCGGCGAGCACAACGCGGGCAACCGGCTGGCCGAGGCCCTGCGCCCGATCGCGCCGCACCTGTCCGCGGCGGTCATCAAGGACAGCGGGCACTTCGTCCCCGACGAACGCCCCGAAGAACTCGCCAAGGAACTGATCGACTTTCTCGCCTGAAGGAGCCCACCATGAGCATCCCGTACCTGGCCCAGCCCGAGCAGCAACAGAAACTGGAATGGCTGGGCGGCAGCACCTTCTCCGTCCTGCTGGACGCCGCCGCCACCGACGGGCAGCTCACCGTCGGCCGGTTCGACGCCCCCAAGGGGGAGGCTCCGCCGTTCCACCTGCACACCCGGGAAGACGAAGTCTTCATGCTGATCAAGGGCACGGCCCTGGTCTGGGCCGGTGATCAGGAGCACGAGCTGTCCGAGGGCGGCATCGTCTACCTGCCCCGCAACATCCCGCACGGCTACCGCATCACCTCCGAGCGGGCCGACCTGCTGCTGATCGCCACTCCCGCCGGCCTCGAGGGCATGTTCCGTCAGGGCGGACGCGACCTGTCCACCCCCCGGCCCGAGGGCTTCGAGATCTCCAAGGAGGTCCTGGCCGCGGCGGCCGACGCCTACGGCCAGATCATCGTCGGCCCGCCCCGATGAAGAAGCCTCACCGATGAAGAAGCCCTCACCGATGAAGGAAGTCACCATGAGAAGCGATCGAGTCGTCGTCATCACGGGAGCGGCCGGAGGCATCGGCACGCCACTGACCGCGCGTTTCCTGGAGAACGCCGACACCGTCATCGCCACCGACTTCGGCGACGAGGCGCTGGGGCGGCTGGCCGAGCGGACGGGCCACCACAGCGCGCTGCACACCGTCGCGGCCGACCTCTCCGGCGAGCCGGGCGTCACGCGGCTGGCCGAGTACGCTCGCGACGTCGCAGGCCGCGTCGATGTGATCGTCAATGCCGCCGGCTATTTCCCGGTGCAGCCGTACGAGGAGATCGGGCCCGAGTCGTGGCGTCGCGTGCTCGACACAAACTTGACCGGCCCGCACCTCGTCGCGCAGGCGCTGCTGCCGCTGATGAAGCAGCGCGGCTGGGGCCGCGTGATCAACTTCGGCTCCGGTTCCGTCTTCGACGGCACGCGCGGCCAGACCTCCTATGTCGCCGCCAAGGCCGGGATCGTGGGTTTCACCCGTTCCCTGGCCCGCGAGCTCGGCCCGTACAACATCACCGCGAACGTGATCGCGCCCGGCCTGACCGTCACCGAGCAGGCGCGCGACACCTTCCCCGAGGCCCTGCTGGCAGCTCAGCGCCAGGCGCGCGCCATCCAGCGCGACCAGCAGCCCGCCGACCTGGTGGGGCCGGTGTTCTTCCTCGCCTCGCCCGACGCGGACTTCATCACCGGCCAGACCCTCAACGTCGACGGCGGCAAGTTCATGCCGTGACGGCGGCTCACGGAAACCACTGACTACGGATGGAAACCATGACCTACAACGTCGGATACATCGTCGGCAGCCTGTCGCGGGACTCGATCAACAGAAGGCTCGCGCTCGCGCTGCGCCGCCTGGCGCCGGCCGAACTCGATCTCGTGGAGATCCCGATCGACGCGCTGCCCCTCTACAACCGTGACCACGACGCGAGCTACCCTCCGTCGGCCCAGGAGTTCAAGGACGCGATCGCGTCCGCCGACGCCCTCCTGCTCGTCACCCCTGAGTACAATCGCTCCATCCCCGGGGTGCTGAAGAACGCCATCGACTGGGCCAGCCGGCCGCGCGGAGCCAACGCCCTCGACGGCAAGCCGGCCGCGATGATCGGCGCCTCGCCCGGCTCCATCTCCACGGCGCTCGCCCAGCAGCACCTGAAGACCATCCTCGCCTACTCCGACATGCCGGTGATGGGCCAGCCGGAGGCCTACATCCAGTTCACCCAGGGACTGATCGACGCTGAAGGAACGGTCACCGTTCCCTCCACCGCCCAGTTCCTGTCCGACTACATGACGGCGTTCCTGGCGCACGTCGACCGCCATCACCTTCCCGGCCCCGGGGCCTCCCGCCTCGCCGCCGGCGACACCGTCAGGTGAGCGCAAGTCGGGCATCACCACACCCGCCGCGCAGGTGTGGTGATGCGAAAGCCGGCGACCGCCCGGGCCGAGCCGCTATTTCCGGTTGGCCGGCTTCACCGTGGCGAAGATCACGCCGAAGATCAGCGCGACGCCCAGGACCAGCAGGATGAGTACTTCGGGCACTCCCAAGCTCATGAGGGCTCTCCTTCGTTCGACGTGATCCCCCGATCCGTTCGAATGATCGCACGCGCCGTCCGGGCGTACCCCCTTTGGCTCATTTAGCTCGTGGTCGTCTACCAGGCGCCGGTGAGACGGCGTTGCGCCAGCTCCGTGGCGGCCTGGGCGGGGGTGACGTGCCGGTGTTCGGCCGTGGCGAGGAGGTCGGCGACGGTGTGCTCGATGGCCTCGACACGTTCGCGGGCCTCGTCAGGGGTCCCCTTGTGCAGCTCGACGGTGAGCGCGTTGACGACTCCGCCCGCGCTCGCCACGTAGTCGGGCACCCAGACGATGCCGCGCCGGTGCAGCAGGTCGCCGGCGGCCTCGGTCGCGAGCTGGTTGTTGGCCGGCCCCACGACGGCGGCGCAGCGCAGCCGCGGCACGATCTCCTCGGTGAGGACGCCGCCGAGCGCGGCCGGGACGACGATGTCGACGTCCGCGGTGAGCGCCTGCTCGGGCGAGACCCAGGTGGCGCCGAGCTCGTCGCTCGCCGCCCGCTTGGCGGGGTCGATGTCGCTGAGCAGGAGGTCGGCTCCCTCGTCGGCGAGCAGGCGTGCGAGGCGCAGGCCGACGCTGCCCAGCCCCACCACCGACAGGCGCGCGCCGGCGAGCGTCCGCGTGCCGTGGAGGCGGCGGCGTACCGCGCGCAGCGCCGCCAGCGTGCCGAGCGCGGTGGCCGGTGAGGAGTCGCCGCTGCCGCCGTGCTGCGCCGGCTTGCAGAAGACATGAGGGGTACGTTCGCCGATGACCGCCATGTCCGCCGGTGTCGTCCCGACGTCCGGACCGGTCGCGTACGCCCCGTCCAGGGCCGTGATGGTGTCGGCCACGTCGTCCAGCACCGCGCGGCGCAGGGCCGGGTCCGGCTCGATTCCCGGCGGGACGGCGACGACGGTCTTGCCGCCGCCGTTCGCCAGCCCGGCCACGGCGCACTTGGCGGTCATGGCGGCCGACAGGCGCAACGCGTCGTCGAGGCCGTCCCGCCAGTCGGCGTAGTGCCAGAGCCGGCATCCGCCGACCGCCTGGCCGAGCGCGGTCGAATGCACGGCGACGATGATCGGCAGGCCGGAGCGAGTTCCCGTACGGATCAGAACCTGTTCGTGGTCGAGGGAGGACATGCCGAACCTTTCTGTCGTGCGAGCGGCGTCGCCCCGAAGCATCGGGCATTCGGCCGCACGAGCGACCCCCGATCGTACGAACGCTCGGAATCGGCCTCGAATCGCCGTACGCGATGAACATGGTTCGGTGACGGTCTGCCTTATCCGGACAGATGCGCGGCCGATCTGATCCGGCGGCGGTATTCGCGCGGCGACGCCCCGGTCACCCGTTTGAACGCGTTGCTCAGCGCGCTCTCCGAGCCGTAGCCGACCTCGCGGGCGATCATCGCCACCGTCTCGTCGCCGCGGCGCAGGCGATCGATGGCCAGCTCGATCCGCCAGCCGGTCAGGTATTCCAGCGGGCCCTGCCCGACGGCCTGCTTGAACCGGGCGGCGAGCGTCGACCGCGACACCGCGGCGACGTCCGCGAGCTGGGCCACCGTCCAGGGATGGGCCGGCCGGCCGTGCACGGCCCGCAGCGCCGGGGCCACCACCGGGTCGGCGAGCCCGGCCAGCCAGCCGGTCGCGGCGCCGGCCCCGGTGACCGTCAGGTGCAGGCGCAGGACGTGGATCAGCATGACCAGGGCGAGATGCTCGGTGATCAGCGTCGAGGCGACCGGCCGGTCACGCAGCTCGGCCTCGATCTGATCGAGCACCCACCGCACGGTCGCCGCCTCGGGGGTGCCGCCGGGCACGTGGATCACCGGCGGCAGCACGTCGAGCAGCAGCTCCTGCGCCCGCCCGCCGAAGTCGAACCGGCCGCCGATGAACACCGTGTCGTCGCCGGTCCCCACCCGGGGCACATCGCCGTCGGGCACCGCGAAGATCGGCTTGGCCGGGATCGGCCGCACCCCGGGCCCGCTGGCCAGGGTGAAGGCGCGCGGCTGGGTCAGCAGGAAACAGTCGCCCTCGTCCAGTTTGATCTGCTCCGGCACGCCGTCGACGGTGAGCAGGCAGTGGCCGCGGCGGACCGCGTTGAACTTGACCGCCGCCGCCGGCGGCCGGAACGACAGCGCCCACTCGCCGCCGGCGATCAGCCCGATGGACATCTGGCTGGTCGTGCCGACGAGGGTAAGGACGTCTTGGAGAGGATCGGCTTGGTGGACGCTCACGCAACTATGTTGGACTCTTGGTCATTCTCAGTCCAGCCCGTGGTGCCTAACGTTGTATTTCCGGACATAACGAACGCACATTCCTGGAGCACTGTTCATGACTACCGTGATGCTCGTCCACGGCGCCTGGCACCGGCCTGACTGCTGGGCGAAGCTCGAGCCCGAGCTGCGGGCCCTCGGCTATGACACGCGTACCCCGGCGCTGCTCAGCTCGGGCGATCAGCCCACCGCGGGCATGCACGACGACGCTGCCGTGCTGGCCGCCGAGCTGGCGTCGATCGAGGGCCCGGTCGTGGTGGTCGGCCACTCGTACGGCGGCATCCCGGTCACCGAGGCCGCCGCCGGAGCCCGCAATGTCCAGCGGCTGATCTACCTGGCCGCGTACATGCCGGACAAGGGACAGTCGATGTACGACATCCACGGCGTGCCCGAGCCCGAGGACATGAGCGGCCTGTTCCCGCTCATCGACGACCCGCGTAACTCGCTCTACGGCGATCTGCCCGACGACGAGGCCGAGCAGCTGGTGGGCAGGCTCGTCGAGCAGACCGTCCGGTCGTTCGCGGAGAAGGTCGACGCGGCCGCCTGGCGGGACATTCCGTCCAGCTTCATCCTGACCGAGCAGGACAAGGCCATCCCGCCCGCGCTGCAGGAGCAGATGGCGGTCCACGCCACCGAGCTGCGCCGCGTCCCGGGCAGCCACTCCCCGTTCCTGGCGCGGCCCCGCGAGCTGGCCGTTCTCATCGACGAGATCGTGCGCGGCGCCTGATACGGCGAGCCAGGGCGACCGCCGCGCCTGTTCCATCGACCGGCGCCCGCGGAGGCGCCGGCCGATCCGGACGAGTCGCCTTCAACGGTTGTAGAGCCTGCGCGCCCACAGGTATCCGGCCAGGGCGATGACCGCGCTCCAGACGGCCGCCGACACGAGACCGGAGCCCGCCGGACGCCCGTCCAGCAGGGCACGCAGCGTCTCGATGACGGGAGTGAACGGCTGGTGCTCGGCGAACCACCGCAACCCGGCCGGCATCGACTCGGTCGGCACGAATCCGCTGCCGAGGAACGGCAGAACCAGCAGCGGCATCGGCAGGTTGCTGGCCGTGGTGACGCTCTTGGACACCAGGGCGAGCGCGACCGACAGCCAGGTGATCGCGAAGGTGAACATGGCCAGCACGCCGACCACGCCGAGCCAGCCCAGCCCCGAGGCGGACGGGCGGAAGCCGACCAGCACGGCCACCAGAGTCGCCATCGCGATCGCGATGAACGTCTGCACCATCGCCCCGAGCACGTGTCCGGTGAGCACCGACACGCGGGCGATGGCCATCGTCTTGAACCGGGCGACGATGCCCTCGGCCATGTCGGTGGCCACCGAGATCGCCGTCCCCTGCGCGGCGCCGGCGATCGTCGTGACCATGATGCCGGGGGTGAGGTAGCCGACGTAGGCGGCGCGGTCGCCGCCGATGCCCGCGCCCATGGTGCCGCCGAAGACGTAGACGAACAGCAGCAGGAACACCACCGGGACGCCGGCGAACGTGAGGACCAGCGACGGGTAACGCCAGATGTGGGTGAGCCGGCGGCGCAACATCGTCGCCGAGTCGATGACCGCTCTCATCGGGAGGGCTCCTTGGTCAGGGCGAGGAAGACGTCGTCCAGGTCGGGGGTGTGCACCGTCAGCTCGGCGACGTCGACGGCCTGGGCGTCCAGCCACTCCAGGAGCCTCTTCAACGTCCTCACGTTGCCGGAGCCGGGGATCTGGACGGTGAGCGCCGCGTCGTTGCGCGAGGTCGCGCCGACGTGCTCCACCACCCTGCGGTAGCCGTCGGCGTCGGCGAAGCGCACGACGATGTGGCCGCCGGGGACCAGCCGCTTGAGCTCCTCCGGGGTGCCCTCGGCCACCAGCCGGCCCTGGCTGAGCAGGGCGATGCGGTCGGCGAGCTCGTCGGCCTCCTCCAGGTACTGCGTGGTCAGGAAGATGGTCAGGCCGTCTTGTTCGACCAGGTCCCTGGCGATCTGCCACATGGTGCGGCGGCTGCGGGGGTCCAGGCCCGTGGTGGGCTCGTCGAGGAAGATGATCTCGGGTGTGCCGACCATGGTCATGGCGAGGTCGAGCCGGCGGCGCATGCCGCCCGAGTAGGCGGCCGCCGGCTTGCGCGCGGCGTCGGTGAGGTCGAAGCGTTCCAGCAGCTCGCGAGCGCGCGCCCGGCCTCTCGAACGGCCGAGGTGGAGCAGGTCGGCCATGAGCCGCAGGTTCTCCTCGCCGGTGAGCAGGCCGTCCACGGCGGAGAACTGACCGGTGACGCCGATCGCGGCGCGCACCCGGTCGGGCTCCGCGGCCAGGTCGTGCCCGGCCACCCGGATCTCGCCGGCGTCGGCCTTGATCAGGGTGGACAGGATCTGCACCGTCGTGGTCTTGCCCGCGCCGTTGGGGCCGAGCAGGGAGAAGATCGTGCCCTGCGGGATGGTGAGGTCGATGCCGTCCAGGACGCGGTGCGAGCCGTACGACTTGCGCAGTCCCGTCACCGAGACGGCGGGGACCGCCGCGCTCATGCCGGGTCCCAGGTGACGGGCAGGCTGCGAACGCCGTAGATCTGCGCGGGGTCCGTACGCATCGGCACTTCTTCGTCCGGTACGGCGAGCCGCAGCGTCGGGAACCGGGTGAGCAGCGCGGGGAAGGCGACGCGCATCTCGACGCGGGCGAGCTGCTGGCCCAGGCACTGGTGGATCCCGTGGCCGAAGGCCAGGTGCCCGCCCGGCGGGCGGCGCAGGTCGAGGAGGTCGGGTTCGGCGAACTTGGCCGGGTCCCGGTTGGCGGCGTTGACCGCGAGGATGACCGTGTCTCCGGCCTGGAGCCGAGCGCCGTCGAGCTCGACGTCCTCCAGCACGCCGCGCAGGCCGGTGGTGGCGATGGACAGGTAGCGCAGCAGCTCCTCCACGGCGCTGTCGGCCAGCCCGGGGTCGGCGCGCAGGGCGGCGAGCTGCGCCGGGTTGCGCAGCAGCGCGAAGGTGCCGAGCGCGAGCATGTTGGCGGTGGTGTCGAGGCCGGCGCCGAGCAGGAAGGCGGCCACGCCGCCGAGCTCCTCGTCGGTCAGGTCGCCGCCCGTGGCCAGGTCGCTGAGCAGGTCGTCGGTCGGGTTCGCGCGCTTGGCGAGCGCGAGGCCCCGCAGATACTCGCCGAGCTCGACGAACGCGGCGTACTGCGCCTCGGGCTCCCCGGCGTCCGTGAGGGTTGACGTGAAGCTCTGGAACCGAGCGCGGTCCTCGTACGGCACGCCGAGCAGCTCGCAGATCATCAGGGCGGGGACGGGCTGGGCGAAGACCTCGACGAGGTCGGCGGGCGGTCCCTGCCGTTCCATCACGTCGAGCCGCTCGTGGGTGACCTCGGTGACCCGCTCGGTGAGCAGGTTCATCCTGCGGACGGTGAACTTGCCCGCCAGCAGCCTGCGGAAGCGGGTGTGCTGGGGCGCGTCCATGCCGGTCAGGTCGCCGACGGGGGCGGGTGGCAGCTGCCCGCCCACCAGCGGGTGGTACTGGGTCTCGTACCGGGAGCTGAAGCGCGGATCGGCGAGGATCCGGCGGACCAGCCCGTACCCGGTGACGAGCCATAACCCGGGGGCGTCCGCCGGCGCGGCCAGCCGGACGATCGGCTGCTCGGCGCGCAGCGCGGTGACCTCGGGAGCGGGGTCGAAGGGGCAGGCGGGTGCCCGGTCGAAGGACGGATATTCACGATAGTACGTGTTCGACATGCTCTGAAAGCTACGTTGCGTTCGAATAATCGTCAATCTCCTTGAGGGCATAACTACAGGTAAAAGCCCGGAAATTGATGCAATGACGATGAACTCGAACGCAATGCGACGTTGCAATGGCTGGTGTCAAAGGCAATACTGGCGTCATGCCAGGTGGAAGGTTGACCCAGCAGGACCGTCATCGCATCGCCGCCGGCCTCACCGAGGGGCTCTCCTATGCCGAGATCGCCAGGCGGCTCGACCGGCCGACCTCGACGATCAGCCGGGAGATCGCCCGCAACGGCGGCCCCGGCGGCTACCGCCCCGAGCAGGCGCACCGCGCGACCGAACGGCGGGCGCGGCGCGGCACGCCGGCTCCCGTGCGCGCGGCCGGCCCGCCGGACGGCGAGACGGAAGACGAAATCATCGGGATGGCGGTCCGGATGGGCCTGCCGAGGATGACGGCGCGCGTACTCGTCGAGCTGTGGACGTCCGAGGACGGCAGGCGCACCGCGGCCGAGCTGACGCGCAGGCTGAAGGTCAGCCCGGCTTCCGTCTCCGTGGCCGTGGGCTCCCTGATCCAGCAGGGGCTCATCAGACGCGAGCGCGACCCGCAGCGCCGCCGCGACATCTACGTGGTCGACGACGACACCTGGTACCACTCGATGCTGACCAGCTGCCGCCAGTCGCTCGAAGTCGCGGCGGCCGCGAAGGAGGCGGCGAAGAAGTGCGGCCTCGACACGCCCGTGGGCCGCCGCCTGGCCAAGGGAGGGGCGTTCCTGGAGCGCATCAGCACCGACACCCTCGAGTCCGCCGAACGCTGGCGCAACCTCTTGTCCTGACCCGCCCACGGGGTGAGGAACATCTGCCTGACGGTTCCGCTCGCTCATGCCGGACTACAGTGAGCGAGTGGCCATCGACACCGAGTCATCGACGGAGCCCGCCGATCGTCTGAGGGCCGACATGGTCGCCCGACTGAGAGAACAGGGCGCGATCCGCTCTCCCGAGGTCGCGGAGGCGTTCGCGAAGGTCCCGCGCGAGAGGTTCGCCCCTGAGGCGCCGTCCCTCGCCGCCGCCTACTCCGTGAACGACGTCGTCATCACCAGGCGCGGCGCCGACGGCAGGGCGACCAGTTCGGTGAGCGCGCCCTGGCTGCAGGCCGTGATGCTCGAAGCCGCCGGGCTCACGCGTGGGGCACGGGTGCTGGAGATCGGCAGCGGCGGCTACAACGCGGCGCTCATCGCCGAGATCGTCGGCCCCGAGGGTCAGGTGGTCACCGTGGACATCGACCCGTTCGTCACCGAGCGAGCGACCCGCTTCCTCGCCGGAACCGGCTACTCACACGTCAAGGTCGTCCTCGGAGACGCCGAGCACATCCGCGACGGCTCCTACGACGCCGTCCTGGTCACCGTCGGCGCCTGGGACTGCCCGTGGGGACACCTGCCGGCCCCGGGCGGGCGGATGGTCGTCCCGTTGCGGTTCTGCGGGATCACCAGGTCGATCACCTTCGTCCGGGACGACGATCGGTTCGTCGGGCTGGACCCGACGGTGTGCGGGTTCGTACCGATTCAGGGCGCGGGAGCGCACCACGAGCAGGTGGCCGCACTGGCCGGCGGCGCGGTGACGCTCACCCTCGACGGCGGGCCCGCCCTCGACACCGCCGCACTCGACGAGGCGCTGACCGCCGAGCCGAGCGAGCTGTGGACCGGCATCGTCGCCCGCCCCGACGAGCCCTTCGACACCCTGCACCTGTGGCTCGCGACCCACGACGACGCCTGCACCCGGCGGACGCCGTGGTGGAGACCCCGCCGTAGGCCGGGTCTTCCCCAAACGTCACACCCGGCTGGTGATGGACTGGACCTTGGGTTGAGCTCAGGGGGAAAGTCCCCCTGAGCTCAGACGGTGTCAGCGCCGGTCTCGGCGGTCGTGGCGTTCGCCGGGCGGCGGAACGTCGTACGGGTCGTCCGGTGCTTCCGGGACGGGCGGGACTGGCACGGGATCCTGGGCCGGTGCGGTGATCGCCTGGGCGCCGGCGGACGGCGCGGCGACCCAGAACGAGCCGGCGAATGCGGATGCGATCACAGCGGCGGCTACGAGCGGGCGTTCGAACATCGAAATCCTCCGTGAGGTGATGAAACCGTGGAAGATGCGAGTTGATTGCGACGGTCGATGTTGCCTTCCGGGAAGCGCCGGTACGGCGCACGAAACGCTTCTCACGGTAGCGGGGCTGGTCTACGCAGTGTCCCTGCAAGAAGCAAAGCCTTCCCAGCACCCTTGCAGCCGCGACGGAGCGCGCCCTTGTTGACCGGAAAGCCGGGACGTGCCGGAGATCGATGTGATCTGGACGGACGTCCCCGCCGCTCACCCCCGGCAAACTGCTGTGACGGTGCTGTCGCAGGGGGTTCAGGCGGACGGGAAGTCGGTGGACGGCGCGGTGAGCGCGGTGGCGTCGAGGTTCGCCCGCAGGGCCTCGACCTTGGCCGTCGCGTACGCGTGGGCGTCCGAGCCGAGCAGCTGCCGCAGCGGGCCCTTCCCGGCGCGGACCTGATCGATGATCGCGGCCGCGCCCTTCTCCGGGTCGCCGAGCTGGTGCCCCTGGAGCTTGAGGTGGTCGACGACCATCTGGCGGATCGCCGGGTAGTGCGGGGTCGTCTCGGCGGGCAGGGCGATCGAGTCCTCGGTGAGGAACTCGGTGCGGAAGTAGCCCGGCTCGACGATGGTGACCTTGATGCCGAAGTCCGCCACCTCGGCGGCGAGGGCCTCGCTCAGCCCTTCCAGCGCGAACTTGCCGGCGCAGTAGAGACCCCAGCCCGGGACGGCGGTCAGGCCCAGGATCGAGGACACGTTGACGATGTGGCCGCCGTGCTGCTCGCGGAGAACGGGCAGGGCGGCACGCAGCACGTTCCACACGCCCACGACCTGGACGTCGAGCATGTCGCGGACGTCGCGGTCGCTGGTCTCCTCCACCGCGGCCAGGTAGCCGTAGCCCGCGTTGTTGACGACGACGTCCAGGCCGCCGAAGCGCTTGGTGGTCTCGCGGACGGCCCGCTCGACCGACGCCTCGTCGCGCAGGTCGACGGTGAGCGGGAGGAGGCCCGTCGTGTCCACTCCGTCACCGAGTGCGGCGAGCAGCCGCTCGGACGAACGCGTCGTCGCGGCGACGTGCTCGCCGCGCTCCAGCAGTTGCTTGACGAGTTCCAGGCCCAGGCCGCGGGAGGTGCCGGTGACGAACCAGACCGCCGGTCGCTCTGTGGGGAAGCTCATGGTCATCCTGCCTTCGTATGTCGCTGGTGGCGCCGGCTCCCCGGCCGGCACATCACCAGCATCGGCCGGAGAAAGCCGCTGTGGAGGGCCATAACGCGCCCTGCGCAACCTAGACCGCGCAACCTAGGACGCAGAGGACCAGTCAGGAACGGAGCCCATCGGCGACACTGGACTCATGGCCGAGAGCAACCGTGAACTCGCTGACTTCCTGAGACGCGCTCGGAGCCAGGTCGACCCGTCACGGGCCGGCCTGCCGCCCGACGGCCGCGTACGACGGGTCCCCGGCCTGCGCCGCGAGGAGGTCGCCCTGCTGGCCGGCGTCTCGACCGACTACTACGCCCGCCTAGAGCAGGGCCGGCGCATCCTGCCCTCACCGGCCGTCGTGGAGTCCATCGGCCGTGCCCTCGGGCTCGACGACGCGGGACGCGCGCATCTGCGGGACCTCATCGGCATGACCGCGGCGCCCGTCCGGCGACGGACCCGTGGCGTCCAGCGCGTACGCCCCGGGCTCTACCAGCTCCTCGACGCCCTCGACGGCGAGCCCGCGCTCGTCCTCGGCCGCCGCACGGACGTGCTCGCCGCCAACCGGCTGGCGAGGGCGCTGTTCGCCGACTTCGAACGCATGCCGCCCCGCCACCGCAACTACGCGCGATGGATGTTCCTCGACGACGAGGCCCGATCACTCTTCGTCGACTGGGAGGTGCACGCGCGGGAAGCGGTCGAGAGCCTGCGACTCGACGCCGGCCGCGACCCGGACGACCAGGCCACCGCCGCCCTCATCGCCGAGCTGCGCGAACACAGCAAGGAGTTCGCCGACTGGTGGGAGCAGCACCGCGTCCACCAGCGCACCCACGGCTCCAAACGCCTGCGCCACCCGATCGTCGGCGAACTGACCGTCGAGTACGAGACCCTCACTCCGCCCGGAGACCCCGACACGACGCTCTTCGTCTACACCGCCGAAGCCGGCTCTCCCTCGAAGCGTGCCCTGGACCTCCTCGCCAGCTGGTCGATGCCCACCACCGACCACCAGCCCGGCCTCGCCCAGGAGCAGTGACGGCACCTCACCGCGAACGCACGCTCCACCACCGGACGGCGACTTTGTGCCTGACCAGATACCGCGGCGGTGGGGGTCGTACCGTCCGCCCGGTGCGTCAGCCTGGCCAGGGGGGACAGGGCGGTGATCCCCTGACCTCGTCGTTCACGTTCGCCTGAGGAGATCGCCCGGATCGCTCGCGGCGCCACCACTCAGTCGTCCAGCTGGGCCAGAGCGGTGCTGGTCACGCGGACGGCGTCGTCGATCCAGGCCGGGATGGGCTCGCCGATCATCGGCCGGACGATGCCGTACGGCGAATCGCGGCATGCCAGCGCCACCACCTCCATCCCGTGCCGGGTGACCCGGCCGTAGCGTCCCTCGGTCAGCCGCCGCAGGTGATCCGCGACCGGGTCGTTCAGGTGGCGGAGCTCCTCCTGCAGTTGGGGCGGCCCCGTGGCGACCAGGTCGGCGTACCGGAAGACCGTCATCATGCGGGCGTCACGCGGATGGCGACGGCAGAACTCGGGGATCCACAGCGCCGTTCGCACGATCGCCTCGATCGGGTCGTCGGTCTCGGCGGCCCGCGTCAGCCCGGCCTGGAACGCCTTGATCGAGCGGATCCACGCCGACCCGAAGAGCACGTCGCGTGAGGCGAAGCGGTGGTAGATCGACCCCGAGGGAGCGCCCAGCAGCGCGGTGACGTGGCCGACGGTGGCCGACCGCCAGTGCTCGAAGGCCGCGTCCCTGGCCGCATCGAGGATCTGATCGTGGGTGAACGACGGACTCCTGGGCATCGTCCACGAGCTTAGTCGCTACTCTTGTTCTAGAGACCGTTCTCTAATTGAGAGGATGATCATGAACTCGACGAGCCGGAGCCGGGTCTTACGCACGACCGTGGTGATCGTCGCGGTCGTGTCCTGCCTGCCGTACCTGATCTTCAAACTGGCCTGGTTGTCCGGGTCGACGATCGGCATCACCAGCGCCGAGGGCGCGGCCACGATGAACGACGCCCGCCACGTGATCGGCAACTACCTCACCCTCGTGATGGACCTGCTCGCGATCGTGCTCGCGGTGGTGCTGGCGCGGCCGGTCAGCCACCGGTTGCCGGCCTGGCTGCTGCTGGTTCCCGCCTGGGGAGCCACCGGGTTGCTGGCCCCGATCGTGCTCGGCCTCCCGGCCGGGCTGCTGGTCCAGCTGGTCACCGGCACGGACGCCCCGGTGGGCAGCGGTGACGGGCTGGGCGGCGGGGTGTTCGCCATCATCTACGGCGGTTTCGGGGTGCTCGGCTGTTGCCTGGCCGTCCTGGTGCTGCTGCACGCCATGGACCGCTGGCGGCACATCTTCGCCGCCGGCCCGCGACCGACCCGGCCGGCGATCTCCGCGATCTGCGCGGTCCCGCTGCTCGGATACGGCCTGGCCCTGCCGGTCTGGGCCGTCGCGGGCACCGAGGCCGGTGGCCCGACCGGATTCGAGAGCCCGGCCCAGCGGACGGTGCTGGTCATCACGGGCCTGCTCGTCATGATCGGGTACGTCACCCCGCTCGCGCGCGGCTTCGTCGCCCGGCACCCCGGCTGGGCGGTCGGCGCGACCTGGACCGGTTGCGGCGTGGCCACCCTGTCAGGGCCGACCTTCGTCGCACTCAGCCACGACGGCGTCGTCCGCGTCCCGCTCCTGATCGCCGCCGTGGTGTCGGCGGCGGCGGGCCTGGCGTACTCGATCGCCCTGCTGCGAGCCGCCAGACCCGCACCGCTCTAGGGGTTCTGGTGGCGTTGGCCGAGATCGCCGTGGGCCTCCGCCGACAGGTCCTGCCAGTCGGCCCAGGTCTTGAGGCGGTCGGCGTAGGCCTGCTCAATCATCGGGTGGAAACCCTGGCCGAAGAGCACCCGCAGGGGCGGGTCCTCCGAGTCGACGATCTTGAGGAGTGCCCGGGCCGCGGCGGCCGGGTCGCCGGCGGGCTGCTTCCCGGCGGCCGCGCCGAGGCGTCGGCGGAGCCCGTCGTAGGCCGGGTTCATCGGGGCCATGTGGCCGTTGGCGAGCGGATCCGGGTTCTTGCCGTTCCTGGTGGCGAAGCCGCCGGGCTCGATGATGGTCACCTTGACGCCGAAGTCGGCGACCTCGCCGGCGAGGGCTTCGTTCAAGCCCTCGAGGGCCCACTTGGAGGCGTGGTACGCGCCGCCGAGCGGTACGGCGATGATCCCGGCCGCCGAGGAGTCGTTCCGGCTCGCGCTCGAAACCAGGGACCTGCAGGGCCTGCTCGACGTGCTCGCCCCTGAGGTCGTCCTGATCAGCGACGGCGGCGGCGTCAAGCAGGCCGCGCCGCGGCCGATCACCGGCGCGGAGAAGGTGGCCCGCTTCATCGTCGGCGGCCTCGGCAAGGCCCGAGTCGCCCTCACCGGTGACCTCACCACGGTCAACGGCAACCCGGCGCTCCTCGTCCGGGTCGAGGGCGAGACCGATGGCGTCGTGGCGATCCGGGTCGAGGACACCCGGATCACCGGCCTCTACTACGTCCGCAACCCGCGGAAGCTGACCCGCATCACCTGCGAGACCCCGCTCACCCTCCGTTGAAGATCGGTGCGCGATCCCGCGGCGGCCTCCTGGCCCGGACGATGCCGCTGATCGGCAGGGGGTGGCCGGGTCAGGGGTCGCCCACGCGGAGGGCGGCGTCCAGGTTGCGGCGGCGGCTCATGGCGGTGTGCACGTACGCCCCGAGCACGGCGCACAGCCCCAGCCCGGCCGCCAGCGCCACGGGCGTCAGCAGGCCCGGCGGGTGATCGGCGACGGGCAGGCCACCGGCGAATGCCGACATGTCCACGCCCGGCCCGAGCGCGGCAGGCAGGGCCAGCCCCAGGGCCAGGCCCACCGGCGTCGTGACGAGGACGACGGGCAGCGACTCCAGCAGGGTCAGCCGCCGGGCCTGCCGGTCGGACAGCCCGAGCGTCCGCAGGAGCGACACCGCCCTGGCCCGCCCGGCCGCCCCGACGACCAGCGACAGGACGATGGCCACCAGCGCGTACGCACCCAGCGCCACCGTCACCACGACCATTGTCGTGCGGACCGTCCCGGTGAGCGGGTCGTCCTGGATGGCCGCGAGCGCCGCCTCCTGCGTCGCCACGGTGGCCGACGGCACCAGCCGCGCCAGCTCCACGGGCGAGATGTCACCCTTGATCAGCAAGGTGTTGGCCGCGGGCCAGGGCAGCACCTCCCACGGCACGAGAACGAACTGCCCGCTGGCGTAGAAACCGGGCACCGCGTCGATCACGCCCTGGGTGGTCAGCCGTACCGGCGACAGCCACATGACGTCGAAGGCGTCACGGCCGCCCAGGGCGGGCGAGAGCAGCGCGGACGTGTCCCCGGACAGCGTGGGCAGGCTGATGGGCGCGTCCTCGTTGACCCGCCGCCACTGCGCGAGGTCCACGGCGACGGCGTACGGCCGCTCCCCGGTGGCCGTGATCTGCATCCGGCCCGTCAGCGCGAGCGCCACCTGCTCGACCCCCGGGGCCCGGCGTACCCGCTCGATGGCGTCGGGCGGGATGTTCTCGACCGACGTCAGCTTGATCGGCGCGCCCACCTGCTGCCAGGACGCGAGCCGTTGCGTGGTGGTGATCCCGTCGTGGACCACCGCGGCGAACACCGACAGGCTCAGTGCGGGCAACAGGATCAGCACCGGCAGCGCGCCCGCGGACCGCTTCCTGGCCGCCCTGGTCAGCCCCAGGAACGGCAGCGCCGCCCGCCCTCGCGCGGTCAGCCGCACGAGCAGCCGCAGCGGGTACGGGTAGCACCGCAAGGTGATCAGCCCGGCCGCGAGCGTCAGCGCGACCGGGATCAGCAGCAGGAACGGATCCTGCTGCGCGGTGCCGGACGGCCCCCGGGCCCTCAGCAGGTACGCCCCCACCAGCGCGAGCACGACGACCAGCGCCTCCACTGTCACCCGCCGCGCGGACGGCCGGGCGGTGACCAGGTCGGCACGGCGCTCCTGCAGCGGTGTGCGATGCGCGAGCATCAGGCGTGCGACGGCGAAGGCCACGGCGGTGACGAGCACGACCGCCGGCCCGAGGTGCACGATCGGCGGCACGGGCCCCGGCAGGAGGAACGACAGGGCGTACCCGGCCAGGGCCGCGGGCCCCACCGTGAGCGCGGTCAGCGTGGCCCCGGCCGCCGCCACCTGCCACAGCGAGGCGCCGCGCGCCCGCGCCAGGGCCATCGTGCGCGCCATCCGGTCGGTCAGCAGCCGTACGCCCAGCGCGATCACGCCGAGCGCGACCGCGAACAGGCCGCCGAGCACCAGGTACATCACGGTCTGCGCGGCGGACAGCGCGCCCAGGAAGCCGGTGAGCAGCTGGGGCAGTCCGGTGACCAGACGGTAGCTGGTGGTGCCCGTCCCCTGGACGTCCACCTGCCGCTGGAACTCGGCGACCGCGGCTTGGACGGCCGGCACGTCCAGGGCGCTCGCGGCCCGCCCGTCGAGGGGGAGGACCCAGCGGTAGGCCAGGCCACTGGCCTTGCTGGTCAGCGCGCTCAGCCCGTCGTCGGACATCAGCGTCGTCGTGTGGAACTCCTCCGGCCCGTCCATCGGCACGACCCTGGTGACGTGCAGGACATCGGCGTCGTGGCTCCAGGAGCGGTCGGCCGGGTCCTTGGCCCGGAAGACGCCGACGATCTTCGCGGCGGTGTGCACGCTCTCGCCGAGCATCCTGGTCTGGCCGACCCGCAGCCCCATCCGGGCCACGGCCTCCTCCACGACGCCCACCTCGATGACCGGGATCGTCGTACCGAGGTACCGCATGGTGGACGGCCTGCCCGGCGCGCGGCCCCCCACCCACTCCACGCGCCGGCCGGCGTCGGACAGCCAGCCGAGGTTGACGAAGGCACGGATGTCGCTCGTCTCGTTGACGGGCGTGCGGTAGGTCTTGGCGCTGATGTGGCCGCCGGGCCCGATCAGGGTCCGCAGCGCCGCAGGAATGAGTCGACGCCAGCCGAGGTCGCGGCCCTCGAACTCCGCGCGTGAGTGCAGCTCCCCGGCGGGCAGGGCCGGCGTCCCGGTGACGGTCAGGTCGGTCCGCAGCGCGGGGGCCGCGGCCAGCGACCGGCTCAGCGCCTCGTCGAACGACGCCTGCATCGTCCTGGGCAACCCGGAGACGAGCAGGCAGGCGACCGCCGTCAGCACGACGAGCAGTGCCGACGTGCCCGCGTGCGCCCGGAGGCCCAGGGGGATTCTCACCGCTCCTCCAAGGTCCGTCCCCGCCACCCGCGCCGCGCCAGCCCGGCGACGATCGCGACCAGCACCGCCGTCACCAGGGCCAGCATCGTGGCGACGTCCGCCCACGGAACGTGGAACAGCACGCCGGGCGTGACCGCCGACGCCTGCCCGGTCAGGACGACGCGCGGGACCACCAGGTTCCCGACGACCACGGCGAGCCCGGTGCCGGCCGCGAGCGACGGCCCGATGACGAACGCCTGCTCCGTGGCCAGCATCCCGAGCACCTGGCGGGGGCCGGTGCCCAGCGCCCGCAGCACGGCGAACTCGGCCCGCCGCTCCCCTGCCGCGACCACGGCGTTCACCAGGAACCCGAGCACCGCGAACCCCAGCGCCGCGGCGAACCCCAGGGTCAGCGCGCCCTGCAGCGCACCGGCCGGCGGATCGTCGCGCAGCTTGGCCGCCAGCTCCCGCCGGTCGACCGCGGTCACGTCCCATTGGGGGTTGCGCCGGAGGGTCTCCCGCGCGGGCGCGGTGTCGGCGGCGGCGAGCCACCATTCGGTGGCGGGCCGGGACGGCTGCGCCGCGGCCAGCTCGTACGCCTGCAGCGTCTCCCAGTCGGCGAGCACGGCCTGCTCGTCCGGGGCGCTCGTGGGCATGCTCGTCACGATGCCGGCGACCGCGACCCGCACGACCCGGCCGGCGAGGCGGACGGACCCGCTCTGCCCGGCGTCCAGCTTGAGCGTGGCGGCCAGGCCGGAAGTGAGGACCACGGGCAGCGGCCCGGGCTCCCGCGACGGCCCGAAGGCGATCACACCCCGTGGGTGAGCGACGGCCCCGGCCACCTGCACGTTCCGGCCGTCCGCGCTCAGCCCGGTCAGCCTCAGGCCGGCCTGCTCGCCCGCCACCAGGCCGCGTACCGACAGTGGGTAGGTGATCGTGCCGGCGCGTCCGGCCAGCGGTGTCAGGTCGAGCTCGATCCGGTTGCCGCCCTCCCGCAGGTCGCCGAGCGGCAGGTCGCGCCACACGCCCAGCGCGTCGGACAACACCAGCCGGGCCGGCGCGGCGGCGCGTGACTCGACCCGCACGGTGAGGGCGCGCGGCCGTCCGGGCAGCTCCAGCCGGCCCGTTCGATCTCCGGCGAGGGCCGCGGACAACTGCGCGACCGTCCGCGCCGACAGGTCGGGGCGCAGGCGGAACAGCTCGCCGAGCCTGCCCGCGTCCAAGGCGAGCAGCAGCGCGCTCTCGCCGCCCACCGCGGTCGGCGCCCGGAAGGCGGGGGAGGCGGCGGTGACGCCGGGCAGCGTCGTGAACGCCGTGCCACGGCCGAGCGCCCCCAGCTCGGGCCCCTCGGACGGCCCCGACAGACGCAGATCGGCCGCCGCCCGGTGATCGGCCTGGTCGCGTTGCGAGGCCTGCCAGGTGGCGGTGGTGGCCATGGAGACGACGCCGATCGCGATCGCCAGCGTCAGCAGCAGCGCGGGACCGGCGTACTTGAGCGGCCGCCTGCTGACCTGCCAGGCGCCCAACGCGAGGGCGAGGGTGGGCCGGCGCGAGGTCAGCCGCTCGGCCAGCCGCGACACGCGCGGCACCAGGCGCAGTCCGAGCAGGCCGCCCGCGAGCAGGGCCAGGGCCGGGCCGGAGACGATCAGCGGGTCGATGCCGAGCCCGCCGGTCGCCGTCGCGGTCACCGGGGCGCCGTACCGCTGGAGTTGCCAGATCGCCAGCCCGGCCACGACCAGCAGCGCCAGGTCCGCGCCCGCCCCCTGGATCAGCCCACGCCGGCCGCCGCGGCCGAGCGCCGACTGCTCCTCCACGTACGTGCGCCGCGCGCCCGCCACGGCCGGCAGCGCCAGCAGCACGGCCGCGGCCAGCGCCGCCCCGAACGACACGAGGAAGGCGCCCAGATCCGCCTGCGGCGCCGGCCGCACCCCCGAGGCCCTGATCCAGGGCAGCAAACTGATCAGCGCGAGCAGCGGCGGCCCGAGGAACGGCGCCACGATCGCGCACGGGACCGCCACGAGCAGCGCCTCGCCACCCGCCAGCGCCGCCAGCCGCGCCGTGCCCGCGCCCCGCGAGCGCAGCAACGCCACCTCCATGCGGCGGTGGTCGGCCAGCAGCCGCGCGGTGAGCATCAGCGCGTACGCGGCCAGCAGCAGCAGTTGCAGCACCGGGATCAGCACCATGGAACGGGCCACCAGGGACGCGGTGTCGAGCTGGACGAGCAGCTCGGGCAGCGCGCCGACGGTCAGGCAGCTCACGCAGCCGGCCGCCGGCAGCCGCTCGCCCACCCGGCCGACGGCCTCGGCCAGCGGGCGCAGCCGCTCGGGCGTCAGCGCGCCGAGATCCGGCTCCGCCGCCCAGACGGCCCGCACGCCGGTGGCGAAGCGCGCGACGAACGTCTCCTGCGTCACCATCAGAGGCCCGTACGTGGTGTACTCGCCGCGCTCCACGCCCCTGCTCAGCAGTTCCTCACCGGCCCAGCGCTCACCCACGGGGTCGTCGAGCCGGAAGACGCCGACGACGCGGACCTGGACCGGGCGCCCGTCGCTTCGCGCCTTCGTGACGAACTCCCCGCCGGGCTCGAACCCGGTCGCCGCTGCCGCCGGCTCCGAGATCGCCGCCTCGACGGCCTGCCCGCCGGTCCGCGGCCACCTGCCCGCGACCAGCCGGGCGTGCCGGTCGAGCCCGTCGTGGCTGCCGAATCGCAGCAGCTCGGGCAGCTCCTCGCCGTCCTGCCCCGGCACGACGTACGAGTCGGAGCGCAGGCTGGTGGTGACGGCCGGCGGCGCTCCGTAGGCCGCGGCGAGCTCGTCACGCACCATCCGGTCGTACCGCGGGAAGGTCTCGGCGTCGACCTGGGCGCTGACCGTGGTGGTCGTCTGGCGGTACGAGGCCGTCTCCATCGCCCTGCGCACACCCGCGCCGGCGATGGAGGAGGCGTACATCGTCAACGCCACCAGCGTGGTCGTCGTCAGCAGGATCGAGCCGAACGCGGCCAGCAGGAGCAACGGCTCACCGAGCGCCCGCTTGACGACCAGCGGCCCCCGCATCGTCCTCCCCTTCGCCGATGCTTAGACCTTCGAGTCCCGGTACAACCGAGGGCAAGACCGATCACGCACCTGATACGCGCATGTGATCGACCAGAACGGCGCAGGGGAACGGACACGTACAGCCGCCCTGTGCGGGTCGGCGGTTCAGCCGTCCCGGTAGCGGGTGGCGAGCCGGGGGGCTCTGCCCGCCGAAGGCGGCGAGCTGGGCCTCGAAGACGGTGTCGAGCGTTCCTGGGAATCGCGGTACCAGGAAGCGGACGCGCCTGAACAAGGAGATCGCGGCGGAAGACATGCCCAGACCGCTTCGTCACGCGGATCAGCGGAACGCGTGACCCGGAAGTTCGACTGCCAGCAGGGCGGGCTTCGGAGTGCTCGATGCGAAGGCCGAACTGTTGACATACATCTGGGTGCGACCGCGGCGGCTTTCGCCGAATGCGACGGCCGTGGGGTTCTGCATCCCGAGACCAGTGTCGTGCGTCAGCAGCGTGGTCGTCTTCCCCGAAGGCGACACACGCACTACGCGGTCCACGGTGTTGAGTGCGGCATACACGTTGCCCTTGCCGTCCAACGCGAAGTCGTCGACCGTCTCCAGGTCGTCGTGGGCGACCTTGGGGGTGCCGGGCTGTCCGTCACGGACGGGGATGCGGACGATGGAGTCCTGCGCGGTGTTCGAGACGTACATGGCACCGCGCCACAGCTCGATGCCGTTGGCGCCGGGCATGGGTGCTCCCGCGTACGTCTCACCTGTGGGTTCCAGCAACCTGTGCTTGAACCATGGGGTGGTGACCTCGTGCCGGCCGGGCTTGATCTTCCAGATCGAGCCCCGGATGTCCGCGGCCTAGAGAACCGCGTTCCGGCTCTTGGCCAGAGCGTCGGGTGTGGCCCTGCCCGCGCTGCTCATCGGCGCGGCGGGGTGGTACGTGCACCGGGTGGTGGGCGCGCCGGAGGTCGTGTTGGGCCTGGTCGTGCGAGGGCGCAGGGGCTGCGCGGTGGCCGGCGGGGCGATGATGGCCAATGATCTGCCGCTGCGGCTGAGCCTGCGGGCGGATATGAGCGTGTGTGAACTCGCACGTCAGGCATCGGCGCGCACGCGTGGGCTTCTGGCGCACGAGCGGTACCGGTACGGTGACCTCTACCGCGATTCCAAGCTCGCGCAGAGCGGCTGCTCGGCCCGGAAGTCAGCATTTTGCCGGACGATGACATCCTGCGCTTCGGGCGATGCCAGGTCACCTCATGGACGTATCTGACGAACGGTGAGGTCGAGGACCTGAGGATCCAGATCAGCCCACTCGGACTGTGCGCCTGACCTTTGAACGGGCCAGAAACGCAATGATCGCCCGAGCTGAGCTCAGGCGATCATGTACGAAGGTGTGTGTCCGAGGGGGGACTTGAACCCCCATGCCCATCACTGGGCACTAGCACCTCAAGCTAGCGCGTCTGCCTATTCCGCCACCCGGACTTGGTGCCTGCACGCGAGACCGTCATCCCGCGTCGGCTCAGTAAGGTTAGCAAACTCTGCGGGGTGCGTCATACCAAGAATCCACGTCGTCTCAGGAGCGGCTCGAGATGGCGGAGCGCGGGGCCCGTGATGGGGCGCTCATGGGGCGGAGCAGAGGGTCCGTGGGCGGTTGTGGGCGCTTTGGGGGCAGAGGTGTTGGTGAATTTCTGGGACTCAGGTGAAAAGCCCTTGCGGCGACGTTGGGTGCTGCTACGGTTACGGACCGTTGAGGGGTGAGTCCATGGACCGGCCTCACGACGTGAGGCCGGTTCTGGAGTGGAGGTCACGTGACGCGCACGGCGGTTCATCAGACGGGGGCCATCGCCCTCGCCGGATGCAGCCTGCGTGTGACGACGACCCCGGCCCAGGACGCGGACACCGATCGGGCGAGCCGGATGGCGCGGTTCGCGGCCGGTGCCCGTCACGTGTTCCTGCGAGCGGTCACGGCCGGGGCCCTGGTGGTCGCCGGCTGGCTGCTCACCGTCCTGTTCGGCATGCTCGGCGCCGCTCCGGCGGCCGCGGACGCCTCCGCGGCGACGGCCACGGCCACCGCCGGGGGAGGGCAGACCTCAGACCTCTCCGTGACCGACGTCCTCACGGCGTCGGACAACGCCGAGGCCATGGCCGGTCGCACGGTCGACGGCCTCAACAGCCAGCGGGATCCTGGCCTGCCGGCACGATCCACCGCCGGAAAGATCCTGGACACCGATGGTCTGGTGCCCAACGGTGGTGGCAGCGGCCCGTTCGGGCCCGTCTCCGGGGACGTCGCGCGGTCGGAGTACGACCCGCGGCTGCAGGCCGGGCGCGCTCCACTGACGCGCCTGCTTCCCCCCGTCGTCCGCACAGCGGCGGACGACCCTTCTTTCTCACCTGACTGATTCCCGTCACAGGCACCGCCCGGCGTGCTTCACGTCACAGAACGCGCTTCACGGCACCGCGAAACGGTCCCGCGAACGCGTGAAAGTCGGCGGTCCCTTTCCCGAAATGCAAAGCGGCGGAGCGTGGCCTGAATTTCCCTCCGCCCGCGGGTGAACACGTCAGTTCAACTCGTTCGCGAATCCGAGGTCTCCGCTGTGCGTGAAACCTCGCACGGCCTCGGGCTGCCCGCGAACCGTTCAGGTATCCCCCCAGAACCACTAGGAGCATCCATCATGCGTACGTGGGCGAAGGCTTCCACCCCGGCGGCTCTGCTCGCCGTGGCCGTCATGTCGTTCGGCGGCAACAGCACGGCGCTGGCCGACACCTCGGGTGACGGGTCCATCGGCGGCGGCAACCAGGTCAACCTGCCGATCTCGCTGCCGATCGACATCAGCGGCAACTCCATCGCCGCGATCGGCTCGTCCGAGGCGTCCTCGAAGGGCGGCGCCGAAGTCGTCAACCCGGGCGGTTCCAGCGGCTCCAACCGCACGTCCGGCAATGGCAGCATCCTCGGCGGCAACCAGGTCGACGCGCCGATCAGCATCCCCGTCAACGCCTGCGGCAACGCCATCTCGCTGATCGGCAAGGCCGACGCCGGCTGCACGGGCGGCGCCGGCGTGCGCCACCAGGGCAAGAGCGGCGGCTCGGGCGGCAACCGTACGTCCGGCGACGGCAGCATCCTCGGCGGCAACCAGATCACCGCGCCGATCACCGCCCCGCTGAACGCCTGCGGCAACTCCGTGGCGATCTTCGGCGACGCGACCGCGGGCTGCAAGGGCGGCGCGACGGTGAAGCAGTCCGGCAGCGGCGGCTCGGGCGGCAACCGTACGTCGGGTCGGGGCAGCGTCCTCGGCGGCAACCAGGTGGTGGCGCCGATCACCGCGCCCATCAACGTCTGCGGCAACGCGGTGGCCCTGGTCGGGCGCGCGTTCGCGGGCTGCACCGGCGGCTCGAAGGTCGACGACGGCGGCCACCGGCACCACTACCACGCCCGCCACAAGGCCCCGCGCTCGGCCGGCAACGACACCGACGGGCGCTTCGGCGTCGGCAGCGGCAACCAGGTCATCGCCCCGATCAGCCTGCCGATCGAGGCCTGCGGCAACTCCGTGGGCAACGCGATCGCCGGCTGCACGGGCGGCGCCACCGTCCACCGGAGCGGCTCCGGCGGTGCGGGCGGCAACCGCACCTCGGGCGCCGGGGGCGTGCTGAGCGGCAACCAGATCGTCGCCCCGATCACCGCGCCCATCAACGTGTGCGGCAACGCGGTGGCCCTGGTCGGCCGCGCGTTCGCCGGCTGCAAGGGCGGGGCCACCGTCAAGCAGTCCGGCAGCGGCGGCGCGGGCGGCAACCGCACGTCCGGCGCCGGCGGGGTGCTGAGCGGCAACCAGATCGTCGCCCCGATCACCGCGCCGATCAACGTGTGCGGCAACGCCGCCGCCGTGCTCGGCAGGGCCAACGCCGGCTGCACGGGCGGCGCCACGGTCAAGCAGTCCGGCGTCGGCGCGGGCGGCAACCGTACGTCCGGGGCCGGGGGTGTGCTGAGCGGCAACCAGCTGGTCGCGCCGATCACCGCGCCCGTCAACGTCTGCGGCAACGCCGCGGCCGTCCTGGGCGACGCCGCCGCCGGCTGCCTCGGCGGGGCGAACGTGGGGAAGGCCGGTTACGGCGGCCACCACGCCCCGTCCACCCGTTTCGTTCGTTCGAACGCCAAGGTGGCCGACGCCAAGGGCGGGCTCGTGCCAGTCGCCGGACTGCAGGGCGACGACCTGCCGGTCGGCGTCGCGCAGCTGCCCGTCGTCGGCGACGTCTCCCAGACGCTCGGCCTGCCCGCGCTCCCCGGCCTGCCCGGGATGCCCAGCCAGCCGATGATGCCGCAGCAGCCGGAGCTGCCGAAGAAGGCGGCGCCCGCCAAGCCGAAGAAGCACCGCCACGCGGCCCCGGCCGAGTCGAAGGGCGCGGCCGCCGTCTCGGCGCTCGAGCCCGCCACCCGTCTGCTGGCCTCCACCCCCGCCGGCGGCGTGGTGACCTCCACCGCCCGCACCCTGCCGGTCGGCGACCTGGGGCTGATGAGCGCCGAGCAGCCCGCCGGCGTGACCGGGATGAACTCCGGCTCCCTACTCGCGCTCGTGGCCGGTGCGATGCTGGCCGCCTCCGCGACGCTGTTCGCGACGGCCCGCCGGTTCCGGCTCGGCCGCAAGTAAGGGATCAGAAACGACGAAACACCGTATGACGTCCGCTCACAGCCTGTGAGCGGGCAGCTGTGAACGCATTGCCCGTTCCGGGGGCGCGGCCCGGGGCGGGCAAAGCCATGTGCGCGCTCAAAGCGTGCGGCGCACCCGCATGACCTTGCGTCGCAGTCGCACGTGACGGCTCCCGTCGGGGTGGACGCGTACGCGCGCGAGCTCCCACTGACCGTACTCTGCGTGTTCGGTCAGCAGCTGACGTGCTGCTTCGCGAGTGAGATCGCGCGGAATGAAGATATCCATGTAGGAGTAGTCGAGCACAACGATTAGTCTCCAGGGTGAGTCAGGGCGCCATGCCGCTCGATGGGCCTTATTCTGCGTGCTTGTGGGTGGACCCGGAAGCTAGTGGGTAGCCCGGGGGAAGGAAAAATCCGCGAGTCGGGTTACCTTTCAGTCTGTGCCGACTCCCGGCAGGGGGATTTGCAAGCGAACAGCGAGGTAGGAAGCAGCGTGCCAGCCAACAACGGCAGCGCCGGCGGAACACGCCTGGTGATCGTCGAGTCGCCCGCCAAGGCGAAGACGATCGCGGGGTACCTCGGGCGCGGCTACATCGTCGAATCGAGCATCGGTCACATCCGCGACCTACCGGAGAAGGCCGATGACATCCCGGAGAAGTTCAAGGAGTTCCCGTGGGCTCGCCTGGGTGTCAACGTCGAGCACGAGTTCGAGCCGCTGTACGTCGTCAACCCCGACAAGAAGTCGCAGGTCGCCAAGCTGCGGCAGCTGCTGAAGGACGCCGACGAGCTCTATCTGGCCACTGACGAGGACCGCGAGGGCGAGGCGATCGCCTGGCACCTGCGCGAGGTGCTCAAGCCCAAGGTCCCGGTCCACCGCATGGTGTTCCACGAGATCACCCCGCAGGCGATCAGGGACGCCGTGTCCAACCCGCGCGACCTCAACCTCCGCCTCGTTGACGCCCAGGAGACCCGGCGCATCCTCGACCGCCTCTACGGCTACGAGGTCAGCCCCGTGCTGTGGAAGAAGGTCAAGCGGGGGCTGTCGGCCGGCCGGGTGCAGTCGGTGGCGACGCGGCTGGTGGTGGAGCGCGAGCGCGATCGCATGGCGTTCACCCCGGCCCATTACTGGGACCTGCAGGCGCTGTTCGACACGGGCAAGGCCGAGGAGCGGCCGCGCGACTTCACCGCCACGCTGACCGGCGTCGACGGCCGGCGGGTGGCGCAGGGCCGCGACTTCGCCAGCACCGGGCAGCTGAAGAACGCCGACGTGCTCCACCTGTCGGAGGCCGCCGCCGGGGAGCTGGCCGGCCGGTTGCAGGGCGTGTCGTTCGCGGTCAGGTCCGTCGAGCGCAAGCCGTACACCCGTAAGCCGTACGCGCCGTTCCGGACGACCACGTTGCAGCAGGAGGCCAGCAGGAAGCTGGGGTTCTCCGCGAAGTACACGATGCAGGTCGCCCAGCGCCTCTACGAGAACGGCTTCATCACCTACATGCGTACCGACAGCATCACGCTGTCGGAGACGGCGGTGGCGGCCGCGCGCTCGCAGGCCATCAAGCTGTACGGCGCCGCGTACGTGCCCGACAAGCCGCGCGTCTACTCCAGCAAGGTCAAGAGCGCGCAGGAGGCGCACGAGGCGATCCGGCCGTCGGGCGAGGAGTTCCGCACGCCGGGCGAGACCGGCCTTTCTGGCGACATGTTCCGCCTGTACGAGCTGATCTGGCAGCGTACGGTGTCGTCCCAGATGAAGGACGCGGTCGGCGAGTCGATCTCGGTGAAGGTCGGCGGCCGGTCGACGGGCGGCGAGGACGTCGAGTTCAGCGCGTCCGGCCGGACGATCACGTTCTACGGCTTCCTGAAGGCGTACGTCGAGGGGGCCGACGACCCGTCGAGCGACCGCGACGACGCCGAGAAGCGGCTGCCCAACCTGGCCGAGGGCGACGCGCTCAGCGTGACCCGGCTCGACGTGGCCGGCCACTCCACCAAGCCGCCCGCGCGCTACACCGAGGCGTCGCTGGTCAAGGAGCTGGAAGACCGCGAGATCGGGCGTCCTTCGACGTACGCCTCGATCATCGGCACGATCCTCGACCGCGGCTACGTGTTCAAGAAGGGCACGGCGCTGGTGCCGTCGTTCCTGGCGTTCGCCGTGGTCAACCTGCTGGAGCAACATTTCGGCGAGCTGGTCGACTACGCCTTCACCGCCGAGATGGAGAAGGTGCTCGACGACATCGCCAACGACCGGGCCGAGCGGCTGCCGGAGCTGCGGCGGTTCTACTACGGCTCCGACGGTGACGAGGGTCTCAAGGAGATGGTCACCGACCTCGGCGACATCGACGCCAAGGAGATCAGCTCCTTCCCGATCAGGGGCAGCGACATCGTGCTGCGGGTCGGGCGTTACGGCCCCTACCTCGACCGGGACGGCGCCCGGATCAACGTGCCCGAGGACATGACGCCCGACGAGCTGACGGCGGAGAAGGCCGAGGAGCTGTTCTCGCGGCCGACGGGCGATCGGGAGCTGGGGCACGACCCGGTGACCGGCCACATGATCGTGGCCAAGGACGGCAGGTTCGGGCCTTATGTGACGGAGGTCCTGCCCGAGCCGTCGGCCGAGGAGACGCCGAAGCGGCGCACGAAGAAGGCGGACGCGCCGAAGCCGCGTACGAGCTCGCTGTTCAAGACGATGTCGCTCGACACCATCACGCTCGACGACGCGCTCAAGCTGCTGTCGATCCCCAGGGTCGTGGGTGAGCTGGAGGGCGAGGAGGTGGTGGCGCACAACGGGAAGTTCGGCCCGTACCTGAAGAAGGGCACCGACTCCCGTTCGCTGGGCTCCGAGGAGGAGCTGCTGACGGTCACCATCGAGCAGGCGAAGGAGTTGTTCGCGCAGCCCAAGCAGCGCGGCCGGCGCGCCGCCGCGGCGGCGCCGCTGCGCGAGCTGGGCAACGACCCGGCCTCGCAGAAGCCCGTGGTGGTCAAGGAAGGGCGGTTCGGCCCGTACGTCACCGACGGTGAGACCAACGCTTCGTTGCGCAAGGGCGACACGGTGGAGGACATCACCATCGAGCGGGCGGCCGAGCTGCTGGCCGAGCGCCGCGAGCGCGCTCCCGCGCCGAAGAAGACGACGGCGCGCAAGGCTCCGGCGAAAAAGGCGACGGCGAAGAAGCCGGCCACGAAATCGTAAGTAGCATCAAGATGTGTTCGTCCTGATCTTCCTGGGCGGTGGCCTGCTCGCGCACGCCTACCTGTGGTGGCGGCTGGTGCGGCAGACCACCGGGCCGGGGCGCCTGCGCAGGGCGCTGACCCTCTGCCTCGTGCTGCTGTTCGCCACGCTCGTGGCGACGTTCGTGGGCACCCGGATGGGGCTGGAGAGCTGGGTCGCCTGGGCGGGCTACCTCTGGGTCGCGGTGATGTTCTACCTGGCCGTGATCCTCATCACGCTGGAGATCCCGCGGGCGGTGGCGGCGGCGTTCCTTCGCCTCCGGTCGCGCCGGTCGGCGCCCGTCGCGGTGCCGGCCCTCACCGGGCCCGCGCCGGAGCAACCCGAGGCGCCTGCGCCGGAGCAGGGCCTTCCTGATCGGCGGCTCTTCCTCGCCCGCACCGTCGCGGTCGTGGCTGGGGTTGGGGCGCTGGGCACGGTCGGGTACGGCCTGTCGAGCGCGCTGGGCGACCCCGTGATCGAGCGGGTCAGGGTCCGGCTGCCGAGGCTCGACCCGCGGCTGAGCGGTCTGCGCTTCGCCGTGGTGAGCGACGTCCACCTGGGGCCGCTCACGGGCATCGGCCACACCGAGCGCATCGTCCGCATGATCAACGGCCTGGAGGCCGACGTGGTGGCGATCGTCGGCGACCTGGTCGACGGCTCGGTGGCGAGGCTGGGGCCGCTGGCCAGGCCGCTGCGGCACCTGGAGTCGCGGTACGGCGCCTTCTTCGTGACCGGCAACCACGAGTACTTCGCGCCCGAGGGCCCCGGCGAGTGGATCGAGGAGCTGGGCGAGCTCGGCGTACGCTCGCTGCGGAACGAGCGTGTGGAGATCAGGCACCAGGGCGCCGTGCTCGACCTGGCCGGGGTCAACGACGTCGGCGGCGCCTCCGTGGGCGATCCGCCCGACTTCGCCAAGGCGCTCGGCGGGCGCGACACCCGCCGCTCGTCGGTGCTGCTGGCCCATCAGCCGATCCAGGTCTCCGAGGCCGCCCGCCACGGGGTCGACCTGCAGTTGTCCGGCCACACCCACGGCGGTCAGCTGGCGCCGTTCAACCTGGTCGTGGGGTTGCAGCAGCCGGTGGTGTCGGGGCTCGCGCGGTTCGGCGGCACCCAGGTGTACGTCACCAGGGGCGCCGGGTTCTGGGGGCCGCCCGTACGCGTGGGCGCGCCGCCCGAGATCACCATGCTGGAATTGGGTAGCTGACTTTTGGTAATGGAGTAGTCACGCATCGCCATCCTGGCGTAGTATCCGTTCGGATACTCACAGGGAGGTGGCATGGTCTCCTCGCCCATGGAGAAGGCGCTGCGGCAGGACATCGCGCCGTGGGCCAGACGCGGCGGGCTGCTGCTCCGGCAGGCCAGGCGGGCGGCGAGCCTCAACCAGAAGGTCCTGGCCAGCGTGAGCGGCACGTCCCGCACGACGCTGTCGGCGTACGAGCACGGCAGGAAGTCGCCGACGCTCGAGACGGCGGGGCGCATCCTCGACGCGGCCGGGTTCCGGCTGGCGCTGGAGGCCAAGGTCGAGTGCGCGACCCTGGAGACCCGCGACGGGCGCGCGTTCCACGTGCCGAGCCGGTTGCGGCGGCTGCCGGTGGCGGTGGCGCTCGGCGTCGCGCGGATCGGCGGCCGGTCCTACGACCTGGCCGACCGCGACCGGCGGCGGGCGGCCTACACCGCGCTGCTGTGCGAGGGCGGCCCGGAGGAGTTGCTCGCTCACGTCGACGGCGTACTGCTCGTCGAGTTGTGGGACGAGCTCGCGCTGCCGGAGGAGATTCGCGCCGCCTGGAGGCCATTGGTGGAAGAGGCGCGGGATGAGGCCGGAGTTATGAATCGATGATGTTTTTGTGCGCCTATTCCAGGTGTGTGACCTGCGCCCGTGGCCGGTCCCGTAATACCCTCAGCCCCGAGCAACCGGGAATATCCGGCTCCTCGCTAGTCTGCCCGTCTCTGCTCCCCACCTGGATACGCTGAAATCATGACTGCCCCTGGCCGTAGCCGCCCGACACATGTGCTGGCCAATGCGCCGTTCCGACGGCTGTGGACGGCCATGTCGGTGTGCAGTCTGGGTGACTGGCTCAACTTGCTGGCCCTGACCGCCCTGGCGGGCAACCTCACCGCGGGTGACTACCGTGTGCAGTCGCTGGCGGTCGGCGGCGTGTTCGTCGCCAAGATGTTGCCCGCCGTGCTGCTCGGGCCGCTCGCCGGGGTGTTCGCCGACCGGTTCGACCGGCGGCTGACGATGGTCACGGCCGACGTCGCCAGGTTCGCGGTGGTGTTGTCGATCCCGTTCGTCAACAGCTACCAGTGGGTCATCATCGCGACGATCCTGGTCGAGTGCGTCAACCTGTTCTGGGTCCCGGCCAAGGACGCGACGGTGCCCAACCTGGTGCCGAAGGGGCAGCTCGAGTCGGCCAACCAGCTCAACCTCCTGGTCACGTACGGCACCGCGCCGGTCGCGGCCATGCTGTTCGCCGCGCTGTCGGTGGCGGGCGACCTGGTCGCGGGGCTGGTGCCGTTCTTCGACGGCCGCGACGCGACCAGCGTGGCGCTGGTCGTCAACGCCTGCGCCTATCTCGTCTCGGCCGTGCTGATCTTCACCCTGCGCGACATCCCGCGGCGCGACGGCGCGATCTCCACGCCCTCGGTGCTCAAGCAGGTGTTCGAGGGCTGGCGGTTCGTGGGCGGCAACCGGCTGGTGCGCGGGCTCGTCATCGGCATGCTGGGCGCGTTCGCGGCCGGCGGCGCCGTGGTGGGTGTGGCCAAGATCTACGTGGCGGCGCTGGGCGGTGGCGACGCGGCGTACGGCGTGGTGTTCGCGGCGGTCTTCGTCGGCATGGCGCTCGGCATGTTCTTCGGGCTGCGGCTGCTGAGCGGGCTGTCGCGGCGCCGGCTGTTCGGCCTGGCCATCACCGTGGCCGGGCTCGTGCTCGTCGCGATCGCGCTCGTGCACAACCTGGTGATCGTGGTCATGCTGACCGTGGTGCTGGGGGCGTGCGCGGGCATCGCCTGGATCATCGGCTACACGCTGATCGGGCTGGAGGTCGAAGACGCGCTGCGCGGCCGTACGTTCGCTTTCCTGCAGTCCACGGCGCGGGTGACGCTGCTGCTGGTGGTCGCCGTGGCCAACCCGCTGGCGGCCCTGTTCGGCGTGCACGAGCTGGCGTTCGGCCAGCTGACCTACCGCTTCGACGGCACCAACCTGGTGCTGGTCGTCGGCGGGGCGCTCGCGGTGGGCGTCGGCGTGCTCGCGCTGCGCCACATGGACGACCGCAAGGGCGTTCCGCTGGCCGCCGACCTGATCGCGGCGGTGCGCGGCGAGCGCTTCTCCACCGAGGCGCCCGAGCATGTGCCCGGGCTGTTCGTGGCGTTCGAGGGCGGCGAGGGGTCGGGCAAGACCACCCAGTCCCGCCTCATCGCGATCTGGCTGCGCGACCAGGGCTACGACGTCGTCCAGACGCGCGAGCCGGGCTCCACCAAGATCGGTATGCGGCTGCGGGCCATCCTGCTCGACGCGGCCGAGCGGGGGCTGTCGGCGCGCGCCGAGGCCCTGCTGTACGCCGCCGACCGCGCCGAGCACGTCGAGAAGGTGATCCGGCCGGCCCTCTACCGGGGCTCCGTCGTGGTCACCGACCGCTACGTCGACTCCTCGCTGGCCTACCAGGGCGCGGGGCGGGCGCTCGACCCCGAAGACGTGTCCAAGGTCAACGCCTGGGCGACCGGCGGCCTGGTGCCGCACCTGACCGTGCTCATCGACACGCCGCCCGAGGTGGGGCTGACCCGGCTCGGCGGGGCGGCCGACCGGATCGAGTCCGAGCCGCTGGAGTTCCACGAGCGGGTGCGCAAGGAGTTCCGGGCGTTGGCGGCGAAGGCTCCCGAGCGCTACCTCGTGGTCGACGGCACCCAGCCGCAGGACGCCATCACCCGCGCGATCCAGGACCGCGTCCGCGAGATCCTGCCCGACCCCGTCCCCCACGAGTCGGAAGACGCCACGGGCACGATGCCCGCCATCCGCGACTAGCCTTCGAGCAGCAGCCTGGCCACCGCGTTGAGGGCCAGGACGATGCCGATGCCGCCCACCGTCCAGCCGAGCAGCCGGGCGGTGTTCCTGGTCAGCCAGTCGTTGATCCGTCGCAGCAGCGGCTCCACCGCGCGGTGGGCGGTCAGGCGGGCGACGGTCAGCACGATCGCCGGGAGCGTCATCACCAGGCAGTATCCGGCCAGCGTGGCCCCGGCGACCGGCCAGGTCAGGTCGGCGCCGGCGATCAAGCCCACGGCGGCCAGATAGGGCAGCATCGTGGCCACCTCCACCAACGCGGCCAGCACCGCCAGGCTCGTCAGCGCGCCCGCGCTGCCGCTGCCCGACATCGCCCTGGCCCGCCACCGCTGCACCCTGCCCGGTGGTCTGCCCTCCTGCCGCCGGGCTCCGGCCTCCAGCCAGTAGCTCAACACGATGGTCGCGAGGCCCGCGATGACCTGTCCGATTTTGAGGGGGGAACGGTGGGATGGCGGCGACGGCCTCGCGTACCGCGACCAACGCGGCGTCGGCGCCCGGCGTGAGCAGCACACCCACGCCGAAGTAGAACACCGCCACCTCCGTGGCCCTCGGGCGGACAGGGCCGCCTGGCAGTGTCGTGGATCTCGCCGGCTTCAGGGCTGGATCGACCGCGTTCCCGTGGCCCTTCTGGGTCGGGACGTGGCGGGGTTCGGTGGCGGCTAGCCTTGGCTCGTGACGGTTTTCGATGACCTCGTCGGGCAGGACCACGCGGTGGCCGTGCTGTCGCGGGCCGCGGCGGCGGCCGGGGAGGTCGTCGCG
>NZ_POUD01000639.1 GCF_003236395.1 Nonomuraea aridisoli | reverse complement strand
GGGTCATGGCGACGGTGCGCTCGGGAAGCTCGTCGTCGGCGATGGCGGCCCAGGCGGTGGTGGAGACGGCCGCGACCAGCGCGGCTCCGCTCGCGACCGCCAGCCAGCGGCTCGGGAAGTTCGGGAAGGACGGCTTGTGCGAATGCTGGCCCAAGGTAAACCACGGTCCTAGCTAGGGGATAGGGCGGGGAAAGGCGCGCCTGAGGGGATCTGGGGGTGTACGGCGGCCGATCCGTCGGCGGGGTCGGGGGACCACGCGGTGTGGACGAACATATGGGACAAACAGTAGGCAAAGGCAACATAATGGGACATCTAGTGACATAAATCACTCACTGTGTGTGATCATCATGGTTTACGGCGTGCACACGCAGGGCGGCTGGTCTCCCGCGACACCAGAGCGCCGATTCCTTGTCGCCGTGGGTTTGGCGGTGCGGAAGCTGATCTCCCAGCATCTGCTCCGAGACAACGCCAGCCCACTGATCCACTCCACGAGGTAGGCCGGGCGCGGGTTATGCCGCCAACAAGGTGGATGCAGCCGGGCGCCGCGGTGCGGGTGCGGGTGGGGGC
>NZ_POUD01000638.1 GCF_003236395.1 Nonomuraea aridisoli | reverse complement strand
GGGTGAACCCACCCTCCTCGGCGACCGCCACGAAAGCCGCCAGGTGACGAAGCTCCATCGTCCATCACCCATCGCGATAAACGCCAACTAATCCCATCATCTCCTCAGACGGCCACCCAAGCCACCATGGAGACACCACCCAGCAAGCACCGACGGGGGAAACACATGCGCAAACACGCCACCACGACAGGAAGCCCCCGGCCGCGTCGCGGCCGAGGGCTTCCCCTGTCACCAATGATCCCTGCGCATCCTCGCCAAGGCACTACCCACCCCACCGCGATTACACCAAACAGGGCCCAACAGGCCCCCTTCGCACGCACCGAAGATCCCCAAAAAACGGCACTCTGGTGCACACGAAGAACACCGCGCGCCCTTCTTCACCACCACCAGAACCACATCCGAGGCTGAACCCGTGACCGCCGAACCGAGCCCACTGACGCTGACCGAGAAGACCGGCCTGAGCCAGGACCCCGAAGCGATACGCGAAGCCCTCTACACCCACCGCACCAGACTCGCCGGCCGGCTCGCCGAGCTCTCACCCGCCGACTGGACCGCCCCCACCCGATGCCCCG
>NZ_POUD01000637.1 GCF_003236395.1 Nonomuraea aridisoli | reverse complement strand
CCCGACGACCGACGACACCTACGGCCCCGACCAGAACCCGCCCCCCGGCAACCAGGGCACGGGCGACCGCGGATTCGGGGACGGAAGCACGGGCGACCGGGAGGGTCCTGGCCAGGGCACGGGTGACCGAGGCGCCGGCGGTCCAGAGGGATCTGGACAAGGCACGGGTGACCGAGAAGCCGGAGACCGCGGGACCGGTGCCAATGGCATGGGCGACCGCGGGTCCGGTGACTGCGGCGCCGGTGATCAGGGGGTAGGTGACCGGGGAACTGGTGGTTCGGAGGGGTCTGGTCAGGGTTCGGGCGGCAGCGGGGCTGGAGACCGCGGGGCTGGAGACCGCGGGGCTGGTGACAATGGCGTGGGTGACCGTGGCGCTGGTGATCAGGGGATGGGTGACCGGGGAACTGGTGGTCCGGAGGGGTCTGGTCAGGGTTCGGGCGGCAGCGGGGCTGGTGACCAGGGAGCTGGGAATCGCGGGGCTGGTGACAATGGCGTGGGTGACCGCGGGGCCGGTGATCAGGGCGCGGGTGACCAGGGGGCTGGTGGCCAGGGAAGTGGCAATGGTGGGAACAACGGGCAAGGGGCCGGGGAGCAAGGA
>NZ_POUD01000636.1 GCF_003236395.1 Nonomuraea aridisoli | reverse complement strand
GGGTGAGTCCGTGCGTCATGGGCGGGTCGCCGCGGGGCTGGCGGAGCTGGAGCGGTGGCTGGCCGACCAGGTGCGCCAGGGCCTGGCGGGCGCGGCCGAGCACGACTGGGAGGGACTGGCCAAGCGGCTCGTCGACGCCCAGGCCCCCGGCGTCGCCGGTCTGGTGTCGCGGCTGGCGCGCGTCCGCCGCGAGGACGACTGGCCGGGCCGGCTGCTGGAGGAGTACGCCCTGCTCAACCTGCTCGCCGTCGCCTACCGTCGGCGCGCCGGGCTGCCCGGCCCGCTGGCCCGTACGGTGCTCATCCGCGCCGGCTTCCCGGTCACCCGGGAAGAGGTGTTGGTCGGGCCCGTGGTGCGCGACCACTGGCACGTCATCGGCCGGCGCGACGAGGAGCAGGACAGACTGACCGCGCGCCGCGTCTGGCTCCGGGGCCACCACACCGGCAGGCCCGCCCTGATCCTGTCGTTCGCGCCGCAGGGGCAGCCGCTCGACGCCTCCCTGGTGACCGGCACGATCATCGACGCCGACCTCGTCTACTACCCGGGCGCCGCCCCGCTGCGCGCCCTGGTCGCCGCCCGCCACCCCCACGACACACCCGCGC
>NZ_POUD01000635.1 GCF_003236395.1 Nonomuraea aridisoli | reverse complement strand
TCCCCACCCTGACGTTCACCGGGCGCTTCGCCGGCCGTACCGCACCGCCCGAGACCGCGTGGCGCACCGGCTTCGCCTCGCAGGCCGCCGGTTTCGATGAGCCGGCGGGCTTCGGGCGTGCGGGCGGGGCGTTCGGGGAGGCCGGGCATCGGCTGGACGTCATTCCGGTGACCGCGCTGCTCGGAGACGAGCGATTCCGGGAGTTGGCGGGGGTGCGGCCCGACGCGCTGGAGAGGGTGGCGGAGGGCGACCGGGCGGTGTTCCTGCCGGAGTTGTCGACGCCCGCGTACGAGCGTCCGCCGGAGGGGTGCCCGGACGGGATGGCGCTGATGGCCCGCCACGCCGTGGTGCCGTTCCTGGGCAGGGACGCGGAGCTGGACGAGCTGCGATCGTGGGCGGCCGAGCCGGACCCGCTGTCGATCGCCGTCGTCACCGGGCGCGGCGGCACGGGGAAGACGCGGCTGGCGGTCCGGTTGTGCGAGGAGCTCGCGGAGGCCGGCTGGGACACGGGGTTCCTGCCGTTGGACGCGGTCTACGACCTGCTGTCCGGCTCCCGGGCCGAGCAGGGGGCTGCGCGGCCGGGCGCGTGGCAGTGGCGCGGCTCGGCCGAGGGG
>NZ_POUD01000634.1 GCF_003236395.1 Nonomuraea aridisoli | reverse complement strand
CCCCGAGACTGCCCCTCCGCGCCGGCCTGAGTCTGAGGCCCCGCCCCAGCCTGTGGCTGCCCGACAGTCCCCACCTGGGGCGACGTCGCAGTCCCCGGCTGAGCCGGCGTCGCAGGCCCCGCCTGAGGATGCGTCGCGGCCCCGGCTTGGGGCGACGTCCCGGTCCCGGCCTGAGGCCGAGGACCCGACGACGGCCGGCCATGCACGGACTGCGGCCCGGACGGCGGCTGGCCATGCGCGGACTGCGGACCCGACAGCGGCTGGGCCGGCACGGACTGCGGCCCCGACGGCGGTTGAGGCCGAGGACCCGACGCCTGCGGACGTTCCGCCTGCCGCGCACCTGCCTGAGACCACTCCTGCGAACCCGACGCCGGCTGGGGCCGCACAGACTGCGGGCCCGACTGGGGCTGAGGCTGGGGACCCGACACAGGCTGCGGACGTACCTCCGCCTGAGACCGCCCCTGCGGTTTCGATGGCGGCTGGGTCTGCACGGACTGCGGGCCGGACGGCGGCTGCTGGCGTGGGCCGGGCTGCGGGCCGGTGGGTGGCTGGGTGGGCTGCTGTTGTGGCGGGGGGGGGCGGGGAGGGGGCTGGCGGGGAGCGCCCTTTGCGCCCTTGC
>NZ_POUD01000633.1 GCF_003236395.1 Nonomuraea aridisoli | reverse complement strand
GCCGCCCGCCAGATGCTTGGCCCGCGACTCGCCGCCGAAACGCGGCGTGAACGGCGTGCCGGTGTAGAAGGTCGTGCCCACGTCGAGCGCGTCGGGGACGAAGGCCTGCTCGAACTCCTCTGCCGCCTGGAGCACCCGGGCCGGCTCAGCCCGGCGCAAGGCGGGCAGGTCGGCCTGCAGCGCGCCGATGAAACCGTTCTGACACGCCCGTGCCGCCTCGGCCATGAAAAGCCGATCGTGCTCGGCGAGCCTGTCGGCGGCGTCCAGCACGTTACCCGTCCCCCTGGGCGAGTTCGCCAGACCACGCTCCAACGGCGACGCCCGTTACAGAGGCGGATCCATAGCGTCGCCCCATACTCCGACTGCTCTTTGCGTGACCGGCCTGCTATGTCGATGACCGCAACCAAAGACCTGCAACGGCGGCGGCCGTGGTGTCCCCGTCGTTCGACTCGCCGTCGAGGACATCAGCGATGACGCTGCACGCGAGACCCGACTGAGCTTGTTCTTTATCCTCCGGATCGTTGTGCTGAGCCACGTTTGATCGTTTCGCGGACAGCGAGACGGCCTTGAGTGATCATGTGCGGTGTCGAGTCGCTGCTGATCACTACAAGGCCGTGAGG
>NZ_POUD01000632.1 GCF_003236395.1 Nonomuraea aridisoli | reverse complement strand
AGATGTGTATAAGGGACAGGGTGCGGGAGGTGTAGAGGAGGGCGGTGGCGGCGGTGGCGGCGAGGAGGACGTAGCCGAGGGTGTACGAGGCGGTGGCGGTGAAGACGGCGCCCATCACCAGGGGCGGGAAGTAGCCGCCGAGGCCGCCGGCCGCGCCGACCAGGCCGGTCACCGTGCCGACACGGGACGGCTCCACCAGGCGGGCCACCAGGGCGAAGACGCCGCCCGTGCCCAGCCCCAGGAAGAACGCCATGAGCACGAAACTCACCCCGGCGGGCAGCTCGGCGGGCGGCTGGAAGGCCAGCACGACCGCCATCACCGCCGTCCCCCCGAACGCCACCCGCAACACCCGAACCGGCCCGAACCGGTCGGACAACGCCCCGCCGACCGGCCTGGAGACCACCGCCGCGATCGAGAACCCGGCGGTACGCAGCCCGGCGTCCGTCTGGACGAAGTGGTAGACGTTCTGCAACAACGTCGGCAGGTACGTCGAGAACGCGACGAACCCCCCGAACGCCACCGCGTACAGAGCGGCGCACTGCCACGTCGCCTTGATCGCCAGAGCCTCGCGCATCCGGGGC
>NZ_POUD01000631.1 GCF_003236395.1 Nonomuraea aridisoli | reverse complement strand
GTGTAGGGAGGGGTTGTGGGGGTGGCAACGCGTTTTGCGGGGCGTTCTAGTGGGCGGCGCCGGCGAGGTTGAGGACGACGACTCCGCCGATGATGAGGAGGATGCCGGCGATTTTGAGTGGGGTGAGGGTTTCGCCCATGAAGGCGGCGCCGATGAGGGCGATGGCGGCGGTGCCGGCGCCGGACCAGACGGCGTAGGCGGTGCCTACGTCGAGGTGGAGTTTGAGGACGCGGCCGAGGAGGACGAAGGAGGTGACGTAGCCGGCGACGACGACGGTGGTCCAGCCGAGGTGGCTGAAGCCGTTGCTGAGTTTGAGTGCGGAGGTGGCGAGGACTTCCGAGGCGATGGCGAGGGCGAGGAGGATCCAGGCCATGGGGGCTCCTTGGGTGGTAAGTGGTACGGGTGTGCGGATTTTAGGGGGTTCGCTCCCCCGGCGGGTGTGGGGGTTCCGCTTGAAAGTGCAGTCGAATGCGTGTTCCACTGTGGGGTGTGGGTTGGGACGCGCTTGCGCTTGTCGATGCTGCCGATGATCGGCCGCTGATCGAGCGGCGTGCGGTGGTGCGTGGTGGTTTCTACGAGATGCAGGCCCGTACGGTGATCGAGCGGGTGCCGCAGGGGGCGGGGGTCTCGCAGGGG
>NZ_POUD01000630.1 GCF_003236395.1 Nonomuraea aridisoli | reverse complement strand
GTGGGGGGTCGCGGCGGCGTTGTGCCTGCGGGCCAAGCTCGGCGTCGGCCGCGGCGACCTGGCCGCGATGGAACGCGACGGGGAGCGGGGACTCGCGCTGTTCCGGGAGCTGGGTGACGGCTGGGGGCAGATCGAGGCCATGGACGTGCTCGACCGGGCGGCCGAGATCCGCGGCGACTACCCGAAGGCCGCTCGGCTGCGGAGGGAGGGGCTGCGGCTGGCGGAGGAGCTCGGGTTCGAGGTGTCGTTCAAGCTGGCCGGGCTGGGGCGGATCGCGCTGCTGGAGCGCGACTACGCGGCGGCCGACGACCTGCACGAGCGGGCCAGGCGGCTGGCGGTGGCGCAGTCGTACAAGTCGGCCGAGGAGAACGCGCTGCTCGGCCTGGCCATGAGCGCCCGGCGGCAGCGCCGGTACGACGAGGCCGAGGCGTACCTGCTGCCCGTGCTCGACTGGCTGCGGCGGGTGCGCGGGACGCCCGGGATCGCGTTCATCATGGCCGAGCTGGGGTTCGCCGCCGAGCAGCGCGGCGACGCGCGGCTCGCGCTGGCCCGCCACCGCGAGGGCCACGAAGCGGCCCACGCCACGGGCGACCCCCGCGCCGTCGCCCTCGCCCTGGAGGGCCTCGCCGGCGCCCTGTCCC
>NZ_POUD01000062.1 GCF_003236395.1 Nonomuraea aridisoli | reverse complement strand
TATAAGAGACAGGGCGGCGACGTCCTCGGTTTCGCCGTCGGCGGCCTTGCCCAGGCCCGTCGCGATCGCCCTGACCCGGGCCGCGCCGCCCAGCCGGAGCAGCAGCGGCTCGCCGAGCTCGACCCCGCGCAGGCGGCGCTCCTCCAGCGTCAGCGAACGCGTGGTGAGCAGGCCGCGGCGCAGCCGTAGCCGTCCCGGCTCGCGGTCCAGGCGGTAGCGGCCCCAGGACTCCGCGCACAGCAGCACCGCGCCCAGCACGCCCACCGCCGTGTTCGCCACGAGCAGCAGCGGCACGGCGAGCAGCGGCTGCGCGGCGATCCACTCCCACAGCGCGGTCGCCGCGCGGGTGGCCAGGCTCTTGGCGCCGAACGACGTGAACACCTTGTACATCGCCCCGAGCACCACCGCCGCGCCCGTGAACGTCCACACCGACAGCGGCGCGTACCACAGCCACGACCAGCGCAGCTCCGCCAGCGGCCCCCGCTCCGGGGCGTCCTCCTCCTGGCGCAGCAGCGTACGGCGCAGCGCCTCGGCCTCGTGCCTGGTCAGCGGGTCGAGGGCCAGCTCGGCGTCGTCGCCCGCGTGCTCACCGGTGCCCACCTTGACGACGATCAGCCCGAACATCCGGTTCACCGGGTCGGCGCGCAGGTCCACGCTGCGTACCCGCTCACGCGGGATCGAGCGGTGGCGTCGGGTGGTGACGCCCGACAGCAGCTCCAGGCGCTCGGGGGTGAGCCGCCAGCGGGACGCGCGCAGCCGCGCCGCGTCGTACGCCACCACGGCGGCCACGATCAGCACCGCCGCCCCGGCGCACGCGGCCGCGATGCCGGCGAACGTCCAGTCCCGTTGGGTGAGGAACCGGACGAGACCGGCACTGGCGCCCACGACGATCACCAGTGACTTGACCGCGGACGCCCACAGGCTCCGCCGCGCCAGCCGCCGCCATCCGCGGTCCCCCTCCGCCGCGCGTTCGCCCGCGAACGTGCTCATGTGGCGTCCCCCGGCGTGGCCTGGGTGATCGCGGTGAGGCGTTCGGCCAGCTCGGCGGCGAGCTCGTGGTCCAGGGCCTCGATCTTCACCGCCCCCGCGGAAGAGGCCGTGGTCACCGTGACGTCCGCCAGCCCGAACAGCCGCTGCACCGGCCCCCGCGCGGTGTCGACCCGCTGGATGCGCGACATCGGCGCCACCTGCCAGGTGTGCGTCATCCACCCCTTGCGCGTGTAGACCGCCTGGTCGGTGACCTCCCACCGCTCGACCCGGTACGCCGCCCGCGGCGCCACCAGCGCCAGTGCCAGGCATCCCGCCGCGAAGACCGCGACGACCACGCCCAGCCAGAGCGGCCGGTCCGTGAGGATGCAGTACGCCGCCACCGCGGCGCCGGCCACCGGCACCATGAGGATCAGCCACTGCACCGTCCACCACGGGACCGCCCGCGGATCGGCCTGGTTGCGCGGCGGGCGCAGCATGGTCGCGCTCAAGCCCCCTCCTCCGCCTTCTTCGCCGACTCCGCCATGGCGAGCAGGACGAACCCCAGCACGCCGATCACGATGGCTGCGAACACCTCGTATCCCTTCAAGAACGGCAGGTGGTTGACCACGAGCAGGTCGTGCGCCCACCGCCACCATCCGAACAGCGTGTTCAGCAGCCCGCCCGCTCCTTGCAGGAGCAGCAGCCAGCCGAACGCCGTCACAACCGCTTGCATGCGCCGAGCCTGGCCGCCCCGCCCGGCCGCCCGCGTCGGCCCCTGGTATCGCCCGGGACCTACTTTGGTCGCTGTCGCGGCACCCTCGGGTGGGCCTAACCTCGGTGGATGTGACGGAACTGCGGGCGGGCGGCGGCCAGGAATACCGGTGGGCGCTGCCGTCCGTGCTGCTCGGCGACGGGCTGGAGACCCGTCCCGTGCGGCGCTCCACGCGCGACTGGATCGTCGACATCGCCATGTTCCTCGTGGCCTGCGGCATCACGTTGCTGACGCTGGCGGAATCGCAGGCGCCCGAGCCGCTGCTCGCGGTGGAGCAGGTGGTGGGTGCGCTGGCGTGCGTGGCGGTGTGGCTGCGGCGGCGCTGGCCGGTCGGGCTGGCGCTGGTCGTCGGGGCGCTCTCGTCGTACCTGGACGCGGTGGGCGGGGCCACGCTGGTGGCGATGTTCACGGTCGCGGTGCACCGGCCGTTCAAGATCTCGGGGCCGGTGACGCTGCTCAACCTCTTCACGCTGGCCCCGTACGTCATGCTGCGGGCCCCGACCGACGAGGAGCGCACGTGGGCGCTGGCGCTCGGCGTGACGTTGGTGCTGCTGGCGTTCGCGTGGGGCATCGTGATCCGGGCCAGGCGGCAGCTCGTCTGGTCGCTGCGGCAGCGCGCCGACAGCGCCGCCGAGGAGGCCAAACGACTCGAACGCGAGCGCATCGCCAGGGAGATGCACGACGTGCTGGCGCACCGCATCTCGATGTTGAGCCTGCATGCCGGCGCCCTGGAGTTCCGGCCTGACGCGCCGCCGGAGGACATCGCCAGGGCGGCCGGGGCCATCAGGACCAACGCCCATCTGGCGCTGCAGGATCTGCGCGAGGTCATCGGCGTGCTGCGCCACGCGGGCCCCGACGGCGGCGATCCGGTGCCCGACCGGCCGCAGCCGACGCTCGCCGACGTGCCCGCGCTCGTCGAGGAGTGCCGGCAGGCCGGCATGGACGTACGCCTCGGCCTGCGGGCCGGCGGCGCCCCCGAGAGCCTGGGCCGCAACGTCTACCGCATCGTGCAGGAGGCGCTCACCAACGCGCGCAAGCACGCCGGCGGCGCGCCGGTGACCGTCTCCATCACGGGCGGGCCCGGCGACGGGCTGTCGGCGGAGGTGCGCAACCCGCTGGGCGTCCGCCACGGCGCGCGCCTCCCGGGGGCCGGCGCCGGGCTCATCGGGCTGACGGAACGCGCAGAGCTGGCGGGCGGGCGGCTGGAGCACGGCCCCGGTCCCGACGGAGACTTCGTGGTACGCGCCTGGCTGCCGTGGCCGGCGCAGACGAGCGGGGAGGACGACGCATGACGACCCCAGAGGACCGGATCAGGGTGCTGATCGTGGACGACGACGCGATGGTGCGCGCCGGGCTGTCGATGATCCTCGGGGCCGTGGCCGACATCGAGATCGTGGCCGAGGCCGGTGACGGGGCCGAGGTGCCGCCGCTGGTGAGCGCGCACCGGCCCGACGTGGTGCTGATGGACATCCGCATGCCCGGCATCGACGGGCTGACCGCCACCGAGACCCTGCGCCGCGCCTCCGCGCCGCCCGAGGTGGTGGTGCTGACCACGTTCCACGCCGACGCGCAGGTGCTGCGGGCGCTGCGCGCCGGGGCGGCGGGCTTCCTGCTGAAGGACATCGCGCCGGGCGACCTGGTGCAGGCCATCAGGAGGGTGGCGGGGGGCGAGCCGATCCTGTCGCCCGCGGTGACGCGGCAGCTCATCGCGCACGTGTCCGACGGCGGGGCCGACGATCGCGCCCAGCGCGCGCGCAGGCTGCTCTCGCGGCTCAGCGAGCGCGAGCGGGAGGTCGCGCTGGCCGTGGGCCGGGGCAGGTCGAACGCCGAGATCGGGCAGGAGCTGTTCATGAGCGTGCCCACGGTCAAGGCGCACGTCTCCCGGATCCTCACCAAGCTCGACCTGAACAACCGGGTGCAGGTGGCGCTGCTCGTCTACGACGCCGCCTCCTGAGCCGTCAGCGGGCGAGCAGCTCCTCCAGGGCGGCACGGTGCAGCACGAGGTCGTCGGGGTCGGCCGGCATGGGCTGCTCGCCGAAGTGGATCCTGCGCCGCCACAGCCTGGCCATGATGACGCCGTGCCGGAGGGCGGCGTACATTTCGTAAAAGTCCATGTCTCGCGGCTCGTATCCTGTTAAATCGCGATATTTCGCGCAAACGGCGTCGCATTGCATGAAGTCGGGCATGCCAGGAAGGCCCATGGCGACGGCGAAGTCCTGGAAGAACCGGTGCATGAAGATCATCCAGGACAGGTCCAGCTCGCGCGGCCCCACGGCGGCCATCTCCCAGTCCAGCACCGCGACCGGGGTGAAGTCGCGGAACATGATGTTGCCGATCCGGGCGTCGCCCCAGGTGAGCACGTCGGGCCCGGGGTCGTCCGGCCAGTGCGCCGCCAGCCAGTCGAAGGCCCGCTCCAGCACCGGCACCCGCAGGTCGCCGTGCGCCCAGGCGTAGTAGGCGCGCTGCGCCTCGACGTGCGCCCGCAGCCCGGTGGGCCCGAACAGGGCCAGTTCCGGCCGCGCGAACGCCGTCTCGTGCAGCGCCGCCACGATCTCCACGCTCGCGTCCTGCAGCCGCCGCCGGTCCTCGGGGGAGGCGTCGTGCAGCCAGCCCCCCATCGTGTACGGCGCCATGTCCGGCGGCACGTCGCCGTCCACGCACTCCATGACGATGAACGGCGTGCCGAGCGGCCCCGGGTCGGGCTCGAACCAGAGAGCCCGCGGTGCTGGGATCCCAGCTTTTTCCCGGGCCAGCCGCATGATCTCGAACTGCGCCCGCAGGTCGTACGAGGGGAACATGGGGACGGCTTCCGGCGCGGGGGCGAGCCTGGCCACGCAGCGGGTTTCCCGCCCGCCCCAGGCGGCGGTGAAGAAGAGGGTCTCGCTGGACAGCCCGTTCCCCGACGGCCTGGACATCTCGGACACCACGGCATGGCCGCCCACCTGGGCGCGGAGCCACGCGGCGGTGCGCCCGCGCAGTTCATCCAGGTCGCGGGTGGAGGTGCGCATCTGTTCTGTCACTTCGTGTCTCCCGGCTGGACATCCGTCCTTCGACAGTCGTACATCGGCGAAGGAAAGCGATCAAGCGCTTGTCCAGACAGGAGTGACCGTTACGGTCAGGTACGCAACAGCCGTACCCTTGTCTGAAAGGGCATGTCACGAAGGGACAAGTGGGATGAGTTCAGCGGGTGAAGGCCTGGCTCGCCCGCTGCCCGAGCCGGTCCGGCTCAATGTCGTCGACCTGGCCTCCCAGGTTCTCGGCACGATGCCCGCGACCCTCATACCGCCGCCCCTGCGCGGCATCGCCAAGTTCGACCCCCGCAAGCGCGCCAAACTGGGCAGCGCGCCGATCGCGGCGCAGCTGGAGAACGACAAGAAGTTCCGCGAGCTGGTCGCCGAGTCGGTGGAGTCCGGCTGGCCCGAGCTGGTCGCGTCGCTGGCGGAGGGCAACGTGCCGCCCGCCGCCGACCCCGTGCTCGTGGCCGCGGCCGCCTACCTCACCCGGCCGCCGGGCTGGGCCGAGATGATCGAGATGGCCCGGACCGACCTGGAGCGGTCGGCCGTGGCCGCCGAGGGCTCCGAGCGCGAGGAGGCCGTCAGCCGGCTGCGTGAGCAGCTCGCCGCCCAGAAGAGCGCCGCCAAGGAGGAGTCCGACCGGCTGCGCGAGCAGCTCAAGGTGGCTCGCACGGAGAACTCCGAGCTGCGCCGCAAGCTGCACGAGGCCCGCGAGCGCGCCAAGGTCGCCGTGCGCCGGGCCGAGGAGATGGAGCAGGCGGCGGAGGAGGCCAGGTCGGCCGCCTCGGTCGCGGGCAGCGCCGGCGAGTCGGAGCTGCGCCGCCTGCGCGAGCGGCTGGCCGACGTGGAGCGGCAGCTCGAGGCCTCGCGCCGGGCCGCGCGCGAGGGCAGGTCCATCGAGGACGCCCGTATCCGCGTGCTGCTCGACGCCCTTCAGGACGCCTCGGCCGGGCTCCGCCGCGAGCTGGCCCTGCCCACGACGATCAGCCGGCCCGCCGACTCCGTCGCCGCGGTCACCGGCGAACGTCCCGGCGTGCGCGGGGTCCCGGCCCGGGCGCTCGCCGACGACGACCCGCAACTGCTCGACCAGCTCCTGGCGCTGCCCCAGGTGCACCTGATCATCGACGGCTACAACGTCACCAAGACCGGCTACGGCACGCTCACCCTCGCCGACCAGCGCAACCGGCTGATGACCTCGCTCGGCGGGCTGGTGGCGCAGACCCGGATCGAGGTCACGGCCGTCTTCGACGGCGCCGAGCTCAACGCCCCCGTCCAGGTGGTGGCGCCGCGCGGGGTGCGGGTGCTGTTCAGCGCGCCGGGGGAGACCGCCGACGACCTCATCCGCCAGCTCGTCCGCGCCGAGCCGCCCGGCAGGGCCATCGCCGTGGTGTCGTCCGACCGCGAGGTGGCCGAGTCGGTCCGGCGCATGGGAGCCAGACCCGTTCCGTCGGGTTTGCTGCTGCGCCGGCTCGGCCGCGCCTAAATTACGAATTGGTACGTTCGGCTGAGCCCCACGTGCCACTTCTGTACGATTCGCCCCAGATGTAATCCCTGGGAGGCGAAACAGTGAGGTTTGGCCGGGTGCCGGTTGCCGCGGGTCTCGCGTTCGGGCTGGTGCTGACCCCGATGGGAGCGGCCATCGCCGATCCCCGGCCCACACTCAGTCAGGCCAAGGCCAAGCTCGAGAAGCTCAACGACCGCGCCGACAAGGTCGTCGACCGGTTCAACACCGCCAACGAGCGTTACAAGAAGGCCAAGTCCGGCTACACCAAGCTGAACACGAGCTACAAGCGCAAGCTCGAGACGGTCGCCGACCTGCGCACCCAGGTGGTCGGCATGGCCGTCGACAGCTACAAGCTCGGCACCGACGTCACGTCCTGGCCGGGCCTGGTCGGCACCGACAACCCCGACGCGGCGCTGAACGGCCTCGCGGTGGCCGGGCAGCTGGCTCAGGAGCGGGCGCAGAAGCTGGCGGCGTTCGACCGGGAGAACCGCGGGCTGAAGATCGAGCGTGACAAGGCGGAGGACGCCCTCGAGGCGGCCGACAAGGAGCGGGACGCGGTCGAGAAGGAGCGCGCGGAGATCCTCAAGCTGATCAAGGAGCAGAAGAAACTCCTCGATCGGCTCGGCGCCTACAACCCCGGCAACCCCAACAGCACCGGCATCAAGTACACCGGCCCGGCGTCGGGGAGCGCGGCGGCGGTGCTGCGGTTCGCGTACGCGCAGGTGGGCAAGCCGTACGTCTACGGCGGGACGGGGCCGGGCGGTTACGACTGCTCAGGGCTGACCCAGGCGGCGTGGGCCGCGGCGGGGGTGTCGCTGCCGCGTACGACGTGGCAGCAGTGGTCGTGGGGCGCCAACCGGCGGGTCTCCCTGGACGACCTCCAGCCCGGGGATCTCATCTTCAGCGAGGGGCTGGGGCACGTCAGCATCTACGCGGGCAACGGGAAGATCGTCCACGCGCCGCAGACGGGCGACGTCGTCAAGGTCGTCAACCTCTCCGACTACGGCCGCAACCTCGTCGGCGCCGTCCGCCCGTAACCCCCACCCACCGTCGCCACCCGGCGCCGCGGTGTCTTTCTGCTCTTTCCTGGTGCGGGCCCTTCTGGTTGGGTGGCTGCGCCGAGTGGGTGCTGTTCGCCGTCGTCGCCCCGGCGCCGGGGTGTCTTTCCGGCCTTGTCCGTCTTCCTTCCTTTACGGCTGCGCCAAGTGGGCCCCACCCGCCGTTGCCGCGCTGAGGGCCCTCCAGGGAGACGCTCCTCCGCCTCACCGGCGCGCCGCCGTGACGCGCGCCTACTTCAGACGGGCGAGGAGGTCGTCGAGGGCCTTGCCGAGGGCCGCGGAGTTGGCCGGGGTGAACCAGGTGGTGCGGATGCGTTCGTTGCTCCCGTTCGGCGTCTCGTGGTCGGCCGCGAGCCGGTCCAGGGAACGGGTCTCGTCGCTCAGGGAGCGGCCGACCCCCTGGAAGAGGCCGCGAACGTAGGCGTCCGCGTCGTCGGAGGCGATGCCGTGGCCGGCGGCCCACGACGTGAGCGTGGCGAGGTACGCGTAGTGGGTGGTCAGCGTCCCCGTCAGCGCCGAGAAGACGTTGAAGGCCGCCTCGTCCTCGGCGGAGAGCACCCCGCCCAGGTCTTCGAAGAGAGCGTCCACCACCGGATGCGACGGGTACGTCACCGTGACCGAGCGGCGTTCGCGAACGGCGGGCAAGGGGATGGCCCGGATCAGCGGGGCGTCGGTGGCCAGTGTCCGGCGCAGGTCGTCGTTGCCGACGCCGGCCATCACGTTGACCACCACCTGGTCGGCGTCCACCCGCAAGCCGGCGAGTGCGTCGTGCCGGTCCTGGCGGCGTACGGCGATGATCACCACCTCGGAGCGGTCCACGACCTCCTGGTTGCCGGCGCACACCCGCACGCCCTCGTAGCGCTCGGACAGCTCCGCGGCCGTGCGGGCGCCCCTGGGGGAGAGGAAGACCTCTGGCGGCTTGTCGCCCCCGTCGCACAGGCCCATCACGATGGCCCGGCCAATCTCGCCCACTCCGATGATGCCGATGCGCTGCACTATGTCTGCCTCCATGCCGCTTGTCGCGTTATGACCCGTCTTGATCCAAGTCTGTGGCGTCGAGCCGGTGTCAGCCGAGTCGGTGTCAGTCGAGGCCGTGCCGCGGTCTGCTCCACAGCAGCGCGACCGCCAGGAGCGCTGCCAGGCAGGGGGCCATTCCGGCCCAGCCCAGCGTCGGCGGCAGGCCGGTGTCGGAGGTGTCCTCGGTGAGCAGCCCGGACAGGCCGACGCTCGTGCCGAGGCGAACATCACGGTCGCGGCGGGGCGGGCCCGGCCGCGCTCGCGCCCCTGCTGGGCGACTCGGGGTCCGAGGCGGAGTTCGACCGCGTCCTCGACACGCTACTCGCCGGGATCCGCCACCGAGCCGCTCGGCAGACGACCCGCTGAGGCCCGCGGTTTTGGACCGTTCCACAACCCGCGCCGAGCGATGGACGTACCGGGTGGAGGTCCTGTGACAGATGTGACTGAAGTGACAATTGGTACCTGACAAAAGGTCTCGTTCATAAGTGTGAGAAGGGTCACTTTTAGGTAACGGTGCCTGGGGCTCCAGCAGGGGTTTCGTATCTGACTGACCCTTTTCAGTGATCTTTACAAGCTGACTGACCCTTTGCCGATTTTTGACCTGCGAAGTAGCTTCTGGCGTCGTCACGGCGGACAAGCCATGTCGCCGCGAAACCACATCGGTCCCTCCCGATGTGAGAGATGAACCCTCCGCCGGTCGCCCCCGGTATCCCCATCACCGAAGATCGGGCGGCGGCCTGCCGAATCCGTGCAGCCAGGAGGCACGGAGCCGGGGAACCAGCGATCCCACGTCCCCTAGGGATCAGGGGTGAATCGGCGTGCCATCACGCCGTAGGGCGATCTTCCAGGCCCGAATCCGTCAGCTAACCCGGTAGGCGTTCGTGGAAGACCCAAGGAGAAATCCTGTCTACAACCCTGCAGAACCCCCGCCTGTCCCGTCTCGTCCTGAGTGGCGTTGCGCTCACGGTGTCCGTGGCGGCCGGAGGTCTGGTCCTCCATGCCCCGGCGGCCCAGGCGGAGACGGCGACGAGTGAATCGGCGGACTCCGCGGCGCAGGCGGCGAAGACCGCCCGTACCGCGAAGTCGGCCACGGCCGCCCGCAAGGCGGCCAGGATGGCCCGGCAGCAGGCCAAGGCCCACAGGGCCGTGGCCGCGGCGAAGAACCAGATCGGTGACCCGTATCGGTACGGCGGCACAGGGCCTGGTTCGTTCGACTGCTCCGGTCTCGTCCAGTACGCCTGGAAAAAGGCCGGCGTGAAGCTCCCGCGCGTGACGAACAGCCAGTTCGCCCGCGTCAGGACGAAAATCTCGTGGCGCAATTTGAAGCCCGGAGATCTGATGTTCTTCAACGGGCTCGGCCACGTGGGCATGTACGTCGGCAAGGGCAAGATGATCCACTCGCCTCGGACAGGCGAACGGGTACGCATCGACAAGCTGGGCGGATGGCGCAAGTCGTCGTTCGTCGGCGCGGTCCGTCCCGGCCTGTGAGGAAGCCCCGCCCGGCTTCTGGGAGTCCCCCTCCCCGGACCGGGCGGGGCTCTTGCGCGTCCAGGGGCATTACCATCGGGCATCATGTCCGAGCAGGTGAGCCGGCGGGCCGCGGTGACGGGCCTGCTGCTCCTCGCCTTCGCGTCCGGCGGCGCCCCGGCCGCCGACGCCCCGATCGTTCCCCCCGGGCTGCGCGGCCTGTGGCCGGACGGCGCGGTCATGACCCGCGGCAGCCGCTCCACCGTCGCCGGCCACCGCACCGACCCCGCCGTGCTGGCCGAGGTGGCCCGCAGGGCCGACACGGCGGCGCTGCGCGTCTCGGCGGTGCTCGGCAGGCCCGTACGCCCCCTGGTGGTCGTGCCGGCCTCCGCCCGCGAGGCCGCCGCGCTGGCCGGAGCGGCCCGCCTCGACGGACTCGCGGCGGTCGCCGACGGCGGGCGCGTGATCGTCGTGCCGGACGCGTTCGCCACCCTCAACCCGATCGGCAAGGACGTCGTCCTCGCCCACGAACTCACCCACGTCGTCGCCGGCACGGACGGCGTGCCGCCCTGGCTCCGAGAGGGATTCGCCGACTACGTCGGCTACCGCGACGCCGGGCTCCCCGTGGCGACGGCCGCCGCCGAACTGGCGGCCGAGGTCCGCGCCGGACGCCTCCCGAGCGCTTTGCCCGGACCTGCGGCATTCGCCGCCGACGGGCGTGACCCCGGCCGGCTCGCGCGGGCGTACCAGGAGGCGTGGCTGGCGTGTCGCTTCCTCGCCGACAGGTTCGGTGAGGCCACCCTGGTGAGGCTCTACCGTGAGGCCCGCGCGGGCGGCGTCGAGGAGGCGCTCGCCGCGGTGGGTCTCTCCGTCGCCACACTGGCGGAACGGTGGCGCGCGTACGTACGGGACCTGCTCGTATGAAGGGGAGGCAGATGAGCGACCGACAGGACGGTGACGGCGCCTTGGACGCCGCGGAACCGGAGAAAGCCTCCAGCAGGGGTCAAGGGGGATCTGGTGCAAGCGGCCCGGATCGGGAAGGACCCGCCCAGGGGGCGTCGCGAGAGGGTGGGGAGGTGTCCGTGGCGGCGGACGACCGGCGGGCCGGCGGCCCGGATCCGTACGACGGGCGTTCGAGACGCCAGGCGGCCGTGGCGCTGGTCCTGCTCGGCCTCGCGACCGTGGCCGCGGCGGTCCTCACCACGCCCTGGCAGGTGCTGACCGGCGGGCCGCCCGATCCGGCCCGCGACTTCACCGCCGCCCAGATCGCCAGGGCGCAGGTGTTCGACGCGGCCATGAGCCTGCCGAGCTACCTGTCGCTGGCGATCACGCTCGTCTTCGCCGGCGTCCTCGTCGCCACCCCGTTCGGCGCCCGGGTGCTGGACCGGCTGAAGGGCCCCTGGTGGCTGCGCGTGATCCTGGGCGTCGTCGTGCTCACCGCGATCGTCGAGCTGCTCCGCTGGCCCCTGGGCGTCTGGTCCGAGACGCTGCTGCGCGACTACGGCCTGTCCGTCCAGGACTGGGGCAGCTGGACGGCCGACCGGCTGAAGAACCTCGCCGTGGAGGTGTTCCTGACCTCCCTGATGCTGGTCGCGCTCGTGGCGCTGGCCCGCAAGGTGCGGCGGTGGTGGATCCCGGCCGCGGCGGGCGCGTTCGCGCTGACGGTGGCCGCGTCGTTCGTGTACCCGGTGGTGTTCGAGCCGCTGTTCAACGACTTCACCTCCATGCGGCAGGGCCCGCTGCGGACGAACCTCATGGCCATGGCCGAGCGCGACGGCGTGCCCGTCGAGGACGTCCTGGTGGCCGACGCCTCCCGCCGGACGACGGCGCTCAACGCGTACGTCTCCGGCTTCGGCGCCACCCGCAGGATCGTCGTCTACGACACGCTGCTGCGCGCCCCGCAGCCCGAGGTGGAGCTCGTCGTCGCCCACGAGCTGGGCCACGCCAAGGAGGACGACGTGCTGCACGGCACGCTGATCGGCGGCCTCGGCTCGGCGCTCGGCGCGATCCTGCTGTACCTCGTCTTCGGCGCCCTGCGGCGGCGCGCCGGCGTCACCTCGATCGCCGACCCCCGGGCGGTGGGCGTCGTCATGGGGCTGATGACCCTCGGCACGCTGCTCATGAGCCCCGCCCAGAACCTGATCAGCCGCCACATCGAGGCCAGGGCCGACGTGCACGCGCTCGACCTGACCCGCGACCCGGCCACGTTCGTCGCCATGCAAAGACGCCTGGCCGTCACCAACATTTCGGATTTGTCGCCGGATGCGATGGAATATCTGCTCTATGCCTCCCATCCGTCCAGCCCGGAACGCATCGCGATGGCCCGCGCCTGGGCGAAGCTGAACGGCGCCCCGGTGCCGTGACCGAGCGCGTCCCAGAGCCCGCGACAGAGTCACTGTCAGGGGTCGTGCCGAACGTGTTGATCGTCACGAACGACTTCCCGCCCCGCCCCGGCGGCATCCAGTCGTTCGTGCACGGGCTCGCGCTGCGCACGCCCGGCGTGGCCGTCTACGCGCCCGCCTGGCCGGGCTGCGCGGAGTTCGACCGGCGCCAGCCGTACCGGATCGTGCGGCATCCGACGCGGCTCATGCTGCCCACCCCGGCCGTCGCCCGTACGGCGGCCGGGCTGGTGGCCGAGCACCGCGCCGGGACCGTGGTGTTCGGCGCGGCGGCGCCGCTCGGCCTGCTCGCGCCGCGGCTGCGCCGGGCGGGCGCCCGTCGCGTGGTGATGCTCACCCACGGCCACGAGGCGTCGTGGGCGAGCGCCCCCGGGTTCCGCGCGGTGCTGCGCCGGATCGGCGGGCACGCCGACGTGGTGACCTACCTCGGGGAGTACACCCGTGCGCGCCTGGCCGCGGTGATCCCGCCCGCCAAGCTCGTCCGCCTCGCGCCCGGCGTGGACGTCGGGCAGTTCCACCCCGGCGCCGCCAAGGCCGAGCTGGGCCTGGACGGCCGGCCCGTGGTGGTGTGCGTCTCGCGCCTGGTGCCCCGCAAGGGCCAGGACCACCTCATCCGGGCCTGGCCGCGGGTGCTGCGCTCGGTGCCGGACGCCGTGCTGCTGCTCGTGGGCGGCGGCCCGTACCGGGGGAGCCTGGAGCGGCTGGCCGGCGGGCGGGAGTCGATCAGGTTCACCGGCACCGTCCCCGCCGCCGCGCTGCCGGGCCACTACGCGGCGGCCGACGTGTTCGCGATGCCGTGCCGTACCCGGTGGCGGGGGGTGGACGTGGAGGGGCTCGGGATCGTGTTCCTGGAGGCGTCCGCGTCCGGGCTGCCGGTGGTTGCGGGCGCGTCCGGTGGCGCGCCCGACGCGGTTCGGCCCGGCGAGACCGGGCTCGTGGTCGACGGCGAGGACGTGGACCAGATCGCCCAGGCCGTCGTGGAGCTGCTCACCGACCCCGCGAAGGCCCGCAAGATGGGCGCGGCCGGCCGTGAGTGGATCGCCGAAGAGTGGGCGTGGGACCGCGTCGCCGCCCGCTTCCACGCCCTCCTTTAACCCTTCGTGGAGCCGAGCGTGAGCCCGGCGACGAACTGCTTGTGCAGCAGCTGGAAGACGATCAGCGTCGGCAGCGCCACCAGCATCGAGCCGGCGGCCAGCAGGTTGTAGTCGGTGAAGAACTGGCCGCGCAGGTTGTTCAGTGCCGAGGTGACGGGCAGCTTGTCGCCCGACGACATCAGCACGAGCGCCCACAGGAAGTCGTTGTACATCCAGGTGAACTGCAGCGTTCCCAGCGCCGCCAGCACCGGCCGGCACAGCGGCATGGTCAGCCGCCAGTAGCGTTTCCACACCCCCGCGCCGTCCACCAGCGCCGCCTCGTTGATCTCCTCGGGGATCGTGCGCATGAAGTTCGCCATGACGAACACGCAGAAGCCGAACTGGAACGCCACGTGGACGAGGATGAGCCCGAGGTAGGAGTCGTACAACGACATCGAGTCCGACAACCACGCGGGCAGCGGGACCATCGTGTAGACGGTGTAGAGCGGCGTGATGAGCACCTGGGGCGGCAGCAGGTTGCCCGCGGTGAAGACGATCAGCAGCGTCCTGCGGCCCGGGATGCGCAGCCGCGCGATCGCGAACGCCGTGAACGACGCCAGCAGCAGCGTCAGCACCACGCCGGGGATGACGATGATCAGCGTGTTGAGGTAGTAGCGCGGCAGCTCGGCCTGGCTCCACGCCTGCGTGTAGTAGTCGAGCGTGAGCCGCTCGGGCAGCGAGAAGTAGCCGAGGCGCGCGGTCTCGTCGTACGGCCGCAGCGAGGCGTACACGGCCAGGGCGAGCGGCAGCAGCCACCCGAGCGCCACCAGCGTGAGGAAGACGTGCAGCAGGACGCGCAGCGGCCGGACCCGCCGCGACGAGGGCGGGGGAGCGGAGGCGGTGACGGTCATCGCTCCTCCCGGAACATCTGAGACAGGTACGTGGCGATGAACCCCACCGAGATCGCCAGCAGGATCACCGCGATCGCCGAGCCGAACCCGATCCTGCTCGCCTCGCCCACGATGTTCTCGGTGACGAGCACCGACAGCAGCTCCAGCCCGTTCCTGCCGCGGTTGATCGCGTACACGATGTCGAACGCCCGCAGCGCCTCGATCACCGTGATGACCAGCACGATCACGTTGACCGGCCGCAACGTCGGGAACACCACGCGGAAGAACGCCTGCCGCTCACTGGCGCCGTCGATGGCCGCCGCCTCCTTCAGCGCCGGGTCCACCGCCTTCAGCCCGGCCAGGTAGATCACCATGACGTAGCCGACGTGCCGCCAGGCGGCGGCCACCATCACCACCCAGATGTTGATCGAGCTGTCGCCCAGCCAGTCCACGCTCAGCCCGGTCACCGAGTTGAGCACGCCGTAGTCGGAGGAGTAGACGAGCTGCGCGATGAAGCCGACCACGGCCAGCGACAACACGACCGGCATGTAGAGCGCGCTCTGGTAGAACCGCGACATCCGCAGCCGCCGGTCCAGCAGCACCGCGCAGAACAGCCCGAACGGCGTCGCGACCAGCGCCAGGAAGCCCAGCCAGAGCACGTTGTTGCGGACGGCCGACCAGAACGGCGGGTACTCGGCGGCCAGGTCGTGGTAGTTCTGGCCGCCCACCCACTCGATGGGCCCGATGCCGCTCCAGTCGGTGCCGGACAACCCGATGGAGGCCAGCGCGGGCCCCCAGATGACGCCCACGTTGACGACGATGGCCACCCCCAGCCCGATGACCAGGACGGCCATGTCGCGGGCGGAGTAGCGACGGGTCTTGGCGGCCATCAGCGGAAGATGTTGGCCTTCTGCTGCTCGATGCTCGCCAGCAATGATTCGATCTCGTCCGGTTCGCTGACGAACGACTGCAGTGACGGGATCATCACGGTGGAGGCGAAGTCGGGGCGGGTGTCGCGGTCGAGGAACTGCGCGATGTGCGTCGCCTGCGACACCAGCTCGGCGCCGCGCTTCTGCAGGGCGCTGTAGCCGGAGGTGTCGGCCTTGGAGCTGGCGGCCAGGGTGCCCGGGTCCAGCTCGGTGGCGACGTTCTGCGACGAGGCCTGGGCGAAGTGCTTGAGCAGTGCCTTGGCGCCCTCCACGTTCCTGGCCTTGGCGGAGATCATGTAGCCGTCGATGGGGGCGTCGATGGAGTCCGTCCCGTACGCCGGGTTGATCTCGGGGAAGGTGAAGAAGTCGAGATCGTCGCGGTCGGCCTCCGGGAACTGCTGGGCGACGAACATCCCGAGCACGTACATCCCGGTCTGCTTCTGCGCCAGCGACTGCGCGGCCTCCTGCCACGTACGCCCCAGCGCCGCCGGCTGGTGGAACTCCATCAGCCCGCGCCAGGTGTCGAACACCTGCCTGACCTTCGGGTCGGTCCACGACTGCTTGCCCTGCATGAGCGAGATGTGGAAGTCGTAGCCGTTCAGCCGCATGTTCAGGATGTCGAACGTGCCCATCGCCGGCCAGCCGTCCTTGTCGGCGAACGCGATCGGGATGATGTCGTCGCCCTGCATCCTCCTGGCCAGGGCGGTGAGCTCGTCCAGCGTGGCCGGGACCTCGTAGCCGTTCTCCTCCCACAGGCTCTTGCGGTAGAAGACCGCCCACGGGTAGTAGCTGAACGGCACGAAGTACTGCTTTCCGTCCACGCCGGTCGACTGGTCCTTGAACGCCTGCGTGTAGTCGGCGCCGATCTCCTGCCAGACGTCGGAGATGTCGACGGCCAGCCCCTGCTCGGCGAAGAACTGCATGCGGTAGCCCGCGAACCAGGTGAAGACGTCCTCGGGCGTGCCCCTCAGGTAGCGGTTGATGTTCTCCTGGAACGTGTTGTGGTCGACCGTGTTGATCCGCGTGGTGGCCTGGGTGAAGCCCTTGACCACGGTCTCGAGGGTCCGCTTCGGGATCTCGTCGGAGGCGTTGGAGCCGATGGTGACCGTGCCCAGGTTGCCGCCCGGCCCGGGCGCGGGGCTGTCGGAGCCGCATCCGGCGAGGACGGCGGGGACGCCGAACGTGGCGGCGGCACCGAGCAGGAGATGACGGCGGGAGATCGGCAGACGTTGGTCCATGGTGGGGCTCCTCCTTGCCGGACCCTTCACGTTCCCCCGAGTTCGCTCACTTCCATTCATCGAAAAGCGAACATTTCCAACTGTCAACGCACGATTTCATGACGAATCGTGCAGAGCATTGGTCGCACCGCCGTGTCATGATGCGAAAAGAAATCCACTTTGAGCCCTTTGGGACCGTGTCGGAACCTGTCGGGATCTGGTGATGCGATGCTCGCCCCTCAGCGTCAACAGGCGATTCTGGAGCTCGTCCGGCAGAACGGCGGCGTACGCGTGGTCGAGCTGGTGCGCGCGTTCGGCGTCTCCGACCTCACCATCCGCCGCGACCTCGCGGTGCTGGCCCGGCGCGGCCTGGTGGCCAAGGTACGCGGCGGCGCCACCGTCGTCGGCTCCACCGACGAGCCGGGCTTCGCGGTCAAGTGCGTCCGCCAGGAACGGGAGAAGCAGGCCATCGCGCGCCGCGCCGCCGCCCTCGTCCGGCCCGGCGCCACGGTCGGCCTGTCGGCCGGCACCACGACCTGGACGCTCGCCCACCACCTGGCCGCCGTCCCCGCGCTGACCGTCGTGACGAACTCGGTGCGCGTCGCCGACGTCTTCCGGCACACCGGCCGCCCCGACCAGACGGTCGTGCTGGTCGGCGGCGTACGCACGCCCTCCGACGCGCTGGTCGGCCCGGTCGCGGTGGCCGCCATCCGCCGCCTCAACGTGGACGTGCTGTTCCTCGGGGTGCACGGCATGACGCTCAGGGCCGGCTTCACGACCCCCAACATGATGGAGGCCGAGACCGACCGCGCCCTGGTGGAGGCCGCCGACCGGCTGGTGGTGCCCGCCGACCACACCAAGTGGGGCACGGTCGGCATCTGCACGATCGCGGCCCTCACGGAGGCGGACGTCCTCGTCTCCGACTCAGGGCTGCCGCCACCGGCCAGGGACGCCCTCGCCTGCCGCGTCGGCCACCTCATCATCACCGGTCCCACGACCTGACCGGTGTGGACGAACATCTCTCTTTTCCGGTTCCTCCCCTCGACGTATAGATGACAGCGTGGAGAGAACCGGCTGGCGGCGGGCGGCGTACGGCACGATCACGATCGTCCTCATCGCGAGCATCGTCGCCGGAGGCGCCCGTTGGGGCTGGTGGCAGGCGCTGGCCGGGGACCGTCCCGAAGATCCCTGGGACTGGGTCGAACGCATCGGCTGGATCACCGGCGTGCTCGGCCTTCCCGCCACCATCCTCTTCGGCGTCCTGGCGCTGCGCTCCGACCGGAAGCCGGAGGATCCTCCGCCGCCCGCGCCCGACCGTCACCGCTCGGAAGCCCGGCTGCTGGACCGCGAGAAGGAGACCGACGACCTGCACCGCCGGCTCCTGGAGGGGCCGTGGGGCATCGTCGTCGTCGGCGGCACCTCCGGTGTCGGGAAGTCCAAGCTCGTCAACACCGTGCTGGACGAGCTGGAGCTGGAGCGGCCGGAGCTACGGGTCCACCGCCACGAGGCAACCCCCGACGTACGGCTGGACGTCAAGACGCTGATCGACGCGATCGAGGGCGACGGCGCGTCCCCGATCGCCCGCCGGCACGGTGAGTCGTCGCTCGCCCGCCTCGAGGTGGCCCTCGAGGCTCTCGATGACAGACCCGTGGTCGTCCTCGTCGACTGCGCCGAGAACCTGGTGAACCGCAACCGCGACCAGTGCGTCGACATCGACCTGGACGAGGCGTTCGAGGTGATCGCCACCAGGCCGCGTCACCGGGTCTCGGTGGTGCTCGTCACCCAGGTGGAGCCGGGCTCTCCCCAAGGGCACACGTGGCCGTCGACGGCGCGGCGGGTATGGGTGGAGCAACTGCCCGAGCGGTTCTTCTTCGACTTCCTCCGCGGGCTCGACCGCAACGGCGCGCTGGGCCTGGCGAGCCTCCCCAAGGCCACCCTGCAGGTCCTGTCCTGGAAACTGCAGGGCAACCTGCGGCTGGCCGAGCTGGTGCACGCCGTCCTCATGACCGACAGCGGATTCGACGCGAGGACGCTGGCCGAGCACCTGTCGCTGATGCCGGCCAAGGACGTGCCGCAGTTCCTCACCCGCACCCTGCTGCGCGGGCTCGGCCCGGTACAGCGCACCGTCCTGGAAGCCCTCGCCGCGTACGCCACCCCGGTCGACGCCGCGGCCGTCGCCATCCTGGCCGAGGAGCACGACCTCGCCGCGATCGGCAACGCGCTGGGGGCTCTGGCCGACCGTCACCTCGTCCGCAGCACGTCGAACGGCCGTTACTACCTGCCGCGATCCGGCCCCGACTGGCTGTCGGAGGACATCGCGGTGGAGGACCCGACCAGCGGCGAGAGATGGCCGGACCTGCTGCACCGCGCCGCCAACGCGCTGACCGGGCTGAGGCACCAGAACCCGCGCAGCGTCGACGACCTGAGAGTGCACTTCGCCGAGCTGGCGGCGCTGATGCGGGCGGGGCTCCACCGTTCGGCCCACGAGCTGGTCGAGCGGATCGACGCCGTGCTGCGCGAGTGGAACTGCGGCTTCCTGCTCCTCGCGCAGCGCGAGGAGCTCAGGGACAAGCTCGGCGTCACCCGCCTGGAGATGGCCAACGACACCGCGCTCGGCGACATCTACGCGCAGCGGGGGCAGCGCGACGCGGCCAACCTGGCCTACGGCCGGGCCCTGCGCCACGCCGACGAGCTGGAGGACGCCGACAGCGTCATCAGGATCCACGCGAACATGGCGGCGATGCACTGGGAGTTCAACCGGACCCAGGAGGCGTACTGCGAGCACACCTACGTCCGCGACGCGGCGCTCCGGCTCGGTGACCTGCCGGTCGTCATGGGCGCGCTGGAGGGGCTCGCCAACTGCCATCGTCGCTGGGGTCGGTACGCCCAGGCCATCGCGTGCGCCCAGGAGGCGCTCGGCCTGGCGCAGTCGCCGGAATTCCCCACCGACGAGCCGGCCAGGAACTTCGCCTCGTCCAGGACCGTCAACCTCGCACTCAAACTGGCCCGCTGGCACGCCGAGCTGGGCAGGACCGCCGAGGCGTGGCGGTACATGGAGGCAGCCGAGCGGGAGGAGGCCGAACGCGACGACGCCTGGCTGCTGGCGGCCTGCCTGGACGGCCGCGCCGACCTGCACCTGACCACACAGCCCGGATGGGCCATCGAGATGGCGGACAAGGCGGTCGAGCAGGCGGTGCGGACCCGCGACCCCGTCATCCTGTTACAGGCGCGGACCACGCTGTGCGTGGCCTACCTGAAGATCGACAAGGTCGACGAGGCCGCGTACGAGATCGACAGCGCCGCGCGTTACCGGCGCGGGGGCCGCTCGCTCGTCGTGCTCGCGCTGCTGGCGCTGGTCGCGAGGGAGCAGCGCGACGTCGTCAAGGCAAAGAAGCTCTTCGCCCAGTTGTACGGGGACGCCATGGGCCGGCTCCGGCTCGACTCGGACGATCCCACCGCGCGGGACGACCGGGATTTCACCGCGTGGGACTTCCTCGGCTTCGCCCTCTGCGGTCTGCGGCTGGACGAGGGCGATCTCGACGAGGCCGTCGCGGCGTTCAGGAAGGCCCGCAGCCTGACGCCTCCCACGCCGGGGCTGGTCGAGCGCCTGCGTTTCATGCTGCAACGCCTCGACCGCTGTGCGCGCCCGCCGGGGAGGTTGCGGCCGGCGATCGAGGCACTCTCCGACACGGAAACGCGACCCGCCGAACTCTGAAGCGCAATCTGTGGCTTGTGCCACTTTCACACCAGTATCTTGCGTACACTTCCGTGCACTGGCTCCTCAATTGTCCTTGGTCAATGGAGACACGGGAGTGCGCATGACATATGACGACGACACCGGTTCTTCGGTGCGCCATGTGATCAAGAGTGATGAGCCCCACCGTCAGGGCGACGCCGCCGCGCTTTCCAAGGCCCAGCGCGACGCCATCGTGAAACTGGCCAAGAAATATCCGGCCTGGGAGCCGTACCGGATTTGCGATGAACTCAAGCGCACCGGTATGACCGTTCCGGTGAACGCGGTCGCGGCGGTTCTCGCCTCGGAAGGGTCCAGGCGCGGCAGATAGACGACGCTACGCGCGGGCGAGGAGGCCCGCGAGCGTGGTCTGCAGGATCTCGCCGTACATGGTGGCGAAGTCCACCCGGGAGGCCCGGAGCCGGGGGTCGGCCGTGGCCTCCACGAGGGTCGGGGTCGGGTTGCTGAGCGGCCACAGGCCCACCAGCGCGACGACGGCGTACCGCGTGAGCGTCATGGCGTCGTCCGCGCCGAGACCCGGCACGCGGTCGCTGACCAGGCGCGCCAGCGTGGTGCGGTCTTCCAGGTCGGCGAGTTTGTAGGCGCGTACGGCCTCGGCGGAGACGTTCCGTTCCAGGACGGTCGGCAGCAGGCTCCACAGCTGGCACAACATGGGCCGGGCGGCGAGCGAGCCGGCCCACGCCCGCATCACGTCGTCGGCCTCGCAGGGCGGGGCCGGCCACTCGTTCGCCAGGGCCTCGAGCCAGGACCGCCGCAACCGGCCGAGGAGCTCCAGGAAGACGCCCTCGCGGCTCTCGAAGTAACGCACCACATGGGTCTTCGACACGCCCAGCCTGCGCCCGAGCTCCCGGAGACTGATCTCCTCCACCGGCAGCTCGGCCAGCAGCGCCTCCGCGGCGTCCAGGATCTCCCGCCGGCGGAGCTCGCGGTGCTCGGGGCGCCTGGCGCGCTGGAAGGCGGGCGCCTCCACGTCGTCCATCGAACCTCCTCGGGGCCCCAGGATAGCGGTCCACCGGCCACTTGCTAAGTGTCCGATGGACCGCTAACGTCGCCCTGTAACGGTCCACTGGACACCTACTTAGTGAAGGACGTCTCCCGGCCATCGGCGCCCCGAGAGTCCGGAGGAGGACCACTGTGAGGGAAGCCCGTGTCACCCTCGGACACACCGACATCACCATCCGGCCGATCGGCCTGGGCTGCATGGGGATGTCGCAGTTCTACGGCGACGCCGACGAGGAGGAGTCCGTCGCCACGATCCACGCCGCCATCGACGCCGGCATCGACTTCTTCGACACCTCCGACATCTACGGCGCGGCCGGCGCGGCCACCGGCCAGTCCGTGAAGGGGTTCGGTCACAACGAGAAGCTGCTCGGCCGTGCCGTGCGCGGCGTGCGCGACCAGGTGGTCCTGGCCACGAAGTTCGGCGCGCGGCTCGGCCCGGACGGCTCGGTGACCGTCGACGGACGCCCCGAGTACGTGGCCCAGGCCTGCGACGCCAGCCTGCGCCGCCTCGGCGTCGACCACATCGACCTCTACTACACCCATCGCCTGGACGTCACCGTGCCGATCGAGGACACCGTCGGCGCGATGGCCGAGCTGGTCACCGCGGGGAAGGTGCGGGCGATCGGCCTCAGCGCGGTCGGGCCGGACGTGCTGCGCCGGGCCGCCTCGGTGGCGCCCCTGTCGGCGCTGCAGAGCGAGTACTCGCTCTGGGCGCGGGAGGTGGAGCAGGAGATCCTGCCCGCCTGCCGCGAGCTGGGCATCACCTTCGTCCCGTACAGCCCGCTGGGGCGCGCCGCGCTCGCCGGCCGCTTCACCGGCGACACCGCGTTCTCCGGCGACGACTTCCGCGCCACCCTGCCCAAGTTCCAGGGGGAGAACTTCACGGAGAACCTGCGCCTGGTGGAGGAGCTGAAGGCGTTCGCCGACCAGCGCGGCCACACTCCGGGGCAGATCGCCCTGGCCTGGCTGCTCGCGCAGCCGTACGACATCGCCCCCATCCCCGGCACGAAGCGGGCCGTGTACGCGCGCCAGAACGTCGCCGCCACCGGCGTCCCGCTCAGCGCGGACGACGTCGCCTACCTGGCGAACCTCTTCGACCCCGCCCGGGTGCGCGGCGGCCAGTACGGCACGCTCGACGTCCGTACCCGCACGGCGGACGAGGAGGCGGGCGAACATGCGAGCAGCTGACTTACGCGAAGGGCGGGCCCGCCTCGTCCGCGGCGGACCCGCCCTTCACCGGAAAGCCAGTTGACGTCGAGCCTGCGCTGAATGCCGAGCAGAATCCGCATCATCTCCGTCTGGGTCTCCAGCATCGACTTCTGGGTCTCCAGGAAGGACTGGTTGCTGCCCTCAAGCGCGTCGAGCTGACGAACGCGATGCCCGCTTCCTCGATGCTCAGGGAATTCTCCCTTACCTTGGGGTAAGGGACCGGGGATGGTAAGGATCTCCGGTCCCCGTTTTCTTTGCCCCGAGAATACTCCGCGGCCTGCGGCTGCAAGGCGGAATCGAATGGAGATTCCCCTGGTCAGGCGGCCAATGGGCGGGTGAATTCGGAATTATCCGCTTATATTGCGGCGACGATTTCCAACGCCTCAGGCGTACAGTTCGTCGATCTCTTTAGCGAAGTCGCGCATCACGAGGTTGCGCTTCACCTTGAGGGTGGGCGTCAGGTGGCCGCTGTCCTCGGTGAGGTCGGCGCCGAGGATCGTGAACTTCTTGATCTGCTCGGCCTTCGACACCATGAGGTTCGCCCGGTCCACGGCCGCCTGGATCTCCGCCTGCGTCTTCGGGTCGGCGCGCAGCTCCGCCACGGAGACGCCCGGCGGCAGGGCCTCGGGGTCGAGCGTGACGAGCGCGGCGACGTACGGCCGGCCGTCGCCCACGAGCATCGCCTGGGAGATCAGCGGATGGGCGCGCAGCGCGTCCTCCAGCGGGCCGGGCGCGACGTTCTTGCCCGCCGCCGTCACCAGGATCTCCTTCTTGCGCCCGGTGATGCGCAGGTAGCCGTCGGCGTCGAGCTCGCCGGCGTCACCCGTGTGGAACCAGCCCTCGGCGTCGATCACCTCGCCGGTGGCCTCGTCGTTCTTCCAGTACCCGTGGAAGACGTTGCGGCCCTTGGCCAGGATCTCGCCGTCGTCGGCGATGCGCAGCGCGACGCCGGGCAGCGGCTTGCCGACCGTGCCGATCTTGTTGGCGCCCGGCAGGTTGACCGAGCACGGAGCGGTGGTCTCGGTGAGGCCGTAGCCCTCGAAGACCTCGATGCCGACGCCGCGGAAGAAGTGGCCGAGCCGGTCGCCGAGCGCCGAGCCGCCGCAGACCGCCGCCGAGAGCCGGCCGCCGGTGGCGGCGCGCAGCTTGGCGTACACCAGCCTGTCGAAGACGGCGCGCTGCAGGCGCAGGCCGAGGCCCGCCCCGCCGGTGCTCTCCGCCTTGCTCCAGGCCACCGCGACGTCCACGGCGCGGGCGAAGATCTTGCCCTTGCCGCCCGCGATCGCCTTCTGCTCGGCGGCGTTGTAGACCTTCTCGAACACGCGGGGCACGCCCAGCAGGAACGTCGGCTGGAAGTCCTGCAGGTCGGGGGCGACGTTCTTCATGTTGGGCGTGTGCGCGAGCAGCGCGCCCGCCTCGATGATGGCCACCTGGATGATCCGGGCGAAGATGTGCGCCAGCGGCAGGAACAGCAGCGCGGACGGGCTCTTGCCGGCGAACAGCGGCTCCAGCGGCCCCCGCAGCGTGTTGAGCGCGGTGAACAGCAGGTTGTCGTGGGTGATCCGGCAGCCCTTGGGCCGCCCGGTGGTGCCGGAGGTGTAGACGATCGTGGCCAGGTCGGCCGCGACGACCTGCTTCCTGCGCTCGCCGACGTCGGATGCGGTGACCTCGCCGGTCTCCAGCGGCTGGTCGACCCGCCAGACGTGCTTGAGGCCGGGCGCCGCCTGCCTGACGGCCTCCTCGTGCCCGTCCAGCTCGACGAACACGGCCTTGGCCCCGCTGTCCTCCAGGATCCACCGGACCTGCTCGGCCGAGGAGGTCTCGTAGATCGGCACGGTGACCGCGCCGATGGACCAGACGGCGTAGTCGATGAGCGTCCACTCGTAGCGGGTGCGCGACATCAGCGCGACGCGGTCGCCGTGCTCGACGCCCGCCGCGATCAGCCCCCGCGCCAGCTCGACCACCTGGTCGCGGAACTCGGCCGCGGTGACCGCCGGCCAGCCCGCGTCGGTCTTGCGCCGCAGGACCACGGTTCCGGGCTCACGCTCGGCCCGCTCGAACACGGTGTCGGTCAGGCTGGCGGAGCCGGGCACATCGACCAGAATGGGGACGCTGTACTCGCGCACGGATGAACTCTCCTCTTTCGTGACCGCCAGGACGTTACCGCGCCAAGTTACGCACGGGTAGGTTTGTCATAGAGGCGTTATGAACGGCGTTCAACACGCTAGCAGCCGACACTCGTAGGATTTCCCTCATGAGGGTCCATGTCGTCAGCGACGTCCACGGCAGAGCAGACGCGCTGGCCAGGGCCGGTGACGGCGCCGACGCCCTGATCTGCCTCGGCGACCTGATCCTCTTCGTCGACTACGACGACCACGCCCAGGGCATCTTCGCCGACCTGTTCGGGGCCGACAACGCCACCGAGTTCATCGCCCTGCGCACGGCCAAACGCTTCGACGAGGCCAGGGCCATGTCGGCGCGGTTGTGGGCCACGCTCGACGGCGACCCCCGCGAGCACATCGAACGCAACGTCCGCGCCCAGTACGCGACCCTCTTCGCCGCCATGCCCGTCCCGGCCTACCTGACGTACGGCAACGTCGACCTGCCCCGTCTGTGGGCCGACTACCTCCGGCCCGGTCACCAGGTGCTCGACGGGCAGGTGACCGAGATCGGCGGGCTGCGGTTCGGGTTCGTGGGCGGCGGGCTGAAGACCCGCTACCGCACCCCCAACGAGATCGACGACGAGGAGTACGCCGCCAAGGTCGAGGCCGTCGGCGAGGTCGACGTGCTGTGCTGCCACATCCCGCCCGCGGTGCCCGAACTGCTCTACGACGTGGTGGCCCGGCGCTTCGAACGCGGCAGCGAGGCCACCCTGGAGGCCATCCGGCGCACCCAGCCGCGCTACGCCCTGTTCGGCCACGTGCACAACCCCCTGCGACCCCGCACCCGCATCGGCCGTACCGAATGCGTGAACGTGGGGCACTTCCGGGGGAAGGGCGTGCCGTACGTGCTGGAGTGGTGACCTGACCGCTTCGCGGTGCCGCGTCGGCCGGTCCACCGCAAGCCGCGCTTTGTGCACTACGGTGGTCGCATGCCTGATCGCACCACTTCGAGCATCACCATCGGAGCCGGCCGCGCCGAGGTCATGGCGGTCATCGCGGACTTTCCGAGCTACCCCGAATGGGCCGGGCAGGTCAAGAGCGCCGAGGTGCTCGACACCGGCCCCGACGGCCGGGCGCTGACGGTGCGGTTCAAGCTGGACGCCGGCCCGATCAGCGACACCTACACCCTCGGCTACACCTGGGACGGCGACGACGGCGTCGGCTGGAAGGTGGTCGAGCCCGGCACGATGGTCTCCGATCTGCGGGGGAGTTACCGGCTCGCCGATGCGGGCAGGAGCACCGAGGTGACGTACGAGCTGGCGGTCGATCTCAGTGTCCCCATGATCGGCCTGATCAAGCGCAAGGCGGAGAAGGTGATCGTGGACACCGCGCTCAAGGGCCTGAAGAAGCGCGCCGAGGGCCGCGCCAGTTGAGCCCGCGCGTCCTGCTCTTCACCGGCAAGGGCGGCGTGGGCAAGACCACGGCCGCCGCCGCGACGGCCACGCTCGCCGCGCGCCGCGGGCTCAAGACACTGATCGTGTCGACCGACACCGCCCACTCGCTGGCCGACGCGCTCGCCGTCGAGCCGGGCGAGATCGCGCCGGGCCTCCACCTGCACCAGGTCGACACCCAGAAGTCGCTGGAGCGCCACTGGGGCGAGCTGCAGGACTACGCAAGGAACGCCCTGGTCGAGCTGGGCCTCGACGAGATCACCTCCGAGGAGATCACGGTGCTGCCCGGCGCCGAGGAGGTCATCGCGCTGCTGGAGCTGCGCGAGCGGGCCCGCGAGGACCGCTGGGACGTCATCGTGGTCGACTGCGCGCCCACCGCCGAGACGCTGCGGCTGCTGGCCCTGCCCGAGGCGCTCGACTGGCACGTCAACCGGCTGCTGCCGGTCGGCCGCAGGCTCGTCCGGCTGGTGTCGCCGTTCATGCGCAGCGTGGCCCACGTCAGCGCGCCCGGCCAGGACGTCATGAACGCCGGCGAGCGGTTCCACCGCGGCCTGATGGAGGTGCGCGAGCTGCTCACCGGCGACCACGCCTCCGTGCGGCTCGTGCTCACCCCCGAGTCCGTGGTGCTCGCCGAGGCCCGGCGCACCCTGACCTCCCTCAGCCTGTACGGCTACCGCGTCGACGCCGTCGTCGCCAACCGGGTCTTCCCGGCGGAGGGCGCCGACGGCTGGCGGGCCGGCTGGGTGGCGGCGCAGGCCAGGCTGCTGGCCGAGGCGGAGGAGTCGTTCGCGCCGCTGCCCGTTCACGTGGTGCCGTACCTGCCCGCCGAGCCGGTCGGCGTGGACGCCCTGGCCCAGGTGGGCGCCGAGATGTACGGCGCGTCCGACCCGTTCGCGCCCCACGAGGTCGAGCCGCCGCTGCGCCTCAGCGCCGACGAGCTGGAGCTGGCCCTGCCGGGCGCCGACCGCGACGACGTCGACCTGGCCCGCAAGGGTGACGAGCTGATCGTCACCGCCGGCCCGTACCGCAGGATCCTGGCGCTGCCCGCGGCGCTGGCCCGCAGGAAGATCAGCGGGGCGGCGCTCCGCGACGGCGTGCTCCGCGTGCGGTGGGCGCCGTCGGACCCGCCCACGGGGTCCCCGTCTGGACTACCGTCCAATTCGGGGAGCGAATCCGCAACCTGATGAGTTGAAGAGATGAGCGACCCCGGACGCATGGAGGGCCACATGACCGAGAGCAACGACAAAGACCCCATCGGCACCGTCGCCGACGAGGCACGCAAACTGTTCGAATCGATTCAGGGGCGGGCCACCCGCCAGGTCGGCAGGAGCGTGTTCAACTCGTTCACCGACTCCTTCTCCGGAGGCGGCCGGCGTGAGCGCGACGTGTGGGAGGAGGCGGTCTCCGACGCCCACGACGAGTACGTCTGCCGCGCCTGCCCCCTGTGCCGCGCGATCGCCGCGCAGCGCGAGTCGGGCAACGACGTGACGGGCCACCTCGTGGCCGCGGGCGGCGAGTTGTTCGCGGCGTTCCGCGGCGCGCTCGACGCGCTGAGCAAGCCCGCCCCCCGCCGGCAGGCCGACGACCGCGACCGCGACCGCGACAACGTGGAACGCATAGATCTGGGATAGGGAGACACGGGGCATGCTCACGATCGGTGTCGACATCGGCGGGACGAAGGTGGCCGCCGGCGTGGTCGACGACAACGGCGAGATCGTCGAACAAACGCGCAGGCCCACCGCCGCCGACCGCCCCGACCTGGTGGCCGAGACGGTGGCCGACGTCGTTCGCGAGCTGTCCGCCGGCAGGGACATCGAGGCCGTCGGGGTGGGCGCGGCCGGGTTCGTCGACGAGACCCGGTCGATGGTGCGCTTCGCCCCCAACCTCGCCTGGCGCGAGGAGCCGCTGCAGAAGAAGATCAGCGGCCTCGTGGGCCTGCCCGTCGTGATCGAGAACGACGCCAACGCCATGGCCTGGGGCGAGACCCGGTTCGGCGCGGGCCGGGGGCAGTCCCACGTGGTCTGCCTGACGCTCGGCACCGGCATCGGCGGCGGCCTGGTCTTCGACGGCGCCCTCTACCGCGGGCGCTGGGGCATGGGCGCCGAGCTGGGCCACATGCAGGTGCAGCCCGGCGGCCGGCCGTGCGGCTGCGGCAACATCGGCTGCTGGGAGCAGTACGCCAGCGGCCAGGCGCTGGTCAAGGAGGCCAGGGAGATCGCCGCCGCCGACCCCGGCCGCGCCCGCACGCTGCTCGGCCTGGCCGGTGGCAAGATCGAGGGCGAGGAGGTCACCGAGGCCGCGCAGCGCGGCGACGAGGCGTCGCTGGCCGCGTTCGGGGTGTTCGCCGACTGGCTCGGGCAGGGCATGGCCGACCTGGCGGCCATCCTCGACCCCGGCTGCTTCATCATCGGCGGCGGCGTCTCCAGGGCCGCCGACCTGTTCCTCGACCGGGCCAGAGCGGCCTTCGCCGAACGGCTCACCGGCCGCGGCCACCGCCCGCTGGCCGACATCCGGCTGGCCGAGCTGGGCGCCTCCGCCGGCATGGTGGGCGCCGCCGACCTCGCCCGCCGGCGCTAGAGCCCGGCCGTACGTGACGATCAGGGTCGCGACCTACAACCTGCACGGGATGCGCGACAGCGTGCCCGCGCTCACCAGGGTCATCACCGCCATGCGCGCCGACGTGCTGTGCGTGCAGGAGGCGCCCCGGTTCGGCCGCTGGCGGGCCAGGCGCGCGGCGCTGGCCGCGGCGGCCGGCCTGGCGGTGGCGACGCCGGGCCGGGTGGGCGGCGTGGCCGTGCTGACCGGGCGGCGGGCCCGCGTGCTGCACGCCGAGAGCCTCCGGCTGCGCGGCTTCCTCGGGCTGGAGCGGCGCGGGCTGGCCGTCGCCGTGGTGCAGGCGGGCGGGTCGCGGCTGGCCGTCGGCTCGCTCCATCTCGACCTCAACGACCCGGCCAGGGTGCACCACGCCGCCGAGGCGGTGTCGCTGATGGAACGGGTGGCCGCCCGGTTCGGCGCGGCGATCGTGCTCGCCGGCGACCTCAACGAGCAGCCGCACCAGCCGGCCTGGCGCTATCTCGCCACCCGGCTGGCCGACTGCCACGCCGCGGCGCCCAAGGGCGACGGCCTGACCTTCTCCGCCCGGCGGCCGTCCGTGCGGATCGACGGCGTGTTCGCCGCCCGGGAGGCGCAGGTCGTGTCGTGCGGGGGAGTGGACGCGGAGATCGTCGATCTCTCCGCGGCCAGCGACCATCTCCCGGTCGTGGCAGAGTTGCGACTTGGGCACTAAAGGGCAAGAGGGGCCGGTCAGCCCGTAGCATTTGTTCATGACCCGTCGCTCTCAGCGGCGTGCGCTCTCCTTGATCTTGGCGACGTTCGTGGCCTCGACGCAGGTCACGCCCGCCGCGCATGCCGATCCCCGCCCACGCTCGATCGAGGCGTGGCAGCAGTCGACCAGCGTGCGCCTCCAGGCCGACGGCTCACTGTCCGACGTGCTCGCGCTCTCCCCGAGCGACGTGTGGGCGGTCGGCCAGCAGGAGATCTGGGACGTCTGGAAGACCCGCGGCGCCATCCGCCACTGGAACGGCAGCAGATGGGCGGAGGTGGGCCTGCGCGACGACACGTCCGCCGGAAACCTGCGCGGGCTGGCCGCCGCCTCGCCGTCACAGGTGTGGGCGGTCGGCGACGGGCACGACGGGCTGCCGTACATCGCCCACGGCGACCCGACCGGATTCGACCGGGTCAGGCCGCAGGGGCTGCGCGCCGGAGACTGGCTGGGCGGCGTCGACGCCAAGCCCGGCCGCGTCGTCGCGGTCGGCGGCCGCGATCGCAACGGGCTCGTCCTCACCGGCGACGGCACGACCTGGACGGTGCAGGAGACCAAGGAGAAGGGCACTCTCTACGCGGTCGACGGCGGCTTCGCCGTCGGCGACACCGGCACCGAGCCGCTGATCGTCCACCAGTCCGGCGGCTCGTGGAAGGCGATGGAGGCGCCCTCCATCCGCGGCGGCTACCTGCGCGACGTGCAGGTCGACAGCGCCAAGCGGGCGATCGCCGTCGGCGGCGTCTACCACGGGCCCGGCGACATCGCGCCGCTCGTGCTCACCTGGAACGGCAAGCGCTGGCGCGAGCTGCGGCTGCCCGGCTCCGAGGCGAGGCTCTACGGCGTGACCGGCGACGGCAAGGGCCGTTACTGGATCACCGGCTACGACCCGGCGCGGGCGGCCGAGCCGTTCCTGCTGCGCTGCGAGAAGGACGAGTGCGCCGCCATCCGCGGCGACGCCCAGGACGGCCGGCGCAGCGTGCGGCTGCAGGCCGTGACGTACCTGCCGGGCAAGGGCACGGTGTGGGCCGTCGGGCACCAGGTCGACGAGGACGACCGCTACACCGACGTCGTCGAGTCGTTCGCGCCGAAGACCCCCACCGCGAAGTCGTGACCGGCCAGTCGTGACCGGCCAGACGTGACCGGCTAGACGACGGCGCCGTCGTCCCAGCCCGAGTCGTTGGGCGGGCCGTCGCCCATGCGGACCACCAGCGCCACGAACCCCCCGATGAACGCCGCCACCGCGGTGAACAGCGCCCAGCCCTCCATGTGCCAGCCCGCCAGCGCCGCGACCAGCAGGTAGGCCGGGCCGCCGAACAGCGCCACCCATGCCACCTTGGTCGGCAGGTCGAGCTTGGGCAGCGGAGGCGGCGGCGGGGGCTCGAAGTGGCCCTCGTCGTCGGGGTCGGCGTCGTCCGCGTCCGGTTCGTCGTCCGGGTCGTCGTCCGGATCGTGGGTCCGCACATCGCCGGGCGGGTCGTCGTCGAGACGTTCCTCCGAGGGCTTGACGACCCGGCGGGTCGGCTCCGCCGGGAGGTTCTCGCTGTCCGGCCATGGCTGGTCGGCCGAGTCGCGCTCGGCTGTGTCGTTGAAGGACGCGACGATCTGCCGCCAGACCTCGTCCTCGTCACTCTGGGGCGTCACCTAGATGGGCCTCTCCGCAGCGATCGCGACTTCCCCCCGGGGGCGATCAGTCCCTCTGCAAGGGTACCGAGGCATGTGTCCGGATGAAGTCGAGGCTACCGGCAAAGATCCTGTGGGCATCGTTGTCCAGCGTCGCAACATGGTAGCTATCGGTAAGCTCCTCGATCGTGGCCTGCGGGACCTTCTCACGGATGATCGCGACGCTCGTGGGCTTGACCACGTGGTCCTCGACGCTGTGGAAGACCAGCAGCGGTTGTCTCACCTTCGCCAGGTCGGCCTGCACCAGCGACCACAGCCCCGGCAGCGAGGCGGCGGCCTTCACCGGGGTGCGGCTGTAGCCCAGCTCCGTCACGCCGGGCTTCTTGACGTCGTTGGCGACGCCGGCCACCGACGGCACGAACCACTTCAGCAGCGGGGCGAACCTCAGCAGCGGCACGTCGTTGGCGATCGACGGGTTGACCACGATCAGGCCCCTGATGGCCGGTCCGTGCACCTCGGCCAGCCGCAGCGCCAGGCAGCCGCCCAGCGACAGCCCGCCCACGAACACCTCCGCGCAGCGTCCCCGCAGGTCCTCGTACGCCTTCTCCAGCTCGGCGTACCAGTCCTCCCACCGGGTGCGGTTCATCTCCTGCCATTTCGTGCCGTGACCCGGCTGGCGCGGCAGCGACACGCTCAACCCGTGAGCGGCCAGATACTCGCCCCACGGCCGCAGAGACTGGGGCGTGCCGGTGAACCCGTGACAGAGCAGCACACCGATCTCGCCCGCCTCGTGATGGTACGGTTCCGCGCCTGGCATGAGCGGCATAACAGCTCCTCCGTGCTGTTTCATTCCGGCGATTTCCTCCAGAACGGCCCGATCGTCGCACGTTCCGGGGTATTTGTGCGAGAGCTGGTGTAGGAGCATCGCCGTCGAGATGGGAAGATGGCACTGCTCGCCCCCGCTGCGCTGAGGAAGAGGTGCCACGTGTTCTACTGGGTGGTCAAGGCCATCTTGGGCCCGTTCCTCCACCTTGTGTTCCGGCCGTGGACCGAGGGCGCGGACAATGTGCCCAAACAAGGCCCAGCGATTCTGGCGGGCAACCATCTGTCGTTCGCCGACCATTTCTTCGGCCCGCTGCAGATCCGGCGCAAGGTCATCTCGCTGGGCAAGGCCGACTATTTCACCGGTCGCGGCATCAAGGGTTTCTTCACCCGCCTGTTCTTCAGCGGCGTCGGCACCGTGCCCATCGACCGCTCCGGCGGCAAGGCCAGCGAGGCGGCGCTGCGTACGGGTCTGCGCATCCTGCGTGAAGGTCACATCCTGGGCATCTACCCCGAGGGGACGCGTTCGCCCGACGGGCGTCTCTACAAGGGCAAGACCGGCGTCGCCCGGCTCGCCCTGGAGTCGCGGGTGCCGGTCATCCCGTGGGCGATGATCAACACCTACGAGATGATGCCGACCGGGCGTCCGCTGCCCAAGCTCGGCATCCGGCCGGGCGTGCGGTTCGGCAAGCCGCTCGACTTCTCCCGCTACTACGGCATGGAGGACGACCGGCTGGTGCTGCGCGCGGTGACCGACGAGATCATGTACGCGCTGATGGAGCTGTCGGGCCAGGAATACGTCGACAAGTACGCCGCCAGCGCCAAGGTGGAGATGGAGCGCGCGCGGCGCGCCGCGGCGACCGGAAGCTGACGCCTCACCCCGACCGTAAGGCCGCCTCGGTCTTGCGCATGGCCGACGTCATCGCGCGCAGCTCCTCGCGGCTGAGCCGGTCGATCAGATATTCGCGGACGATCTCCAGGTGGCCCGGCGCCACCTTCTCCAGCAGCTCCGCGCCGGCCGGGGTGAGCACGGCCAGCACGCCGCGGTCGTCGTCCGGGCAGGTCGTGCGCTCCACGAGCCCGGCCTCCTCCAGCCGGCCCACCTGATACGTCAGCGCGCTCTTCGACGCCACGACGCCCTCGGCCAGCTCCGTCATGCGCAGCCGCCGCCCGGGCGCGGCGGCGAGCCGCACGAGGATCTCGTACTGCGGGTGGGTGAGGCCGGCGGTGGCCTTGAGCTGCTCCTCGATCCGGCGCTCCAGCAGGTGGGAGGTCGTCAGGAAGGCGCGCCACGCCGCCATCTCGGTCTGGTCGAGCCATCGGGGCTGCGTCATCGGGTCAGTCTACTTGTCGTTCAGATTTGAACGTCTGCTTGTTAGAGTTGCCGTTCAAATCTGAACAACCATCGAGGAGTCCGCATGGTCGACCAGGCGCGTCCCGTCGTCCTCCTGCTGGCCAGGATCGCCATCGGGGTGATCTTCCTGGTGCACGGCTACCAGAAGTTCGCGACCACCGGGATCGGGGACACGATCGAGTTCTTCCAGTCCGTCGGCATCCCGCTGGCCGCCCTCGCCGCCCCGGCCGTGGCCACGCTGGAGGTGATCGGGGGCCTGGCGCTGATCCTGGGCGCGGCGCTGCCGCTCGCCGGCACGCTGCTCGCCCTCACGATGGCCGGCGCGATCGTCTTCGTGCACGCCCCCCACGGCTTCGGCGCCGAGGCCGGCGGCTACGAGTTCGTGCTGGCGCTGGCCGCGAGCAGCCTCGCCGTCGGCTTCTCCGGCGGCGGCGCGCTCGCGCTCGACCGCGTGCTGGTGCGCCGCCGCAGCCCCGCAGCCGCGACCGCCTGACCCCCGCGCCGATCAGGACAGGTGGGCGCGGATCTGCCTGATGTGCTCCGGCGTCGTACGGCAGCAACCGCCGATCAGCGACGCGCCCGCCTGCTGCCACTCCTTGGCGGCCTGGCCGAACTCCACGGGGTCGGTCAGGCCCAGCCAGCGCCGGTTTCCGGCGTCCCACGTCTCGCCCGAGTTGGGGTAGACCACCACGGGCAGCCCGCCCGACAGCGCGGCGATCAGCCCGGGCATGTGGCCCGGCGCCGTGCAGTTGGCGCCCACGGCCACCACCCGCGGGTTGCCGCCGAACAGCGCGGCGGCCTCACGGATGGGCGTGCCGTCGCTGATGTGCTCGCCGTCGCGGCACGAGAAGCTCACCCACGCCTTCACCCCCGGCGTGCTCTCCAGCAGCCGGGCCAGCGCCCGCGCCTCGGCGTAGGACGGGATGGTCTCGCAGGCCAGCAGGTCGGGCTCGGCCGCGACGAGGATCTCCCAGCGCGGCAGGTGCCAGGCGTACAGGCCGTCTTCGTCGAGGTCGTAGTCGCCGGTGTACTCGGCGCCGTTGGCCAGGAACGCGCCGTACGGGCCCACCGAGGCCGCCACCAGGCCCCGGCCCGCCTCGTCGCGGGCCTGCCCCGCCAGCTCCACCGACAACCCGATCAGCCGCTCGGCCTGCGCGCCGTCGAGCCCGCGCCGCGCGAAGCCGGGCAGCGTGGCCTGGTAGCTCGCGGTCGTGGCCACGTCGGCGCCCGCCGCGAAGTAGGCGGCGTGCACGCGCCTGATCAGCTCGGGCTCCTCCAGCAGCAGCCGCGCCGACCACAGCTCGTCGCGCAGGTCGGCGCCGAGCCGTTCGAGCTGGGTGGCCAGCCCACCGTCCAGGACAAGTGTCGTCACTTATCCAGGGTAAGAGCGTTCCAGCGCGCTTTCGTCCGTGCTCCTCACCGGGGGATGGCGGCGATCCGGGTCAGAGCCGGACGATTCAGCACGATCACCTCGCCGGGGCCGATCGCGATGATCCCGCGGCGCTCGAACCCGCGCAGCGCGCGGTTGACGCTCACCCTCGTCGCGCCGATCTCGGCCCCGAGACCCGCCTGGCCGCCGTGGAGCGCGACCCGGCCGCCGGCACCCCGGCGTACCAGCCAGGAGGCCACCCGCGAGGGCACGTCGCGGACCGCCGCGTCGAGCAGCCGGTCGTCCAGGTCGCGCACGGTGGCGGCCAGCGTGCGCAGCAGCCGCGCCGCCACGGACGGCTCCGCCCCGACCAGCTCCAGCACGGCCGGCCGCGGCAGGCAGGCGACCCGCACGGCCGTCATGGCCGTCCGCGTGGCCCGGTGCGGGCCGTCCACGAGGAGGGCGGTCTTGTCGAACGCCACCGGCGCCTCCTCCACGGCGAGCACCACCTCCCTGCCCTCGGCGCTCACCCTGGCCGCCTTCACCCGCCCGTCCAGCAGCACGACGAGCTCGTCGGCCGGGTCGCCCTCGGTGCACAGGATCTGCCCGGCCGGGTAGCGCCGCCACCGCGCCAGGCCCGTCAGCGCGCGCATCCGCTCCTCGGCGAGGCCGGCGAACATCGGCAGGTCGGCCAGTGCGTACGTCATGTATCCGGTGATACACCACCCGCGTGCCCCGCGATGCTGAGCCCGGCGGGCGCCGGGTCCTAGCGTGCGGTGCCATGGCGAGATACGTGTTGCAGCTGGCCTTCGACGGCGATCCCCGGCGGCTTTCCGCCCGTCCCGCGCACCGCGACCACCTGCGGCGGCTGAAGGAGGAGGGACGGCTGATCACCGCCGGGCCCTGGACGGACGACACCGGAGCCCTGCACGTTTACGAAGTGGCGGACGAGGCAGAGCTCCGCGGCATCCTGCGGGAGGACCCGTACACGGCGGTGAGCGGCTACGAGATCGTGCTCCTGAAGAGGTGGACCCCGATCCTGTAGCCGCTCGGACGCGTTCCCGGCACGGCGCGGGTCAGCCGCGCTTCCAGAACGGCGTGCGCGGTCCGCCGCCCGAACCGCCCGGTCCGCCCGAACCGCCCGGTCCGCCCGGTCCGCCCGGCGCGGGCGGGTGGTCGTCGCCCGCGAGCCTGGTCAGGACGGCGACGGCGTGGTCGTGGAGGGCCCGGGCGTCCGCGCCGGGGCGTTCGGCGGCCTCCAGATCGTGGGCCAGACGCTCCAGGTCCTCGTTCCCGCCGAGGTAGGCCGCCAGGGCGGCCAGGCGGGTGCCAAGGTCGGCGAGATACAGCACGTCGGGCGCCGGGAGGGCGCGCAGACGGCCGAGCTCGGCGACGAGCTGGGGCCTGACGGACTCCAGGCGGTGCCCGGCGCGGCCCCGCCGGCGACCCGGCGCGGGCGCCGGGGAGATCGGCGGCTGACCCGGCGGGAACGGCCGCACACCGGCGTCCGGCCCGCCGAAGCCGGGAACGGACAGGTCACCGCCGCCGGTGAGGAACTCCGGCCGGGCCGAGCCGAGCCCGGGACGCGACAACCGCATGCGCGAGGCGGCCTGCGGCGCGGCGGCGGGCGCGGCGGCCAGCATCGCGCCGAACCCGCCCGCCATCGGCGCCTGCGGCATCTCCCAGCCGCTCGGCGGCTCGACCGGCTGGATCACGTGGTGCTCCGGCTCGCCGCCCGCGACCTCGCGGGTGTCCACCGCCACGTACGCGGTGAAGCGGCACAACACGCCGTGCTCGAGAGACGTCCTCACGATCCGGGACTCCAGGTCGTGCTCGCCCATCGCGTACCGGTCCTCCAGCTCGCGCAGGTGGGCGCGGGCCCAGACGGCGCGCAGGGCCGGGTTGTCCACGCGCACGCCCTCGACGTGCTCCTCCCAGGGCCCGCCGGCCGCCGTCCCGCGCACGGTGACGGAGGAGCCCTCGCGGCACCGCCCGTACACCCGCAGCGGGACGCCCGGGAAGATCGAGCCGAGGTGCGTGACCGTCTCCGGCTCGACGTCGAGGCCCTTCAGCGACAGGCCGGTGACCAGGGGAGCGCCGATCCGGCGGTGGATGGCGTCCATCGCGGCGTCCAGGCGGTCCTCCGACTCGACCAGCTCGCACCGGCCCGCGCCCAGGCCGGCCAGCCGGCCGAGGAACCCGGCGTTCACCGCCCGGTCGATGCCGACCGTGTGCACCCGCATGGCCGACAGCGCGCCGCCGGCCTGCTCCAGGATCTGGTCCTCGTTGCCCACCTGGCCGTCGGTCACCAGCACCACGACGCGTTCGCGCTCGCCCTGCGCGCCGAGCAGCGTGACGGCCTGGCGCAGCGGCGCGAGCAGCTCGGTGCCGCCGCGGGCGTCGACCCGCGACAGGTGCTCGACCGCCCGGTAACGGTTGCGGTCGGACGCCTCCACCAGCCCCTCGAACGCCTGCTCCACCACGGAGTCGAAGGTCAGCACCGCGAACCTGTCCTGCGGCGTCAGCGTGTCGACGATGCGCGCGGCGGCCCGGCGGGCGCAGACCATCTTCCAGCCGCTCATGCTGCCGGAACGGTCGAGCACCAGCACCAGGTCGCGGGGCGTCCGCTGCGCCTGCAACGGCGGCGGAAGCACGGTCAGCGCGAACGTGCCCCGCCCGTCGAGCTGCAACGACGTGGAGGCCTCGAACGTCAGCCGCAGGATGAAGTCACGGTCGAGCCGCTCGCCCGGGCGCAGGCGTACGGTGCCGCCGTCCTCCTCCACCACGTGCAGGCTCGAGGCCAGCTCGCGCAGCTCCAGGCCGGCGGCGTCCACGTCGGCGCTCAGCGACAGCCGCACCGGGTCGGGGAAGCCGGGCAGCAGCACGGGCGGGCTGATCCTGGAGGCGTCGGGCACCGCGTCGGTGTCGGGCGCCGTGCCGTCGCCGGCCGGCTCGCCGTCGACCGGGCTGCCCGGGATGTAGCGCGGGGCCACGACCAGCGGGAAGCGGAACGTGGCCGCGCCGTCCTCGTACGGGAGCGGCTGGCTCATGGTGAGGCGTACCGAGACGCGCTCGCCCGGGAGGATGTTGCCCACCCGGATCGTGAACACGTCGGGCCGGTCCTCCTCGGCGATGGCGGCCCGCTTCCCCTCGCGCAGCGCCCGGTCGTAGTCCTCCCTGGCCTGGCCGCGTTCCTTGAGCACGCCCTCGACCACCCGGTCGTCGGCCTCCATCCGGAACCCGGTCACGGCCGCCCGGTCGGGCAGCGGGAAGACGTACGTGGCCTCCAGCGTGACGTCGAACGGGTTCCTGAAGTCCTGCGTGACCTCGACCCCGGCGACGAGCCCGGAGATGGCGGCGTGCACGTCGACGCTTTCGAGCGGCAGGTTGCCGCGGCCCGTCCGCAGCGCGCCGAACCCGGCGTCGGGCACCGGCAGGCACCGTGCGGGCTCCAGCGAAGTGATGTTCATAGGAGTTTCCTCTCTTCGAGCACCGCGAGCAGCGGCCCGGCCGCCGCCAGCACCGCCTGTACGTCTTCCTCGGACGGGGCCCTGGCCGCGTCCAGCACGATCCGCACCCGTTCGCCCAGCCTGATCCCGGTGACCGTCTGCCCGCCGACCGTCTGCCCGCCGACCGCCTGCCCGCTTGCCGTCTGCCCGGCGCCGGTCGGGCGGTGGGCCGGGCAGACGGCAAGCG
>NZ_POUD01000629.1 GCF_003236395.1 Nonomuraea aridisoli | reverse complement strand
CCCCATGCGCCTGCCCCGCAGCCACCTGCCCACCTACGCCGACCCCGGCTCCCTGCCCCGCTCCGCCAGGCCCGGTTACCTGGCGTGCTCCGGTGGGGCCACCTCCCTGGTTTGCTCCGGTGGGGCTGGTTGCCTGGCTTGCTCCGGCAGGGCCGGTTGCTTGGCTTGCTGCGGTGGGCCCGGACCCCTGGCCCGCCGCTGCCGCTTGGCCGGCTCCTCGGCCCGCGGCGGACGCCGTCGCCTGAGCGTCATTGCCCGGCTGCGTTCCGGGGGCGGTCTGCCCGCGCTCCCCGCCGCGCGCCGCGCTCGGGCCCTGAGGACCGCTGGCCGTCTGAGGACCGCTGGCGGGCTGCGGACGCACGCCGCCCGCTGTCGCGCCCTTCGCTTGGGCCGGTTGCGGCTTTGTGTCCGTCGTCGCGTCGCCCGAGGGCTGCGCGCCCGACCGCTGTGGGCCGCTCGGCGGTTGAGGCTGCGGCCGTCCGACCGGCCCTGTGCCGGTCGTGCTTGTGCCGGTCGCGCCGGTGCCTGCGGTCCCTGTGCCGGCCGTTCCTGTGCCGGCAGATTTCGTGCCGGCCGGTCCGGTGTCGGTTGATCCCTGTCTCGTATACACATCTGACGCTGCCGACGATCTTACGCGTGTAGGTCGTCAGGG
>NZ_POUD01000628.1 GCF_003236395.1 Nonomuraea aridisoli | reverse complement strand
CCATACGACCGCTCCACCTGCCCGTACGACGGCCCCGACCGCCCAGACACCTGACCTGGTGACCCATACGACCGCTCCGACTCTCCGTACGATGCCCACGGCCGCCCAGACACCTGACCAGGCTCCCCGTACTCCACCCGCCCATACGCCTGCCCTGGTCGCCCAAATGACCCCTCCTGCTGTCCGTACGGCGACCCCGGCCCCTCATACCTCTGGCCCGGCTCCCCATACGGCAACTCCGGCCGCCCAGACACCCGGCCAGGCTCCCCGTACGTCGGCCCCGACTGCCCGCGCGACAGCTCCGACCCCTCATGCACCTGGCCCGGCGGTTCGAACGTCGGCTCCGCCCGTCCGTATGCCGGCCCTTGACCCAATGCGGCTGACGGCCCTGACTGCCCGTATAGGTCAGGCCGACTCGACTGCCCCTCCAACCGACCAGGCTCTCCATACGGCTGACCAGACTGACCAGGCTGCTGTCCGAACTGCCCCTGCGGCCGGCCCCGCACCTCGCGAGACTCACCGGACTGTTCAGGCGGCCAGCCGGGCTCCTCACCCCTCGCCCCCAAAGACGCCTGGCTGATCGTCGGATACCCGACCGGCGGCAGAAAGGTCGGCCGCGGCAACGACCGCCCCGACCCGGACGAACCAGAAAGC
>NZ_POUD01000627.1 GCF_003236395.1 Nonomuraea aridisoli | reverse complement strand
GGGCCGGCCGCCGGAGGGGGCGTTCGACATGGGAGCGGTGCGCCTGGTCATGCGGCCGCCCAGACGTCGACCTTCTCACTGATCATGTGGAGCATCAGAGTGTGGATCTCCTGGATGCGCGGGGTCTCGGCGGACGGGGCGAGGAGGAGATGGCCGGCGTGCTCGGCGGCCGCCCCGCCGTCGCCGCCGCCGAACAATACCGTCACCGCGCCATTGGCCTGCGCGGCTTCGAGGGCGGCGACCACGTTGGGTGAGTTGCCGCTCGTGGTGAACGCCGCCACGACGTCGCCGGGGCGGGCCAGCGCGCGGACCTGCCGGGCGAAGACGTCCTCGTAGGCGTAGTCGTTGGCGATGCAGGTCATGACGGTGGCGTCGGTGGTGAGCGTCACCGTGGGCAGCGGGCGGCGGTCGCGCTTGTAGTGGCCGATCAGCTCGCCGGTGAGGTGCTGGGCGTCGGCCGCGCTGCCGCCGTTGCCGAGGGTGTAGACGGTGCCGCCGTGGGCGAACGTCTCGATGAGCAGGTCGGCGACGGCCTCGACGGCGGGCAGCAGCGCCGCCATGCCACGCGCGGCGGCCAGGTGGCCCTCGACGTGCGCGGCGAGCACCGCCGACGCGGATGACGGGGCGGTCGGGATCGGGGCGGTCGGGATCGGGGCGGTCGGGAT
>NZ_POUD01000626.1 GCF_003236395.1 Nonomuraea aridisoli | reverse complement strand
GGGGTTGGGTGGTGGCGGCTTGGTAGGCGGCGGTGCCGAAGGTGGCGTCGGGGACGGCGCGGAAGGAGCCGCCCCGGCCGAGGTCGAAGATGACGGCGGCCGGGACGATCGGGACGGCGCCGCCCGCGACCGGGTAGCCGATGCCGGCGTCGGCGAGGCGGTCCATGACGCCGCAGGCCGCGCTCAGTCCGAACGCGCTCCCGCCTGACAGGACCACGGCGTGCACCCGCTCCACCAGGTTGCGCGGGTCCAGAAGTTCCGTCTCACGGGTGCCGGGTGCGGCTCCTCGTACGTCGACTCCCGCGACGGCTCCATCGGCGGGCGCCAGGACGACGGTGGTCCCGGTACGGTAACCGTCCCCGACCCGGTGCGCGTGGCCGATCCGCAGCCCCGCCACGTCGGCCAGCGAGTTCGTCGGTCCAGGCCGCATCAGAAGCCCGCCCGCGTCACAAGCCCGGCCGGCATCACAACCCCAGCCAGCGTCACAAACCCAGCCGACGCCACAAATCCGCCCGACGGCACAAACCCTGCCGGCGCCACAACCCCAGCCGACGTCACGAACCCGGCCGGCGTCACAAGCCGGGCCGGGGGTGGGGTGGTCAGTGGTGTGACTGTCTCTTATACATATCT
>NZ_POUD01000625.1 GCF_003236395.1 Nonomuraea aridisoli | reverse complement strand
GGCCGTCGTGGCCGATCTGAGCTCCGCCGACTTCGTGGCGTCGCTGCCCGGCGAGCCGATCGACATCGTGGTGAACAACGCCGGGTTCCAGCACGTCGCGCCGATCGAGGAGTTCCCGCCGGAGGTGTTCTCCGCGATCCTGCGGGTCATGGTGGAGGCGCCGTTCCTGATCGCGCGCAAGGTGCTGCCCGGCATGTACGCCAGGGGCTGGGGCCGGTTCGTGAACATCTCGTCGGTGCACGGGCTGCGGGCCTCGCCGTACAAGTCGGCGTACGTGACGGCCAAGCACGCGCTGGAGGGGTTCTCCAAGGTGATCGCGCTGGAGGGGGCGGCCCATGGCGTGACCTCGACGTGCGTCAACCCGGCGTACGTGCGCACGGCGCTGGTGGAGGCGCAGATCGCCGACCAGGCCAGGGTGCACGGCA
>NZ_POUD01000624.1 GCF_003236395.1 Nonomuraea aridisoli | reverse complement strand
CCCCCGTCACTCCTCCCCCATACGGACTCCACCAAGTCCGGCAGCCTCGCGCCCGCAATCACTCGCCACAGGCCACCCGGTCCCCGTTCCCCATTCCAGGGGCCGAAGGACCAGCAGAACCACCTAACACCGCCGCATCAGCCCAAACAGACGCCGACGCGACGCAGTGCCAGCTTCCCGCGAACCCAGCGCAGAGCCGCCCTCCTACCGACTCACCACACAACCGCCCACCAGTCGACTCACCAGGCAGCCGACCTCGTGCCGGCTCGCCACACACCCGCTCAACGCGGAGCCGCCCACCTCCCGACTCCTCGCACAGCCTCCCACCAGCCGACTCACCACGCAGCGGCCCTCCTACCGGCTCTGCACGCAACTGCCCGTGGGTCAGCTCAGCGCACAGCCGCTGACCTCCCGGCTCAGCACACGGCAACCCTCCAGACCACTCGGCACGCAGCCGCCCGTGAGTCAGCTCAACGCACAACCGCTGACCTCCCGGCTCAGCACACAGCAAGCCTCCGGCCGGCTCAGCACACCACCGCCCTCCAGCTAGCTCGGCCCACAGCCACCCTCCTGCCGGTACTGATCACCGCAGCGGTCATCCTTCTCTTGCCCGCCCTCCCGGCGAGGGCCTCGCCTCCCACCTGGCGCTGGCCACTGGACGGCAACCCCCGCATCCTGCACCGCTTCAC
>NZ_POUD01000623.1 GCF_003236395.1 Nonomuraea aridisoli | reverse complement strand
GGGCTGGGTGGTCGGGGAGTCGGCGGGTGGCTGTGAGAGGGCGCGGGTGGCGCGTTCCTGGCGTTGGAGGACGCGGTACGTCGCGTACCTGTGGTGGCCGTCGGCGATCAGGGCCTGGCGGTCGTGCAGGTCGGCGTTGATCGCGGCGATCTCGGCCGGGTCGGTGATCGCCCAGAGGCGGTGCGTGAGGCCGTCTTCGGTGAGGGCCGACACGAGAGGGGCGCGCGTGGAGGCCACCTCGTCCACCAGTCGGGTGGCGGTGCCGTCGCGGCCCTCATAGAGGAGGAAGATGGGTTCGAGGTTGGCCTGGGTGGTGCTCATCAGGGCGAGCCGGTCCGCGATGGGGCCGGGGACGACGTCCTCGTGGGGGAGGATGATGTGCTCGCCCGGGTCCACCAGGCCGACGTCTCCGATCAGGCCGCGTTGCAGGACGCCGGGGCCGCTCTGTTCGTATACGTAGAGGGCCGGCTCGGGGTCGGGCGCGAGGACGCCGGAGTCCAGCCACGCCCTCAGGGTGTCGCGAGCCTCGGTGTAGCGGCTCTGCAGCGGTACCACCTCATGTCCGGCTTCCCCTTGAGCGTCCCGTGCGGCTGACCCTTCAGCGTCCTGGAGGGCTTCCGGGTGGGTGGTTGTTGCGGTTTCTCCCTGTGTGTTCGGTTCTGGGAGCGTCTGGGTGGTGGAGGGCTGGCTGTCTCTTATA
>NZ_POUD01000622.1 GCF_003236395.1 Nonomuraea aridisoli | reverse complement strand
CCCCGCCGATGCCCCCGCCGATGCCCCCGCCGAGGCGGCGCCGGCTGCAGGGAGCGCCCGGGAAGGGGATCCGTACGACGAGGAGGTGGCTCGGGACCAGCACCGCAAGGGGCAGCCGCCGCGGCTCAGCCCGGCGCTGGCGTTGTCGGCCACGCAGCAGGTCTGGCCGCCGCTCGACCCCAATGCCAAACCCGTGCCCCGACCGGCGGCTCGCCCGTCCGCGGACCGTCGTGACTCCGGGGCGGCGGCAGAGGCCGCATTGACTTCCCAAGACGCTCCCGTGCCGGCTGAGCACCCGATCGATGATCGTGAGGTGTCTCACGGGGGTTCTCCTCGGGCGGGTGGTGGCCGCGCCGCCGAGCGCTCGGGTGAGGGTCAGGGGTCGCCGAACGGTGAACTCGTGGTGGGTTCGGCGGATGACAACCAGGTTCCCGAGCACCCGGTCGAAAACCGTGAGGTGTCCAACGAGGCTCCTGCTGCCGGTTCGGCGGTGGACGGCGGCGTTGAGGATCGCCCGCTCTCGGGCCCGGAAGGGGCGCGCCCCGGTGAGGGTCGGGAAGCGTCTGATGGTGGCTCGGCGGATGACGATCGTGCTGCCGGGGCTCCGGCTGGTGATCGGGACGACGGTAAGGGTGCCGCCGTGCCAGGGCGCGGTGAGGGCGACGGCCGTACCGCTCAGGACGAGGCTGTTCCGGCCGTGGGCGCCGGGCGGGCGTCGCGGAGGG
>NZ_POUD01000621.1 GCF_003236395.1 Nonomuraea aridisoli | reverse complement strand
TCTTGGACGGCGTCTCATTTGGTGAGTCGGCGGTAGCTGATGAGGGCTGCGGCGATGGCGACGAAGGATGCGAAGTGGTCGGCTCGGCGTTCGTAGCGTCGGTGTAAACGGCGGCAGCCGGCAAGCCAGGACGCGGTGCGTTCGACGACCCAGCGATGGCGTCCCAGTCGGCGGCTGGACTTGATGCCTCGGCGGGTGAGGTGCGGGATGATGCCGCGGCTGCGCAGGAAGGCGCGTAGGTGCGGGTAGTCGTAGCCCTTGTCACCATGGAGCTTGGCGGGCCGGCGGCGTTGTGGTCCGCGGCGGGAGCGGATGGGCGGGATGCTGCGTATCAGCGGCTTCAGCGCCAGGCTGTCGTGGGTGTTGGCGGCGTTGATCGCGACAGCGAGGGGCAGGCCGGTCCGTTCGGTGATGAGGTGGATTTTCGACCTGTTCTTGCCGCGGTCGACAGGATTTGGACCTGTCAGGTGCCTCCTTTGGCCGCCCGTACGCTGAGGGAGTCGATCGCGCATCGCGACCAGTCCAGCTGGTCGCGGGCGGCGAGTTTGTCCAGCAGGATCCGGTGCAGCTTGGCCCATACCCGTGCGGCGCTCCAGTCGGTGAAGCGGCGGTGCACCGTCTGCCAGGAGGCGCCGAAGACCGGCGGCAACTGCCGCCAGGCGTATCCGGTGGTGGCCACGTACACGATCGCCGCCAAGATCGTCCGATCGTCGACCCGCCGTCGGCCGCCC
>NZ_POUD01000620.1 GCF_003236395.1 Nonomuraea aridisoli | reverse complement strand
TGGCGTTCATCCTGCCGCGCAGGGCTTCTGGGCAGATCGCCTGGCGGTAACTGCCCTGGGCGACGTTGTTCATGACCCCGACCAGGGAGATGAGCGCCATGCCGATCGGGAACAGGGCGAGCCGCCAGCCGGGTCCCGTGAAGGCGACGAGCACGAAGAGCGGCAGCATGAGGACGGCTGTGCCCCACATCGTGGGGCCGTGACCGAAGCGGGCGATCACGCGTGACGCGAGGAGCGCGCCGAGCAGGCCGCCCACCCCCGCGCCCGAGACCATCAGGCCGTAGGCCGCCGCGCTCACGCCCAGCTCGTCGACCAGGTACAACGGCTGGACGATGGCAAAGATGCCGCTGACGAACATGTTCATGGCGCCGACGAGGCCGATCAGGCGCAGGACGGGGTGGCCGAGCACGTAGCGCAGGCCCTCCATCAGGCTCACGCGCTCCCCGGAGGGAGTCTCCTTGGCCTTGACGGTCGCCAGCAGGATGGCGGAGACCATGTAGCTGACCGCGTCGACCACGATGGCGATGGGCGCCGTGAGCACCTGCACGAGCCAGCCGCCGAGGCCGGGGCCGAAGAGCACGGAGAGGCTGCGCACGGACTCCAAAGTCCCCATGCTCTTGGGCAGCTGCTCCTTGGTCACGATGGAGGGCAGGAAGCTCAGGTGGGCGACGTCGAAGAAGGCCGTGCCGATGCTGACGATCACGGCGACCGCGTAGAGCTGCGCCAGCGTGA
>NZ_POUD01000061.1 GCF_003236395.1 Nonomuraea aridisoli | reverse complement strand
ACCCCCACCCTCGCCGCCTGACCCACCGATCAAGCGGACGGAAAGGCCCACTGCACGCGGCAACGCCCTCAGCCCAACGGCGGCTCAGGCGGCCGGCGCTTGCCCTGGCGTTCCCTGGACGGCCTCCCGAGCCGGTCGGCGTCCCGGTGCGGGACCCGCCGTCGCCCGGCTGTTGCTCATCGGGGCCGTACTGGTGGAGGCCATCTGGGCCCACGGCGCTTGAGTGGTCGCCGGGGTTCACGCGGCTGTGGCCGGCGGTCATCGGCGTAGCGGCCGCCGCGCTGAGCCTTGTCATGCTCTCCTCCGTGAGCTGCCGATGGGGACCGCCTACATGGTCTGGGGCAATCTAGCTGCGGTGGGCGTAGCCGCCGTCGGCGTCCTCGTCGTGGGCGAAGGCTCCAACTGGCGTGCTTGGGGCTGATCCTCGTCGGCGTCATCGGGACGCGGATCTTGGCCTGCTGATCGTCGCGTGGGCTTGGTCGGCGGTCACGGTGGGGGTCGGAAGCGGTAAGACTGCTTGCCGGTTCTGACCGGTTATGTGAGAAAAGTGAAGATTGTTATGAACCGTTTCGGCGGGTGCTCCCGTCCAAGTGACGTGATCCCGTTTGAGATGATCGATGAAGATCTGCGTATCGCCCGTCGCCGGGCGCGTCGCCGGGACGAGCTGGCCAAGCGCCGTACGGCCATCGCCGGCTTAGTCCGGGAGGCGCAGCGCAGGCTCAACGCGATCGCGGTACGGGATCAGGAGGCCGTGGTCGCCCAGGAGGCCAGGCTGCAGGCGTACACCATGGCCCTCGACACCGTGGAACGGGAGCTCGCCGAGCTCGGGCCGGCGGAGGAGCTCTACGAGGAGCTGCTCGTCCGGGAGGAGCGCCGGCTGATCGAGTCGGCCGATCCGCGAGGCTCCGAGCTGCTGGAGATCGGGCGGCTGCTGGCCGAGCTGGACGTCGAGCTGCCCGCCAGCGTACGTGCCCGCGAATCCGGGCTCGCGCTCCTGCGACGCGCGGCCGACCAGGACGCACTGGCCGACTTCGCGCAGCAGGTCGCGGCCCTCGGCATGACGGCGCCGGACCCCCGCACTCCCGGCGCCGTCGACATACTGGTGGACCGCCTGGAGGAACGCTGCCGCAAACTGGAGCATCTCCGCGACAAACTCCGCACCCGCCGCGAACGCCTCCTCCACACCCACCGCCGCGCCTGAACCCCCGCCACGGCTGACGACTCACCCCACCGGCACCGACCTCGGAACCCAACCGGCACCGTCGTGGGGTACGTCGCGGCCAGATGCCATTTCCGCGCGGGCTCGACCAGGACCGGTGGTGGAATGCACTGGCGGGTCGCGCGGTGTCAGGCGGGTCCCGGCCAGCGTCGTTGCCCGATCGGGCGAGGTCGGTACGGGGGCGGCTGTAGGTGGTGGTCAGCGGTTGAGGATTTGGCGTAGGGCCTTGTCGAGGGTGGTGGCGGGGTCGGGGTCGAGGTCGGGGGAGCGCCAGGCTACGTAGCCGTCGGGGCGGACCAGTACGGCGCCGCCCCCGCGTACGCCGTACCGCTCCCCGAACCGGCCCTCCACATCCGTAAGGCAGTGACCGTCCACGTTGGCGAGGTGGCCGTCCACGTTCGTGGTGGAGTGGCCGTCCACGTCGGCGAAGTGGGCCGCTGCGTCTGTGGTGTTGTGGCCAGCCGCGTTCGCGAGGTGGTCGTCCGCGTCCGTGAGGCGGTTGGTTTCCGGGGCCGTGAGGGAGTGGCGCTCTAGGTCCTTTGGGTGGGGATCTGCGGTGTTCGTTGGAGGGTGGTCGGTTATCAGGATTCGGGTCATGCGGATGCCGAGGCGGGTTTTGACCTGGTGGGCCGCGTCCATCCAGGGTTGGGCCGTGGTGAGGAGGACGAGGTCGGGGCCGAAGAGGTCGATCGTGGACAGGCGTTCACCGTCCCGGTCGAGCGTGACGTGGGGGGCTCGGCTGCCGGGGCGGCCGTTCGGTACGCGGGGGTCCTCCAGGATGGAGCCGTCGTCGCCGGGGTCCTCGATGATCGCGGAGGAGTGGTAGCGGTAGCCGATGAGCACGCCCGCCGGATCGTCGATCGGCTCCGGGTAGCCGATCCGGGCGGCCGGAGGCATGCGCCGGCCCAGGTTGGCGAGCTGCATGTCGGCGGTCACGGCGCCGACCGGGCGGCGTTCGGCGTCGTAGGTGTCGAGAAAGGCCGGCCCGGCCTGCGCGGTGAGCACCAGCCACAGCCGCCAGGCCAGGTCGCAGCCGTCCTGGAGGGCGGTGCTGCCGCCCTGCCCGCCGGTGGGCGGCATCGTGTGGGCGGCGTCGCCGGCGAAGAAGACCCGCCCGGCCCGGTACGTGTCCGCCAGCACGTGCGCCATCGCGAACGACGCCGTGTCCAGCACCCGCACGTCCAGATCCGGCCGGCCCGTCGCGATCCGCACCAGCTCGACGCAGCGCTGCTCGCTGAAGTCGCCCTCGCCCTCGGCGTAGTTGACGCCGAGCACGTGTGACCCGACCCCGGTGCCGGTGACGATGACGCCGGTGAAGACGTCGTTCTGCAGGTACCAGAGGGTGACCTCGCGCTCCCGGACCAGCCCGGTCAGGTCGGCGTCGAACATGATCGAGCACATCCGGCCCAGCTCGCCCTGGCCCGAGACCGGGACGTCCAGCATCCGGCGCAGCGGGCTGCGGTATCCGTCGGCGGCCACCACGTATTCGGCGCGTACGAGCCGGTCGCCGTCCTGGCCGCGGATGAGGGCCGTGACGCCGTCGGCGTCCTGGTCGAGCGAGACCAGCTCGGTGGAGAACCGCAGGTCCGCGCCGAGTTCCTCGGCCTTGTCACGCAGGATGCGCTCGATCTCGGCCTGCGGCGCCCCGACGAGCCTGGCGGGCGTGATGTCCGCCAGGAAGGCGAGCTCCTCCTGCTCGTCGTTCATGATCATGTGAGGCTGCGGGTCGGTCAGGCTCTTGGCGATGGCGATGCGCATGTTGTCGCCGATGCCCGCCCAGACGCTCGCGAGCCGTTCCTCCAGCCCCGGGACGGGACGCAGCAGCTCGACCGCCCGCGGCCCCACGCCGAACGCCTTCGGCTGGACCGACGTGCTCGCATGCCGTTCGACCAGCATGACCGGGATCCCACGCCAGGCCAGCAGCGTCGCCGCGCTCAGCCCCGCATACCCCGCGCCGACCACCAGGACCGGCACCCGCTCGTACTCCACGCCCGGCACCTGCTCTTCCATGTCCACCTCCAGAAAACGCGTACTATCGCGTTAGCCGACGGCAACACGATATGTCGCGTCTCGAAGGCTTTCAAGACATATCTCGAAATCGGCGACAAGACCGGATGTGGGCGCCGGTCGCGGCGATCAGGGTCCGGGGACGAGGTCAAGCGGGCAGGTGGACGTCGCGCACGACGAGGTCGCCGCCCTCGCAATGCTCGCCGACCAGGAGTTGAGCATGTGGCCGGCCTGCGCTCTCGCGGCCGGCCAACACTGCGGGTGTACTCGACGCAGGCGCCGATGTCGCGAAATATCAGAGCAGGTGGCGTTCCAGGGACTCGAGCTTGGAGGTCATCCCATCGGTGACACCCTCACGCATGTCCGCCTTCAACACCAGACTGACGCGGGGCGCGACCTCGGCCACGGCGTCCACGGCCCGCTTGACGACGTCCATGACCTCGTCCCACTCGCCCTCGATCGTGGTGAACATCGCGTCCGTCCGGTTCGGCAGGCCGCTGTCGCGGACCACCTTGACGGCGCGGGCCACCGGCTCGGCGACCCCTTCGCCGACGCCCAGCGGGGTGATGGAGAATGCGACGATCATCGGCTGCCCTCTCGCGCGATCCGGAGGCTTCCGATCTTAGTCAAGGCAGCGAAAAGCCACGACGTCTGAACGCCGTGGCCGCCGCCCTACCTCACCGCGTACGCGTCACGCGTGGTCGTGCTCCTCGTCCTCATCTTCGCTCAGCCCCTCCGACGGCTCGACGCCGAGCACGGCCTCGCGAGGCTCGATCTCGCCGATGTGGTCGACGAGCTGCAGCACGTGGTCAGGCTCGATCAGCCACTGCAACGCCGAGGCGCCGGTGTCGTCGGAGGCGACCAGCTCGGCCTGCTCCGTACGCTCCTCGTCGCTGAGGTCGGCGTCGGGGTGTCTGATCTCTGCCAGCGCCGCGGCCTGCAGCGCCTCCATGTCGAGCACTTCGACGGTCAGCTCGACCGTGAGGCGCAGGAACTTCGGTTCTTCACTCATGGCGACGATGCTAGGGCAGCTTCCACTCGACGGGAGCCGCGCCCTGCTGGACGAGCAGCTCGTTGGCGCGGCTGAACGGCCGGGATCCGAAGAACCCGCTGCGCGCGGAGAGCGGCGACGGGTGCGCAGACTCGATGCGCGGCACGCTGCCGAGCATGGGCGCGAGGTTGCGGGCGTCGCGGCCCCACAGGATGGCGACCATCGGCTTGTCGCGCGCCACCAGGGCCTTGATGGCCTGCTCGGTGACCTGCTCCCAGCCCTTGCCGCGGTGGGAGGCGGGCTTGCCGGGCATCACGGTGAGGACCCTGTTGAGCAGCAGCACGCCCTGCTCGGCCCACGGCGTCAGGTCGCCGTTGGACGGCCGGGGCAGGCCGAGGTCGGTCTCCATCTCCTTGTAGATGTTGACCAGGCTGCCGGGCAGAGGCCGCACGTCGGGCGCCACCGAGAACGACAGCCCGACCGGGTGGCCGGGCGTCGGGTACGGGTCCTGGCCCACGATGAGCACCTTGACCTCGTCGAAGGGCTGGTTGAACGCACGCAGGACGTTCCCGCCCGCAGGGAGATACTGGCGCCCTTCGGCGATCTCCTTGCGCAGGAACTCACCCATCAGGGCGATCTGCTCGGCGACGGGCTCGAGCGCGCGAGCCCACCCTGCTTCGACGACTTCGTTCAGTGGACGACCGGCCATGGCCGTTGAGCTTAGTCAGGTCTGGTAGGGCTTGTAGCCGAAACGTCGGTTCCAGCCGTACCAGAATGATCACAGCGACGGCTTGCCGGGCTTGAGGAGCCAGGCGTCGAAGAGGGCGTCGAGCTGGCGGCCCGCCACCCGCTCCGACAGGGCGACGAAGGCGGCGGTGTCGGCGTTGCCGTACTTGTGCTCGGTCGCCCAGGCCCGCAGGATCGCGAAGAACGCCGCGTCGCCGACCTCGCGGCGCAGGGCGTGCAGCGCCATCGCGCCGCGGTCGTAGACGGGCGCGTGGAAGAGGTTCTCCGGGCCGCCGGGGTCGGCGGGCGGCGTCTGCCAGAACGCGTCGCCGGCGTCTCTCGCGTACGCGGCGTCGAACGACTCCTGCGTGGTCCTGGTGCCGGCGTGCTCGGCCCAGAGCCATTCCCCGTACGTGGCGAAGCCCTCGTTCAGCCAGATGTCGCGCCACAGCGCGGGGGTGACCGAGTTGCCGAACCACTGGTGCACCAGCTCGTGCGCGAGCAGCGCGTCGCTCGGCACCCGCGGGTAGATGGGCCGGGTCTGCGTCTCCAGGGCGTAGCCGACCTCGGGCGCGTGGTCGACGATCCCCCCGGTCGAGGAGTACGGGTACGGCCCGAAGAGCGAGCCGAAGTAGTCGAGCATGGGGGCGTGCCGCTCGGGGAAGCCCGCGGCGTCGCCGGCCAGCTTGGGATCGACGGCGGTGGTGACGCGGTAGCCGCCGAGCCGGGCGTCGGCGAGCTCGAACTTCCCGATCGACACCGTGGCCAGGTAGCTGGCCATCGGCTCCTTGGAGTCCCACACGTACGTCGTCCGGCCGCCCTTCGCCGTGGTCGAGACGAGGTCGCCGTTGGCGACGGCGACCCGGGTGCTCGGCACGGTCACCGTGAACCGGTAGGTGGCCTTGTCGGTCATGTGGTGGTTGCCGGGGTACCAGGTCATCGCGCCCTGGGGTTCGTTGGCGTTGAAGACGCCGTCGCTGGTCTTGATCCAGCCGTCCCGGGAGCCGTCGGGGTCGATGACGTGGACGGGCTTTCCGCCGTACCGGACGACGATCGAGAAGCCGCGGCCGGCGGCGAGCGGCCGCGACGGCGTGACGACCAGCTCGGAGCCGCTCTGGGCGTGTGCGGCGGGCCGCCCGTCGACGCTCACGGAGCTCACCGACAGCGTGTCGACCAGGTCGAGGTTGAAGCGGCTGAGCGCCTGCGTGGCGCGGGCGGCGATGCGGGCCTCGGCGGACAGGCGGCCGGAGGACGGCTCGTAGTCGAGCCGCAGGTCATAGTGGCCGGCGTCGTAGCCGCCGTTGCCCTGGCCGGGGAAGTAGGGGTCGCCCGCCCCCGGAGCGCCCGGCGTGCCGGGCAGGGCGGCGGCGGGGGAGGCGGGGAGCGCGATGAGGGTCGCTGCGGCGAGAGCGAGGAGACGCGTCATGAAGGATCATCGAGGCCGTCCGGCCGGACGTTACGGCGGGCGCCCGCCTGCCCCCCTCTGGGAGGCGGGCGCCCGTCAGGTCACTTCACGGAACCGGCCATCATGCCCTGGACGAAGTACCGCTGGAACGCGAAGAACAGGACCAGCGGAATGATCAGCGACATGAACGCGCCGGACGACAGGATGTCGACGTTCGACCCGAACTGCCGCATCTGCGACTGCAGATACTTCGTCATCGGCTGGTTGCCGGTGTCGGCGAAGACCAGCGCGATCAGCATGTCGTTCCACACCCACAGGAACTGGAAGATCCCCAGCGAGGCGATGGCGGGCTTGCCCAGTGGGAACACCACCTGCGCGAAGATCTTCCACTCCGAGGCGCCGTCCATCCTGGCGGCCTCCAGCAGGGAGGAGGGAATGCCGACGAAGAAGTTGCGGAGCAGGAAGATCGCGAAAGGCAACCCGAACGCCACGTGGAACAGCACCACTCCCGGGATCGTGCCGAAGATGCCGGCGGCGCCGTACAGGCTCGCGACGGGGATCAGCGCGATCTGGATCGGCACGATGAGCAGCCCGACGACCACGAGGAACGCGGTGTCGCGGCCGGGGAAGTCCATCCACGCGAACGCGTACGCCGCCATGGCCGCGATGCCGATGACCAGGACGGTCGTCGGCACCGTGATGGCCACGGTGTTCCAGAACGAGGCGGTGAAGCCGCTGCCCAGCAGGTTCGCGTAGTTCTGGATGGTGAGCTCGGCCGGCTTGGTGAAGACCGACCACCAGCCTTCCGCGTTGTTGACCTGGGTGGTGCGCAGCGAGACGACCAGCAGGCCCAGCGTCGGCACCAGCCAGAACAGGCCGAGCACGACCATGACGACCTGCACGGCGCCGCTGCCCAGGCGGTCGACGATCCTGCTCGCCAGGCCCCTGCGGGGCGCCCCCGCCTCCAGCCTCGACGGGGCCGGGACTGTCGCGGTGGTCATGAGTCTCCCCTCCGGAACCTGCGGATGTTCATGATCATGAAGGGGAGGACCAGGAGCAGCAGGAAGATCGCGAGGGCGCTGCCCAGGCCCTGGTTGCCCCCGCCGCCGAACGACACCCGCCACATCTCCAGCGCCACCACGTTCGCCTGCGGTTGCACGGAGGCCGGCGCGATGATGAAGACCAGGTCGAACACCTTCAGCGTATTGATGATCATCGTCACGAAGACGACGAGCAGCACCGGCGACAGCAGCGGGACGGTGATCTTGCGGAACACCTGCCACTCCGTGGCGCCGTCGATGCGGGCGGCCTCCAGCGCGTCGCGCGGGATCGCCGCCAGCCCGGCCGCGATCAGCACCATGGCGAACCCGGCCCACACCCAGACGAACGCGCCGATGATGGCGGGCGTGATGAGCGTCGGCCCGAGCCAGGTCAGCCCGTTGTAGGAGGCCTCGAAGTTCGACTGCGGCAGCCGTACGGTGTAGGAGCCCGCGGGCAGGCCCTCGAACCGGAAGGTGCCGTCCTCGGCCGTCGTCGCGGTCGCCGCGACCTCGCCGCCGCTGCTCACCGCCTCCACGGTCATGCCGGGCAGGCCGCGCTCGGAGCCGTCCACGGCGCCGTTCACGCCGCCGCCTCCGGGGGTGAAGTCGAACCAGACCGTCCCGGCCAGGCCGTCGCCGGCCGCTGGGGCCTGCGCCGGCGCCGCGTCGTCGGGCATGAACTCCTGCCGCACGCCGACGATCGGGATCAGCACCGGCTGTCCCGCCTGCGCGGCCTGCTTGGTGACGACCGCGCCGTTCTGGTCGGTGACCGGGGACTGGTCGCCCTCGCGCGGCCGGGCCTCCGGATAGCCCTGCGAGGAGGAGAACGTGTCGTGGACGGTGGTGAGGATGGCGTTGGCCACACCGCGGTCCGGGTTCTCCTCGTACACGAGGCGGAAGATCACGCCGGCCGCCATCAGCGAGACCGCCATCGGCATGAAGACGATCAGCTTGAACGCCGTCGCCCACCGGATGCGCTCGGTCAGCACCGCGAAGATCAGGCCCAGCGTGGTGACCACGATCGGCGCGACGACCACCCAGATGAGGTTGTTGCGGATCGTGGTGAGCATGCCCGAGTCGGTGAAGATCGTGGCGTAGTTGCCCAGCCCCACGAACCCCTGGCCCGAGGCGTCGAACAGGCTGCGGAACAGGGAGTAGCCGATCGGGTAGACCACCCAGATGCCCAGCAGCAGCGCCGCCGGGAGGAGGAAGGCGATGGCGACCGCCGGCGAGGGGCCGAGGCGTGGTTTCTTGCTGGGGGGTGCAGCCGGTCCGGTGGAGGGCCCGCCCGCGGCGTCCGCGGGCGGGGCCTGCCGGCCGTCCAACCGTTCGGTCACGGCCTTACCTCTTTACTTCCAGGCCTTGGCGGCCTCGGACTCCAGCGCCTCCTGAGCGCCCTTGATGTCGCTCGGGTCGCGCAGGAAGTCCTGCAGCACCTTCCACTCGCCCTTGCCGTCGGTGCCGCCGAAGGCGCTCGGCGCCAGGTCGGACATGTCGTAGCGGACGGCGTCGCCGGCCGAGACGATCGTCTGGCCGAGCTGCCTGGTCAGCTCGTCGGGGTAGTTGGTGGGGGAGACGTTCTTGTTGGGCGACAGGTAGCCGGGCAGCTTGGCCCAGATCTCGCCGCCCTCCTTGGAGGCCAGGAACTGCAGCAGCGCCATGGCGCCGGGGGAGTCCTTCATGGCCACCGCGACGTCGCCGCCGAGCACGACCGGGGCGGTGTCGCCGACCTTCGGGAACGGGAAGTACTTCGCCTCGTCGCCGACCTTGGCGCCCGACTGCACGGCCTCGACGGCCACGAAGTCGGCCTCGATGACCATGGCGGCGTCGTCGGTGCCGTACACCTTGCTCACGCAGGTCGGGAAGTCGGTCTGCATGGTGCCGGAGGTGCCGTCGACCAGGAAGTCGTTCTTGACGATCTGCTGGATCTTCTCCAGCGCCGTGGTCACGGTGGGGTCGGTCCACGGGATCTCGTGCTTGGAGAGCTTGTCGTAGTTCTCGGGGCCGGCGGTGGACAGGTAGACGTTCTCGAAGAGGTCGGTCAACGTCCAGCCGGAGGCGCCGCAGAAGGAGAAGGGCGGGGTGCCGGAGTCGGCGACGGTCTGCGCGGCCGTCACCATCTCGTCCCACGTGGTCGGGGGCTGCACGCCGGCGTCCTCGAACGCCTGGCTGCGGTACCACACCAGCGACTTGTGCGCCGCCTTGATCAGCACGCCGTAGACCTGGCCGTCGGCCGAGCCGAGCTCCTTCCAGTACGGCGTGTAGTTGGCGTCGATCTCCTGGATGACCTCGTCGCTCAGCGGCTTGAGCGCGTCCTGGTCGGCGTACTGCTGCACCAGGCCCGGCTGCGGCAGGATCGCCACGTCGGGCGGGCTGCCGCCCTGGATGCGCGGGCCGAGGTAGGCCCCGGTGTCCTCACCGGTGGAGGCGTACGTCACCTGGGCGCCGGTCTTGTCGGAGAAGGCCTTGAGCACCTGCTCGAAGTTCTTCTGCTCGGCGCCCGTCCACTTGGCGGCCACCTCGAGCGTCACGCCCTGCAGCGGCTTGGCGCCCCCGCTCGCCGGAGCCGACGCCGAGCCGGTGGGGTCCGTCGTGGTCGGCGCGTTGCCGCAGGCGGCGACGGCTACCGCGAGCCCGGCCAGGATCGCTGCTGCTCTGCCTTTTCGCATGGCTGCCTCACTGGGTTCTGATGATCTCTTCGAGTTCGGATTTCATCGAGGCCGCCACGTCGTCGGCGGACTCGGGGGTGGGATCGCCGAGCACCTTGGCGACCGAACTGGCGATCACCAGGCTCAGCTGGTTGTAGTTGGCGCTCACCGGCCGTGCCTTCGCCGTCAGGATGCTCTCCTTGAGCACGGGCAGGTAGGGGAAGCGCTCGATGAGCTCGGGGTCGTCGTAGAGCTCCGTCCACACGGGCGGGAAGGAGCCCTCGGTGAGCACCCGCCGCTCGTTCTCCAGGCTCGTGAAGTAGCGGATGAACTCCTGCGCGGTCTGCTGGTGCTTGGAGAAGGCGCTGACGGCGAGGTTGGCGCCGCCGAGCGTGCTGGACCCGGGCCCGTTCAGGCCGGGCAGCCGCGTCACGGCCACCTTGTCGCCCAGCTCGGCCTTGGCGGGGCCGTAGGCGTGCGGCCAGTTGCGGGCGAAGGCCAGCCTGCCCTCCTGGAAGGCCAGGCGGGACTCCTCCTCCTTGTAGTTCAGCGACTCCTTCGGGATCCAGCCTTCGCGTACGCCCTGGATCAGGAAGTCCAGGGCGGTGCCGCCGGTGGCCGGGTCGAGGGTGACCTCGCCGCCGTCGCGGCTGACGATCTCGCCGCCGGCCGACTGCACGGCCTCGGAGAAGTTGACGGTGAGTCCTTCGTACGCCAGGAATTGCCCGGCGTAGCCACCAATGTCGTGCTTTTTCGTGATTTCGCGTGCTTGGTCGCGTAGCTCGGCCCACGTCCTGGGCGGCTTGTCCACCAGGTCGGTCCGGTAGTAGAGCAACCCCGCGTTGCTGGTGTACGGGACCGCCCAGAGCTTGCCCTTGTAGAGCGCCGTCTCCACGACGGGCGGCAGGAACCTGTCGAGCGGGAACAACCCGCGCTCCAGGGGGATGATCCAGCCGTTCTCCGCGAATTCGGCGGTCAAGATCACATCCAGGCCGAGCACGTCGTAACGGCTGCTGCGGGCCTGGAGGTTGGCCACCATCTGGGCGCGTTGCTCGTCGGCGGCCTCGGGCAGCTCCAGCAGCGTCACCTTCTCGGCCGGGTGGGCCTGGTTCCAGCGGTCCAGCAGGGGTTGCAGGTACGCCGTGGTGTCGCGGCCGGTGGCGAAGGTGATGGGGCCTGTTCCGCCCGTACCGGATCCGCCGCCGCCCTCATCGCCCGCCGCCGCGCAGCCGGCCGCGAGTGTGACGGCCAGCAGCAGGGAAAGCGGGCGAAGCACGCTGTTTCCTCCGTGTTCAGAGTGTTTTACATACGTGTTAGGTAGATGCATTTATGTTATGCACACCTGTAATCTGTAGGTCAACGGATAACTCCGTAACGCATGCGTAACACAACGCGGGGAGGTGGGGCGGTGCGGCTTCACCTGCTGGCGCTGCTGGCCAAGGAGCCGGCGCACGGTTACGAGCTGAAACAGGCGCTGGAGCAGACCTTCGGCAGCGCCTATCCCTCCCCCAACATCGGGCAGATATACGTCACCCTCGGCCGGCTGGAAAAGGACGGCCTGGTCAGGGCGGTCGACGTCGAGCAGTCCAACCGGCCCAACAAGAAGGTCTACTACCTGACCGCCAAGGGCCGCGAGGTGCTGGAGATCTGGGTCGACGAGCCCACCGAGGGCCCCCGCGTGCGCGACGAGTTCTTCATGAAGCTCGTGCTGGCCCCGCTCACCGGCATCGCCGACCGGATGGCCCTGATCAGCCGGCAGCGCCGCCACTACCTGTCGCTCATGAGCGACCTCAACGAGCTGCTGTCCCGCACGCCGCCCGCCGACCGGGTGGCGACGCTGCTCATCGAGGGCGCCATGCTGCATCTGCAGGCCGACCTCGACTGGCTCGAACGCTGTCAGGAGGACCTCGCGTGAACGCCGTCGTCAGAACGGTCAACCTGGTCAAGATCTACCAGGACGGCGCGGTCCCCGTGCCGGCCGTGCGCGGGGTGGACCTGCAGGTCCAGCCGGGGGAGTTCGTCGCGGTCATGGGGCCGTCCGGGTCGGGGAAGTCCACGCTCGTCCACATGCTCGGCGGCCTCGACACCCGCACCAGCGGCGAGATCTGGCTCGACGGCAAGCGCGTCGACACGCTCTCGGAGAGCGCCTGGGCGCTGCTGCGCCGCAAGAAGATCGGCTTCGTCTTCCAGTTCTTCAACCTCGTCGCCAACATGACCGTCGGCGACAACGTCGAGCTGCCCGCACTGCTGTCCGGGGCCTCGCCCAAGGTGGCCCGCCGGCGCAGGGAGAGCCTCCTGGCGGCGCTCAACCTCACCGACCGCGCCGACGCCGCGCCCGCCCAGCTGTCCGGCGGTGAGCAGCAGCGGGTCGCGCTGGCCAGGGCGCTGGCCAACGAGCCGGCGCTGTTACTCGCCGACGAGCCCACCGGAAACCTCGACAGCCGCAACACCCGCGACGTGCTCCGCCTGCTCGGCGACGTGCACAAAGACGGCCAGACGATCGTCATGGTCACCCACGACGCCCGCGTGGCGAGCCTGGCCGACCGCGTGGTGTCGCTGTTCGACGGCGAGATCGTCGACGACGGCCGCATCACCCGCCGCCGTACCGGCACCGCCGGAGAGGTCATCGACCTGAGATGAGCACCACCAGGGCGGGCGGCCGGTGGGTCAGGGCCGACCTGCGGGCCAGGAAGGGGCCGGCGGCGCTGACCGTGCTGGCCGTGGCCGGCATCGTGGCCGCCCTGATCACCGCGGTGACATTGCTGGAAGACGGCACCAATCCGTGGCGCGGCCTGTTCGCACAGACCGAGGGCGCCCACGTCTGGATCTACACCAAGGACGGCCCCCAGGTCTCGCTCGGCGGCATCGACGGCGTCGCCCGGACCGCCGGCCCGTACCGCTCGGCCCCCGTCACCGTCGCGCAGGACGGCAGGCGCGACCCGGCGGCCCTGCGCGCGATGCCGGCCACCCCGCCCGCGGTGGCGCACCCGGTGGTGACCGAGGGCAGATGGCTGGACCCCGCCCAGCCCGACGGCGTGGTCGTCGAACGCTCCTTCGCCCGGTCGCTGGGCCTGCGCATCGGCGCGCCGTTCACGGTCATCGCGCTCAACGGCGGCCGCCACACCCTCTACGTGCGCGGCATCGCCGACTCCGCCGACCAGGGCTTCTACCCGGAGTGGACGCCCGGTCTGGCGTACGTGCTGCCCGTCATGCTCGACCGCGTCGAGCCCGTGCAGGCCCGCAGCGAGTGGGTGACCGGGCTGCGCCTGGACGACCCCGAGGCGTCCCAGGTCGTCTCGCAGCGCGCGGTCGTCATGCTGGAGGACCGCCTGCAGCGCGTCTACACCTGGCGCGAGGTCAGGGCCTCGATGGAGCTGGACAACCGGCTGCTCGGCACCCTCCTCGCGCTGTTCGGCGTGGTGGGTCTGGTGGCCGCCGCGCTGGCGCTGGCCAACGCCGCCGGCGGCCGGGTGCTCGGCCAGCTGCGTGACCTGGCCACGCTCAAGTCGATGGGCTTCACCAAGGGCCAGGTGGCGCTGCTGCTCCTGGTCGAGCACGGCGCGCTCGGCCTGCTGGGCATCGCGCTCGGGGCGGTCACGGGCTGGGGCGTCATGGCGGCCGTGCTCGGCCCGAGCTCCGTCGCGGCCGGTCCCGTGCTGGCCATCGTCGCCGGCACGGCCCTCGTCGTGCTGGCGGCCGTGGGGCTGCCCGCCTGGCGCGGCGGGCGCACGCCCCCGATCCCGGCCGCACCGGCCGCCCCGCCGCGTGGCCATCTGTCCAGGCTGGCCCGCCTCGCCCTCCTCGTACGCCTCCCGCCCGCCCTCGTCCTCGGCACCCGCGATGCCTTCACCCGCCGGGTGCCGGCGTTCCTGACGGCGTTCGGCCTGGCCGTGCCGATGATGATGATCACGATCGGGCTCGGCGTGTGGTCCACGCTCGACTCCTTCAAGTCCCACCCCGAGCAGGTCGGCCAGCACGCCGCCCTGTACGTCCGCCCCGGCAAGCTGGAGCCCGCCGCCGCCCAGCGCATCGCCGAGCGCGACAAGGACGTGGCCGCCGTCTACCCGGGCACCGACGTCAACGCCCTGGCCCCGGGCGAGGCCCGGTCCGTACGCGTGCGGGCGATCGGCGGCTCGGCGCAGCCGTACCCGTTCCCCGTGGTCGAGGGCCGCATGTACGCCCGCCAGGGCGAGGCCGTCGCCGGGCAGGGCCTGCTCGACCTGCTCGGGGTGGAGATCGGCGACCGGGTGCGGCTCACCGTGGGCGGCACCCCGCTGATCGTCCGGATCGTCGGCCGCGCCGTCGAGCCCGACCATGACGGCGAGGTGCTCTCGCTGGGCCTCGACAGCCTGGCGGCGAAGGACGCCGAGCCGCCGGCCTACTACGCGCTCGCGCTCCGGCCGGGGGCGGACCCGGCGGAGGTGCGGGGCCGGCTGCTGGGCGAGTCCGCCGAGGGCCTCGACGTGCAGGCCGCGGTCAACCCGGCCGACCGGCTGGCGGTCATCCGGGTGGTGATCGTGGCGCTGATCGGCGTGCTGGCGCTGATCGGCCTGGCCAACCTGCTCACCGCGAGCGCGCTGGGGCTGCGCGACCACGCCTTCGACCTGGCCGTGCTGAAGGCCATGGGGCTCACGCCGCGTCAGGTCATGGCCACGCTCGTGACGGGGACGGGGCTGCTCGTCGTGCTCGGGGTCGGCGCGGGCGCGGCGGCGGGGGCCTCCGTGGTGACCGCGCTGATCGACCTGCAGGGCCACACCAGTGGTGTCGGCGCGGGCATCGGCCGGGCGCCGTCGCCGGTGACGCTGGCGGTGACCGTGGTGGTCGCGGTGGGCGCGGCCCTGGCGGTCGCGCTGATCCCCGCCCGCCGCGCCGCCCGCGCGCAGGTTCCGGTCGCCGCACGCTGACGCCCGCGGCCCCATCGGCCGCGGGCGTCAGATGTCGTCGAGCTCAGCCCAGGCGGACCGGCTGCTCCTCGCTCTCGTCCTGCTTCAGCGCGAACCAGTAGAAGCCGTGCCCCGGCAGCGTCAGCAGGTACGGCAGCTCCCCGATCCTGGGGAAGTGCACCCCGCCGCGCGCCTCGACCGGGATCATGCCCTCGAAGCGCCGCAGGTCCAGCTCCACCGGCTGCGGGAACTTCGACAGGTTGTTGACGCACAACATCACGTCGTCGCGCTCCTCGCGGACGTACGTCAGCACGGCCGGGTTCGACGACCACATTTCGGTGTACGCCCCCGTGCCGAACACCGGGTGCCGGCGGCGGATCTCCAGCATCTTGCGGGTGAAGTGGAGCAGCGAGCCCTCGTGGCGCTGCTGGGCCTCCACGTTGACCGCCTGGTAGCCGTAGATCGGGTCCATGACCGCGGGCAGGTAGAGCCGCCCCGGGTCGGCCGAGGAGAACCCGGCGTTGCGGTCGGGGCTCCACTGCATCGGCGTGCGCACCGAGTCGCGGTCTTCCAGCCAGATGTTGTCGCCCATGCCGATCTCGTCGCCGTAGTAGATGATCGGCGAGCCCGGCAGCGACAGCAGCAGCGCGGTGAACAGCTCGATGCGGTCGCGGTCGTTGTCGAGCAGCGGGGCCAGGCGGCGGCGGATGCCGAGGTACGCCCGCATGCGCGGGTCCTTGGCGTACTCGTTGTGCATGTAGTCGCGCTCTTCCTCGGTCACCGTCTCGAGCGTGAGCTCGTCGTGGTTGCGGAGGAAGATGCCCCACTGCGCGTTCTCCGGCAGCTTGGGCGTGAGCGACATGATCTCGGAGATCGGCTCGCGGGTCTCCTTCTTGACCGCCATGTAGATGCGCGGCATCAGCGGGAAGTGGAAGGCCATGTGGCATTCGTCACCTCCCGTGGTCGGGTCGCCGAAGTACTCCACGACATCCTCGGGCCAGCCGTTGGCCTCGGCCAGCAGCACCCGGTCGGGGTAGAGCCGGTCGACCTCCGCGCGGATCTTCTTCAGGTACGCGTGCGTCTCGGGCAGCCCCGCGCACGCCGTGCCCTCCCGCTCGAACAGGTACGGCACCGCGTCCAGCCGGAACCCGTCGATGCCGAGGTCCAGCCAGAACCGCAGGACCTCCAGCATGGCCTCCTGCACCGCCGGGTTGTCGTAGTTGAGGTCCGGCTGGTGGTGGAAGAAACGGTGCCAGTAGTACTGCTTGCGCACCGGGTCGTAGGTCCAGTTGGACTCCTCGGCGCCGATGAAGATGATCGGCGCGTCGGGGTATCCGCCGGGGTTGTCGGACCACACGTAGAAGTCGCCGTACGGCCCCTCGGGGTCGTGCCGGGACGCCTGGAACCAGGGGTGCCGATCACTGGTGTGGTTCATCACGAGGTCGGTGATGATCCGCAGGCCGCGTTCGTGGGCCTTCTCGATCAGCTGGACAAAATCCCCCAAGTCCCCGAAGTCCGGGAGGATCTTCATATAGTCCGAAATATCGTACCCGCCGTCGCGCAGCGGCGACTCGTACAGCGGCAGCAGCCACAGGCAGTCCACGCCGAGCCACTCGAGGTAGCCCAGCTTCTCGATGAGACCGCGCAGGTCGCCGGTGCCGTCGCCGTTGGAGTCCTTGAACCCCCGGACGAGCACCTCGTAGAACACCGCCCGCTTGTACCAGGCTGGATCCTCCGAGACGAACGCCTCGGAGATCGGCTCCGGCATTGGGGATGCGTTGATCATATGTCGCTCACAGGAAGAGATGTGGGCAGGACGAAGTCACCGGTTCCCCGGCGTTGTTATGTGGTGACCGCGCCGCGTGGAGTCGTCATCCCTGCGAACCCCATGCCCTCGAACGGAACCGGATTTGTGATCTGGTGCCCGTTTGTGCGGCGCTTACGGGCCGAACACTACCAGCCCGTTGGCTCTCCGGAACCCGCTTCTGCTGTGCGAGGGTTAATACCCGCGAGATCGGTACGTAATCGCCCTGTTACCCAGAGTTCACTAAAAAGGCGGCGTCAGGTCAGAGACGTCGTTCTCCACGTCACTCAGCCACAGTCCGAACAAGACCAGACCTCTCACCCAGAAGCGGTCATTCCACCCGTTGAACCTGGTCAGAGCGTCGGGCCCGGCCGCGACCACTTCGTGCATCTCGTCGGACAGCAGACCTGGCACTTTGCTCACCACCGTCTCCAGCATCCGGTGCGAATAATTTCGGGCCGGAGCCGCCGTGGACCGCAACGGCACCCGCTGGAGGGGCTGCTTGACCACGTTGGTGGACGGCAGCGCGGCCACCCGCGGGTTGGCCGCGTAGAGCACCTCGCGGTAGAAGCGGCCCTTGTCCTTCCTGGCCACCCCGACCGACAGCGCCGCGTCGAAGAACTCGGGATGGATGAACGGCGCCGCGAACGACGCCTCAGGCCCCACCAGGTTGACCGCCGAGCGCGCGATGCCGCGCACGGTGCGGGTGTGCAGCACCGACAGCGGCAGCTCGGCCCGGTGCCCGTGGAGCATGGAGGTGGCCGCGGTGAACTGCTCGCGCACGATCTCGTCCATCCACTGCGCGGCGGCCTTCGACAGGAACGGCTGCGACGGCTGCCCGAGCGACAGGGAGTCGAGCACGGCCTGCGAGCGCTCGGCCTGCGTCCTGGCCTCCAGCGCGGCCCCGCTGACCATGAAGTTCTTCAGCAGCGGCCCGCCGGCCAGGCCGTCGACGAGGATCCGGCCCGAGCCGTGCACCTCCTTGGCGAAGGGGGCGTACCAGGCGTGGTGGGGGGTCAGGTATTCCAGCCGGCGGGCCACCTCGGCGGCGTCGGCCGGGTAGTCGGCGGCGTCCTGCGTGATCACCCGGTGGGGGATGCCCAGCTCCCTGGTGATCGCGCGGGCGAAGGCGATGTCGGTGTCGGTGCCGTCGTCGGGGCTGGTCGTCCACGACTCGACGTCGGCGCCCCTGGCCTTGGCCACGCTCGCCAGCAGCCGCGAGTCGTAGCCGCCGCTCACCGGGACGAGCAGCCTGCGCCCGTCGTAGTCCTCGTAGACCTTGTGCAGCAGCTCGACGATCTCGTGCGGGCTGATCCACGCCTCGTACGGCTCGGTGCGCAGCCAGCGCGGCAGCCGGCGCTCGGTGGTGAGCACGCCGTGCCGGAACACCAGCGCGCTCGCCCCCGGCAGCCGCTTGACCTCCGTGTACGGCGTCGCCTCGCCCAGCGGGAACGTCACCTGCAGGATCGAGGCCCACGCCGACCAGTCGATCTCGATCGGCACGAGGGTCAGCAGCGGCTGGATGAGCGAGGAGAAGTAGACCGCGTCGCCCTGGCGGACGTAGTAGACGTCGACCAGGCCCAGCCCGCCGGTGTGCAACGTCACCCGGTCGGCGTCGCCGATCAGCCCCGGCGTCTCGTACGTCTCCGCGACCGTGATCCAGTCGTCGGCGGTCTTCGGCCTGCGCTCGCCCCACGCGAACGCGTACGAGTCGCCGTCGCGGTGGTAGGGCGGCAGCGGCGCCGAGCTGAACAGCGCCGCCTCCTCGGTCTGCAGCGCGGGGCGCACCCGGGGGCCCGCGGCGGTCAGTTTGCCGATAAGGGCGGGGTCGATCCGGCCGAGAGCGCCGCATACGTAGGGTCGCACGTTGAACTGCACCGGATCTCATCCCTTCGAGACGCTTCCCGCAAAAGAGTATCCTTTGCCGGGCTGAGAGAGCGGAGGTCCCGGTGAGCACGGAGCTGGAGAGCACGCGGCGGGCGCTGCGAGACGCGGTCGCCCAGGCCGAGCGCGCGGCCGAGCTGGCGAGGCTGCTGGACGCCGCCCAGGCCAAACTGGCGGGCGCCGAGCAGGCCGCGGAGGAGGCGAGGGTGCTGGCCGAGCGGCTGAGCGAGACCGAGGCGCGCCTGGCCGCCGAGCAGGCCGCCGCCGAGCGGCTCAGGAAGGAGCTGGCCGAGCAGCGCTTCCAGGCCGAGGTCGCCAACTGGAAGCTCTCCTCCATCAAGGTCGCCCGCTGGAACCGCCTCGGCGACGCCATCAAGAGCGGCAAGAACAACCCGGTCCGCCTGGCCAAGGGCCTCAAGGGCGCCGCCAAGCCGGTCAAGCGGCCCACCGCGCCCAAGCGCAGGCCGGTGGCCGTCGCAGCCAAGCCCAAGGACGAGCGCCCGGGCGCCGCCTACCAGGCCACCGCCACGACCAGGACGGTCAACGGGGCCTCGTTCAAGCTCAAGCCGTTCCGGGTGCCGACCGGCCCCAACACGCGGCCCCACCTGACGGCCGCGGTGGTCGCCGACCCGCACGCCGAGGCGCTGCTGCGTTACGAGTGGCGGCAGACCACCGGGTTCACCCCGCGCGACTTCGCCCGGATACTCCCGCTGGAGGTGCCCCACCTGCTGGTCGTCGAGTCGGTCACGCAGGGCCCGTGGGCCGAGGAGATCACCGGCGAGCCGGGCGAGGGCCTCAAGGGCTTGCTGGCCTGGTGCGCCGAGCGTGGCATCCGCACGGTCTTCTGGCACACCAAGGGCGACGTCTCCGCCTACGCCCGGGCGGCCGAGCTGTTCGAGCACCGGTTCACCGCCGACCTGTCGGTGGCCTGGCCGCGTCTGTCGTTCGGCGTGCAGCCGCGGGTGCACAACCCGCTGCCGCTGGCCGGGGGGCGCATCGACCGGGTGCTCACGCTCGACCAACTGCTGCCCGGCCACCTGGCCTACCCCGACGTGCTGACCTCCTACCGCTGGCCGGCCGCGGCCGACTGCCCGCCGGGCACGCCGCAGTGGCGGCTGGCAGAGATCGCCGCCTGCGGCACGCCCATCGGCACGGAGGCCGACTCACGGCGGGCGCACGTGGCGCTGCGGCGGGCGTACCAGATGGGGACGATGAGCGAGCGCGTCGACGAGATGCTCGACGCGATCGGGCTGCCCAGCGCCCGGGCCACGCTGACCACCTCGGTACTGCTGCCGATCCTCGACCCGTACCTGATGGAGCACGCGCTCGCCCAGGTCGCCAAGCAGTCGGGCGTCGACCAGGTGATCGTCATCGGGCCGCCGGAGGCCGAGCTGCGCGCCCGCGACGTGCTGCCCGACGTCGAGGTCGTGTACCGCCGGCCGCAGCCGGCGATGACCGAGGGCGCGATGCTCAACGCCGGGCTCGACCTGTGCGAGTCCGACCTGGTGGCGGTCATGGACCCGCGCGACGTCTACGGCTCCCACTACCTGACCGACCTCAAGCGGGCGTTCCTGTTCACGACGGCCGACATCGTCGGCAAGGCCGCGTACTACGCCCACCTGCGCAAGCCGCAGGCCACGCTGCTCAAGCAGCCCGACGCCGAGTACGCGTACGTGCCCGAGATCGCCGGCGCCACCCTGCTGGCCCGCCGCAACACCCTGCGCGAGCTGCGCTTCGCCGACCTCACCGACGGCTGGGACGAGGTGCTCATGCGGCAGTGCCGTACCGACGGGATCAAGGTCTTCTCCGCCGACCGGTTCGGCTACGTCCGCGTCCGCGACGAGGACCGCTGGCTGCTCGGCGCCGCCCAGCTGGTCGAATACGGCTCCGCCGAGCCCCACGCGCTGATCTGACCCGTCGTGCTGGCCGGGATCCTGGGGGAGCCCCCCGTGCCGGAGGGCACATGGGAGCGGGAGGCCGTGTACGTCTCCGCGGCGGCGCTGCGGCGGGGCGTGCCGGCCGAGGAACTCGCCGCCCGGGTGCGGGAGCTGGACGGCGTGGCCTCGGTCGAGGTGCGGCCGAACGGCTTCCTGCGCATCGCCGTCACCGTCCCGGGGGAGCTGGTGGAGTCGGTCGGGCCGCTGGACGTGCCCGAGCCCGGCTGGCCGGACTTCCCGCGCACGTGGGACAACCCCGGGTTCGTGGTCCGGTACGCGCACGCGCGGGCCTGCGCCGTGCGGCGGTGGGCGCGGGACCTCGGGGTGCCCGAGCGCGGGTTCCGCCCCGAGCTGCTGGACGACCCCCCGCACCGGGCGGTGCTGCGCGTGCTGGCCGAGCTGCCGGGCCGCCGGCGGAGCCGGGACCCCGGCTGGGAGAGCTATCTGCTGCGGCTGGCGCTGGCCTACCACGACGCCTGCGAACGCGTGCCGGCCGTCCCGGTCGGGGACGAGGAGCCCGGCCCGGTGCACACGGCCCGGGTACGCCTGGCACAGGCGGTGGCGACGGTACTCCCGGGACCGGAGCGACTGTAATAAAGCACAAATTATCCGGCCAAACGGCGATAAATCGTAAAAATATCCCCTGGTGGCCTTGATCGCGTCTCGATACGTGGGCAGTGGGTCATGGCGCACTTGCGCTTCCGATAGCCTCGATCGGGTGAGTCGATACGTCCATCCCGCCGGGGACAGGCACGCCGAGATGCTTCCCCAGGAGCGCCCCCCGCAGGCGCCCGCCGACCTCAACCGGATCAACCCCGCGATCTGGCCCCGAACGTCGGCCAGGGCCGACGGCGCCCTCACGGTCGGCGGCGTGGACGTCCGCGACCTCGCCCGCGAGCACGGCACCCCTCTCTACGTCCTCGACGAGGACGACGTGCGCTCGCGCATGCGCGACTACGCCACCGCGTTCGCCGACTCCGAGGTCCACTACGCCGGCAAGGCGTTCCTGTGCAAGGAGATGGTGCGCTGGCTCGAGGCCGAGGGCCTCGGCCTCGACGTGGCCAGCGGCGGCGAGCTGGCGGTCGCGCTGAGCGTCGGGTTCCCGCCCGGCCGCATCACCATGCACGGCAACAACAAGTCCGCCGCCGAGCTCACCAGGGCGCTGGAGGCCGGCGTCGGCCACATCGTGGTCGACTCCTACGACGAGATCGCCCGCCTCGGCCACCTCGCCGACCAGCTCGGCCAGCGGCCCAAGGTGATGATCCGGGTGACCACCGGCGTCGAGGCCCACACCCACGAGTTCATCGCCACGGCCCACGACGACCAGAAGTTCGGCCTGTCGCTCAACACCGGCGCCGCCGCCGAGGCCGTCCGCCGCATCCTGGCGCTGCCGCAGCTGGAGCTCGTCGGGCTCCACTCCCACATCGGCTCCCAGATCGTCGACACGGCCGGGTTCGAGGTGGCCGCCCGGCGCCTGGCCACGCTGCTCGTGGAGATCAAGGAAGAACACGGCGTCGTCCTGCCCGAGCTCGACCTCGGCGGCGGCTACGGCATCGCCTACGTCGAGGGCGACGAGGCCCCCGACATCAAAGAGCTGGCCGACGGCCTGCGCGAGATCGTCACCAAGGTCTGCGTCGAGGCCGGGCTGCCGGTGCCCCGCCTGACCGTCGAGCCCGGCCGCACGATCGTCGGCCCCGGCGGCATCACCCTCTACGAGGTCGGCACGGTCAAGGACGTCGAGGGCCTGCGCGCCTACGTCAGCGTCGACGGCGGCATGAGCGACAACGTCCGCACCGCCCTCTACGGCGCCGAGTACACCGCCGTGCTGGCCAGCCGCGAGAGCGAGGCCGGGCCCATGCTCAGCCGCCTGGTCGGCAAGCACTGCGAGAGCGGCGACATCATCGTGCGCGACGTCCACCTGCCCGCCGACCTCGTCCCCGGAGACCTGATCGCGGTGGCCGCGACCGGCGCCTACTGCCGCTCGCTCGCCAGCAACTACAACTACCTGCCCAAGCCCGCCGTGGTCGCCGTCTCGGGCGGCGTATCCCGGGTGATCGTACAGGGCGAGACCGAGGACGACCTGTTGAGGGGGCAGCTGTGAAACCGCTGAGAGTGGCGCTGCTGGGCTGCGGCGTGGTCGGCTCGCAGGTCATCCGGCTCATGCACGAGCAGTCCGCCGACCTGGCCGCCCGCGTCGGGGCCCCGCTGGAGCTGGCCGGGGTGGCCGTGCGCCGGCTGGGCCGCAAGCGCGACGTCGAGGTCGACCCGGCGCTGTTCACCACCGACGCCGAGTCGCTGGTCACCCGTGACGACGTCGACATCGTGATCGAGGTCATCGGCGGCATCGAGCCGGCCCGCTCGCTGATCGTCTCCGCCCTGAAACGCGGCAAGTCCGTGGTCACCGCCAACAAGGCGCTGCTGGCCGAGGACGGCGCGACGCTGCACGAAGCCGCCAGGGCGGGCAACGGCGACCTCTACTTCGAGGCCAGCGTGGCGGGCGCGATCCCGCTGCTGCGGCCCCTGCGCGAGTCGCTGGCCGGCGACCGCGTCACCCGGGTGCTCGGCATCGTCAACGGCACCACCAACTACATCCTCGACAAGATGGACTCCACGGGCGCGTCCTTCCTCGACGCCCTGGAGGAGGCCCAGACGCTGGGCTACGCCGAGGCCGACCCGACGGCCGACGTCGAGGGCTTCGACGCCGCCGCCAAGGCCGCCATCCTGGCGGGGCTGGCCTTCCACAGCCGCGTGACGGCCGAGCAGGTGCACCGCGAGGGCATCACCGACATCACCGCCACCGACGTGGCCTCCGCCAAGGCCATGGGCTACGTCATCAAGCTGCTGGCCATCTGCGCCCGCTCCGACGACGGCCGCACCTTCGGCGTGCGGGTGCACCCGGCGATGATCCCGCGCAGCCATCCGCTGGCGGGGGTGCGCGAGGCGTACAACGCGGTGTTCGTGGAGGCCGAGTCGGCCGGGCAGCTGATGTTCTACGGCAAGGGCGCGGGCGGGGCGCCGACGGCCTCGGCCGTGCTGGGCGACCTGGTGGCCGTGGGCCGCAACCGCCTGGCCGGCACCCGCGGCCCGGAGGAGTCGACCTACGCCCACCTGGCCGTCCACCCGATGGGCGAGACCGTCACGCGCTGCCACGTGGCCCTCGACGTGGCCGACAAGCCGGGCGTGCTGGCCCGGGTGGCCGAGTTGTTCGCCAAGCACGACGTGTCGATCCAGACCGTGCGCCAGGAGGGTCACGGCGACGACGCCCAGCTCGTCATCGTCACCCACCGCGCCACCGACGCCGCCCTGACGGCCACCATGGAGGGCCTGCGCGAGCTCGACATCGTCCGCGCCGTGGCCAGCGTCATGCGCGTCGAGGGCGACGACTAGCGGCGGCTCAGGCGTCAGGGCAGGCAGCCGTCGCCGCGGCCGCCCGCCGCACTTCGCCGCCCCCAAAATCATCCGTTACGGCGCCGCCGTGGCCGGCCACCCGCCGCACTTCGGCCGAAGGCCCTCGAGGGAAACGGCCGCTGACCCTTCACCGCTCGCCCGCCGCTACGCGAGCCCCCGTTGCGCGTCTCCGTGGTCAACGGATCGACCACGGAGACGGCCGGCGGAGCGCTCCGTAACGGCGGTGCGCCACTGAACGGTCAGCGGGCGTTTCCCTGGACGGGCGCCCGCCCGCGACGGTGGGTGGCGGGCCACGGCAGCGCGTAACAGAAGGAAGGAGAGCACCGCTTACGGCGGGGAAGTTCGCACAAGGGGAGAAACGGGAGGCGTAAGGTAGGCGCCGGTTCAATCCCAGCGGTCGAGGAGCGGTCAGTTGTCCGACACCCCTTGTGGCTTCGTGCGTACGCCGGAGGCGGGGACGGCCCGTCTGCGCTGGGCCGGCAGCGGCTGGGTGGTCGACGGGCGGACGCCTGTCGTGCCGGAGCTGCGTGTGCTGCGTGCCCTGGAGGTCGAGTGGCCGGAGCGTGAGGCGCCGTTGGACGGGCTGATGCGGCTGGCCGGCGCCGGCATCCCGTTGACCGCCGAGCGTGCCGAGCCCTGGGTGCCCGCCGCACTGGCGGAGCTGCTCACCGATCGCGACTGGCTGGAGCACGCCCCCGGGGGGTTGCGTTCCGTGGCGGACCTGCGGCGCGAGGAGCACAGCGTGCGCCTGCGCCGCCTGGCCCACCCCGTGCGGCCGCCGAAGGTCAGCATCGTCATGTCCACCCGCCGCCCGGCCCTGGTCGCCTCCGCCCTGGCCCAGATGGAACGCCAGCGCGACGTCGAGGCCGAGGTGCTGCTGAGCCTGCACGGGGTGCCGTTCGAGCGCGTACGCGAGGCCGTCGAGTCCTGCACGCTGCCCGTGCGGTGGGTCGAGGCCGAGCAGTCGGTGCCGTTCGGCGAGGTGCTCAACCGCGCCGCCGCCCTGGCCGAGGGCGACCACCTCGCCAAGTGGGACGACGACGACTGGTACGGCCCCCGCCACCTGGCCGACCTGTTCATGGCCCTGTCGTACGCCGAGGCCGACGTGGTGGGCACGACGGCCGAGTTCTTCTACCTGGAGCCGCTGCGCACGACGATCCGGCGCACGACGTTCGCCACCGGCGCGACCTACCCGAGCGAGGTGTACGCCGACCACGTGGCGGGCGGCACGATCATGGTGCCTCGCAAGAAGTTCCACGACATCGGCGGATTTCCCGCCCTTCCGCGGGCCGTCGACCGCGAATTCCTGAAAGCCGCCCACGAGGCCGGCACGCGCATCTACCGCACCCACGGGCTCGGGTACGTCCTGCGCCGCGGCCTCGGCGGCGAGCACACCTGGCAGTTGCCGCTCGCCCACTTCCTCAAGGTGGCCGTCAACCAGTGGCACGGGTTCCGCCCGAGCCTGCTCATGGAAGCCGGCTGAGCGTCAGTTGGGGCGCAGCGCCGACCTCAGCCGCCGCAGCAACGTCTTCTCCGCCGCCTCGACCGCCACCTGTGCGGGGGGCGGGATGGTGACCGGTGCCGGCTGGGCCGGGGCGGGCCAGTACCGGCCGGGCGGCTCGTGGCGCACCCCGTGGGTGGTGTCGATGACCGCGTCCAGGTCGTCGCCGGGCCCGGTGAGCAGGGCGGCGCGGCCGAGCGCCGAGGTCCGTTCGAGCCGGGCCGTACGCCCGTCCTCCAGGTCGACGACCAGCACGCCCGCGAGGTCCTTCTGCACCGACTCGATCATCCGCTCCAGCGTCGCCCGGTGCAGCGGCACGTCCACCGGCCCCCGGTAGCGGAACGGGATCGGCGCGGGCGTCGGCGCGGCCTCGTCGATCAGCCGCACCCGTTCGTCGTGGCAGAACAGGTCGCGCATCAGCCGCAGCTCGAAGTACGGGTCGGACAGGCTGAAACGCTGTGAATCGTCCAGCCGGGACCACGGTGCGACCAGCGTCACGACGATGTCCTGCAGCTTGCCGTCGAGCGCCGCCGACACCGCCTCGCGCACCACCTGCTCGGGGGCGTCGGCGACGTCGAGCACGACCTCCACGTACGGCACCAGCCACCGCCGGCCCCGGTCCTTGCGCAGGTCTCGCCGCATCGGGATGCGATGCGCGAGGTACGAGTGCACCGCCCGCACCGCCCGCTCCCGGTCGCGGTGCTGTGCCGGCAACCCGAGGTGAACCGCCTGTGCGGCCATGTCGGGCACGAACACCACGCCGTGCATGGCCAGCCGGTAGGCGAACTCGGTGTCGCCGCCCCTCGCCACCGTCGGGTCGAGCCCGCCCACGGCGTGGAAGACCTCTCTCGGGAGGGCGACGGTCGGCCCCGTGCACACGTGGTACGGATTGCGGCTCTTGCGCAGCCCGTCGGTCTTCTCGATCGTCGCCTCGGTGGAGCTCGGCTTGGCCGCGTCCAGGTCGAACAGCTCTCCCAGGTGCCCCGCCCGGTAGATCTGCTCGGGCGTGAGCGGCCGATCCTCCACGAACCTCTTCATCCCGATCGTGACGAGATAGTCCGTCACGTGGTGCCAGCGGGCCATCGCCTCGATGTGCTCGCGGCAGGCCACCATGTCGGAGTCGAGCCGCTGGATGATCTCGCCCTCGGCGGCCTTCGCGCCGGTGTTGACGGCGTTGGAGATGCCCCAGCCGTCCTCGACGCGTACGAGCCGGGTGTTGACCGGGCGGATCTCGGGGAGCCGCAGGGGCGGCCGGCTGCCGTCGTCGACGACGAGGACCTCCATGAGATGGTCCGGGTACGTCTGCGCCGCCAGCGCGGCGAGCGTCAGGTCGAGCTTGTCCTGCCCGCCGTGCGCCGGTACCACCACGCTGACGGAAAGGGCGGGTGACCAGGCGCCGAGCTGCGGCGCGGCCACCGGTGAATAGTCGTTCTGCCTCAGAGCAGGACGCGCGTCCATGGTCGTGACCCCCTGCCGGGACCTTATCGGGAGATGCTGAGAATTTCCTGAATAGTGACTCTGTCGCATGGACGTTCCGACCCGTGGACGCGGATCCCTGGCAGCGTCCCGCACCCCGTAGACTCAATGGCCAGCACCGCAGGTAGGGAGTCATCATGAGCAGGTCGTGGCGTGGCCTCATCGAGGAATACCGCGAGCGTCTTCCGGTGACCGCGAAAACGCCCGTCGTCACGCTGCTCGAAGGCGGCACCCCGCTGGTGCCCGCCCACCGCGTCTCGGCCCTCACCGGCTGCGACGTCTACCTGAAGGTGGAGGGCGCCAACCCGACGGGCAGCTTCAAGGACCGCGGCATGACCATGGCCATCAGCAAGGCGGTCGAAGAGGGCGCCAAGGCGGTCATCTGCGCCTCCACCGGCAACACCTCGGCCTCGGCCGCCGCCTACGCCGTGCGCGCGGGGCTGACCTGCGCCGTGCTGGTGCCGCGGGGGAAGATCGCGATGGGCAAGCTGGCCCAGGCGCTCGTCCACGGGGCCACGCTGCTGCAGGTCGAGGGGTCGTTCGACGACTGCCTGGAGATGACCCGCAAGTTGTCGTCCAGCTACCCGATCGCGCTGGTCAACTCCGTCAACCCGTTCCGGCTGCAGGGGCAGAAGACCGCGGCGTTCGAGATCGTCGACACGCTCGGCGACGCCCCCGACATCCACTGCATCCCGGTGGGCAACGCCGGCAACATCTCGGCCTACTGGATGGGCTACCAGGAATACTTCGACGACGGCATCGCGACGAAGCGGCCGCGCATGTTCGGCTTCCAGGCCAGCGGCGCGGCGCCGATCGTGCAGGGCGCGCCCGTGGCCCATCCCCACACCATCGCCACCGCCATCCGCATCGGCAACCCGGCCTCCTGGTCGCTGGCCACCGCCGCCCGCGACGAGTCGGGCGGGGCCATCCAGGCGGTGACCGACCGGCAGATCGCGGCGGCGTACAAACTGCTGGCGCAGGAAGAGGGCGTGTTCGTCGAGCTCGCGTCGGCGGCCAGCGTCGCCGGCCTGCTGCAGGCCCACGCGCAGGGCATGGTCGCGCCGGGGCAGCGCATCGTCTGCACGGTCACCGGCAACGGCCTGAAAGACCCCGACTGGGCCATCTCGGGCGCGCCGGCGCCGGTCGTCATCCCCATCGACGTCCACGCCGCCGCGGCGGCGCTCGACCTCGCCTGACCCGGCACGACGCCCTGCGGGGCATGAGGAGTGATGACGCGAACGTGAGGACCGTGGTTATCCGCGTGCCCGCCACGTCGGCGAACCTGGGGCCGGGCTTCGACGCCCTCGGCCTCGCGCTGAGCCTGAACGACGAGGTCGAGGCCACGCTCACCGACGCGCCGGGCGTGCACGTCACCGTCGAGGGCGAGGGCGCGGGCGAGGTCGACACCGGCGAGGGCCACCTGGTGGTCAAGGCCATGCGGCGGGCGTTCGGGCTCATGGGGGTGCCGCAGCCGGAGGGCATCCGCCTCCGCTGCCGCAACCGCATCCCGCACGCGCGCGGCCTCGGATCGTCCTCGGCGGCGGTGTGCGCGGGCATTCTCGCCGCCCGCGCTTTGGCTGATAGCGAAATGAGCGACGACGCCGTTTTCGCGTTGGCCACCGAAATGGAGGGCCATCCCGACAATGTGGCCCCCTGCCTGGCCGGTGGGCTCACCATCGCGTGGTCCGACCACTCCGGCGCGCCCCGTAAGCTGAAAGTAACCCCTGACCAGCGGATCCGCCCGGTCGTCGCCATCCCGGCGGCGCGCCTGTCCACGGAGGCCGCAAGGGGGTTGCTGCCGAAGGACGTGCCCCACAAGGACGCCTCCTTCAACGCCGGCCGGGCCGCGCTGCTGATCGCCGCGTTGACCCTGCGGCCCGAGCGAGAGCTGCTGCTTGCCGCCACAGAAGACCGTCTCCACCAGCGTTACCGCGCGCCTGTGATGCGGGAGAGCGTGGATCTGGTAGAACGTCTCCGTGCAGTGGGCGTGCCCGCGGTCGTTTCGGGAGCGGGTCCCACGGTTCTTGCGTTTTCGACCTCGGATACGCAGGATTTGATCGCGCCAGAAGTGGGTAATGACTGGCACATCCAGCAAATGGACGTCGACCCGGTTGGTGCGAACGTTCAGTTCCCCGAGACACGCTGATACCTCTTTAGACCTTCAGGGAATAGCCGTGTGCGCTGGTGATGTTAGGCTGATAGCCGCACCAGATGCCCCCTTGGTGGGTGCGTGCTTGTCAGCCAAACATCGCTGCATCATGCTTCACGTCGCGAGGCGTGAGCAGCGCGGCTGTCTCCCCGGAATCCGTCGCCTCCGGTTGGCCCACACCCGGTTGGCTCGACGCGAGGTGGCGACGACGGGGACGTGCGCGTTCGAATCATCTCGACGTCTGGTTGGCGACAGCAATCTGGGGGGTGTCAGTCACGCGCCAAGCGCCATCGGCGGCGTGGACGAACCCCTCCCCAAGAGTGGCGGCCGTCTCCAGCGACAGCCGAAGATCGCAAAGTGCACCCCGACCCGGTCTGTCCCGCCGGATCGCAAGCACCTCCGGGACGCCCGGCAGAACAAAACCGGCGCCCGACCCCTGGGAAGGACCTTTTAGTTGAGCGACACCACCGAACTCCTCTCCGACGCATCAGGCGCTGAGCCGGCGTCCGGCGACACCCCCACCCGCGCTGCGGCCAAGCCGCGTGCGCGTCGCTCCGGCACCGGCCTGTCCGCCAAGGTGCTGCCCGAGCTGCAGAAGATCGCGGCTGAGCTGGGCATCAGCGGGACCGGGCGCATGCGGAAGAGCCAGCTCATCGCGGCCATCCAGGAGAAGCAGGGTGGCGGTTCCGGAGACGCAGCGGCAGCGGCCGCTCCCGCGGCTGAGGCGCCCGCGCCTGTCGCGACGGAGACGGCGCCCGCGGCCGAGCGGCCCACCCGCACACGCAGGGAACGTTCCCGCACCAAGGCGGCCGAGGAGCCCGCTGCGCAGGCCGCGGCGGTCCAGGCCGCCGAGCCCGCGGTGAGCGCGCCCGAGCCGGTCGCCGCCCCGGCGGAGCCCGTCGTGGAGCAGCAGAGCCAGCACAACGACCAGAGCGAGTCCCGCGCCGAGCGGGGCGAGAGCCGGCGTGAGCGCCGCAGCCGCGGCGAGCGCCGCGAGCGGGGCGAGCGCGGCGACCGTTCCGGCGACCGCGGTGAGCGGGGCGACCGTTCCAGCGATCGTTCCGGCGACCGTTCCAGTGATCGGGGCGAGCGTGACGGCGGCCGAGGCGAGCAGCGCGACCGCGCCGCCGCCGACTCCGGCAGCCGTGACCAGCGCGGCGACCAGCGGGGTGACCAGCGCGGGGGCGACGACGACGAGCGCGGCGGACGCAGCCGCAGGGGCCGCTTCAGGGAGCGCAACCGCGGCCGCGGCCGTGACCGCTTCGACAGCGGCGAGCCCGTCATCGGCGACGACGACGTGCTCATCCCGATCGCCGGCATCCTCGACATCCTCGACAACTACGCCTTCGTGCGCACGAGCGGCTACCTGCCGGGCAGCAACGACGTCTACGTCTCGCTCGCCCAGATCCGCCGCAACGGCCTGCGCAAGGGCGACGTCATCACCGGCGCCGTCCGCCAGCCGCGCGAAGGCGAGCGGCGCGAGAAGTTCAACGCCCTGGTCCGCCTCGACACCGTCAACGGCATGGACCCGGAGCAGGCCCGCAACCGGCCCGACTTCAACAAGCTGACGCCGCTCTACCCGCAGGAGCGCCTGCGCCTCGAGACCGAGCCGAACATCCTCACCACGCGGATCATCGACCTCGTCTCGCCGATCGGCAAGGGCCAGCGCGGCCTCATCGTCTCGCCGCCCAAGGCCGGTAAGACGATGGTGCTGCAGGCGATCGCCAACGCGATCACCCGCAACAACCCCGAGTGCCACCTCATGGTCGTGCTCGTGGACGAGCGTCCTGAAGAGGTCACCGACATGCAGCGGTCGGTCAAGGGCGAGGTCATCCACTCGACCTTCGACCGTCCGGCCGAAGACCACACCACGGTCGCCGAGCTCGCCATCGAGCGGGCCAAGCGCCTGGTGGAGCTGGGCCACGACGTCGTCGTGCTGCTCGACTCGATCACCCGGCTCGGCCGCGCCTACAACCTGGCGGCCCCGGCCTCCGGGCGCATCCTGTCGGGTGGTGTCGACTCCACGGCGCTCTACCCGCCCAAGCGTTTCTTCGGCGCCGCCCGCAACATCGAGAACGGCGGCTCGCTGACGATCCTCGCCACGGCCCTGGTCGAGACCGGGTCCAAGATGGACGAGGTCATCTTCGAGGAGTTCAAGGGCACCGGCAACATGGAGCTCAAGCTCAACCGCTCCCTGGCCGACAAGCGCATCTTCCCCGCGGTCGACGTCGACGCGTCCGGCACGCGTAAGGAAGAGATCCTCATGGCCAAGGAAGAGCTCCAGATCGTCTGGAAGCTGCGCCGGGTGCTGCACGCGCTCGACATGCAGCAGGCTCTGGAGCTGCTGCTCGACCGGATGAAGGAAACCAAGTCCAACGCCGAGTTCCTGCTGCAGGTCCAGAAGACCACGGTCAACAACGACCGCGACTGACGGTTCCGCGCGTACAAGGGGCGTCGGGGGTTTCCCCGGCGCCCCTTTCGCGTTCCCGGGGCGGGGGTTATCCCCACCTCCGGACTGGCGTCCGCCGTATTCACCCCGGCCGCGCAGGCGTGCAGGCTGGGGGGCATGCGATCGGTCGCGTTGAAGAACCGTGTCCCGTACGGGCCGCAGGGGCCCGTGGGCGTGCTGGTGGACCCGATGACGTGGCGGGCGGCGCCGTACCTGGTGGTCAGCGGGGTGTTCGGGCTCGCGTGGTTCGTGGTGCTGGGTGTGGTGGTGCCGGCCTCGATCTCGTTGAGCGTGGTCTGGGTGGGCGTTCCGCTGATGATGGCGGCCATGCTGATGTGGCGGGGCGGGGCCAAGCTGGAGCGGCGCCTGCTGCGCGCCGCCCTGGGCCTCCGGATCGCCGACCCGTACCGGGAGCGGCCCGGACGCGGGCTCGGCGCGCACCTGCGCTGGTTGCTCACCGACTCCGCCACCTGGCAGGACCTCGGTTACCTGCTGATGTTGTTCCCGCTCGGCGCGGTCGAGGCGGCCCTGTCCGTGGCGCTGTGGACGACGACGGCGCTGCTGATCGTCCAGCCCGTCCTGTTCTCCCTGTACGTCGGCGCGGGCGTGCAGACGGTGTTCACGATCGACAACGGGCCCGGGACCTTGGCGGCGACGCTCGGGGGCATGCTGCTGCTGGTGTTGTCGGCGTACGCGGTGCGCGGCATGGGATGGCTGCACGGCACGCTGGCCACCGTGCTGCTCGGTGGCAACCAGGAGGAACGCCTGCGCGCCAGCAGGGCGCGCGGCATCGACGCCGCCGAGGCCGAGCGGCGCAGGATCGAGCGCGACCTGCACGACGGCGCCCAGCAGCGGCTGCTGTCGGTGGCGGTGGACCTCGGGCGGGCGCAGGCCAAGTTCGACAGCGACCCCGGTGAGGCCAGGGCGCTCATCGCCCAGGCCCACGCCGGCACGAAGGCCGCCATCGTCGAGCTGCGCGACCTCGCCAGGGGCATCCACCCGGCCATCCTGAGCGACCGCGGGCTCGACGCCGCGTTGTCCGGGCTGGCCGCTCGGGCGCCGATCCGGGTGGACGTCTCCGTCGAGGTCGACGAACGCCCGCCGGCCGCGGTGGAGAGCATCGCGTACTTCGTCGTGGCCGAGACGCTGGCCAACATGGCCAAACACTCCGGCGCCACCGAGGCGTCGGTCTCAGTGGTCAGGGACCACCGCGGCGTCGTCGTCGACGTGTGGGACAACGGCGTCGGCGGCGCCCGTCTCGTGCCCGGCGGCGGGCTCGCCGGGCTGGCCGACCGGGCGGCCACCATCGACGGCGTGCTCGTGCTGCACAGCCCCGTGGGCGGCCCCACGCTCGTCCGCGCGGAGCTGCCCTGCGCGTGGTAGGCATGGGCCATGCGCGTGGTCATCGCCGAGGACTCCGTCTTGTTGCGCGAAGGGCTCGCGCGCCTGCTCGCCGACGGCGGCATCGAGACCGTCGCCGCCGTCTCCGACGGGCCCGCGCTGGTGGCCGCCGTGCAGGAGCACGACCCCGACCTGGCGATCGTCGACGTACGCATGCCGCCCGCCCACACCGACGAGGGCCTGCGCGCGGCGCTGCAGGTGCGCGCGGCCCGGCCCGGCTTCCCCATCCTGGTCCTGTCGCAGTACGTCGAGGAGCGCTACGCCGGCGAGCTCATCGGCAGGGCCGTCGGCTACCTGCTGAAGGAACGGGTGGCCGACGTGGCCGAGTTCCTGGCGGCGGTGCGCCAGGTCGCGGCGGGCGGCACGGTCATCGACCCCGAGGTGGTCGTGCAACTGCTCAGCCGCCAGCGCCGCGGCGCGCCGCTCGACTCCCTGTCGCCGCGCGAGCGCCAGGTGCTGGCGCTGATGGCCGAGGGCAGGTCCAACACCGCCATCGCCGCCCGTCTGGTCGTCACCGAGGGCGCGGTGGAGAAACACGTCTCCGGCATCTTCGCCAAGCTGTCGCTGGGCCCGGCGCCCGAGGACCACCGGCGGGTGCTGGCGGTGCTGACGTACCTCGGCCGGTGACCCGGGGGAATGCCGGATGGCCTGGGATGGTTGCACGATCTGGCACACTGGTAGCTGACCGATTTCGCGGTTCCGGTTCACGCATGCCACAAGCGACCCGGCGGCCGCGCCCCGAAAGGACAGCCATGAAGCGCGACATTCACCCTGACTACCACGTGACGCAGGTGTCCTGCTCCTGCGGTAACACGTTCACCACCCGCAGCACCGCGAAGAACGGCGTGATCCACGCCGACGTGTGCTCCGCCTGCCACCCGTTCTACACGGGCAAGCAGAAGATCCTCGACACGGGCGGCCGGGTGGCACGCTTCGAGAAGCGCTTCGGCAAGAAGGCCGCGGGCAAGTAGCTTCACCGACGCCGGCCCGGACGCACCCCGGTGCGCCGGGTCGGCGTTGTTGGTGATAAGGCCCTACCCACGGAAAAGGACACACGGTGAATCTCGACGAGTTGCTCAAGGAGTATTCCGAGCTGGAGTCGCAGCTCGCCGACCCCGCCGTGCACGCCGACCAGAACAAGGCCCGCACCCTCGGCCGGCGCTACTCCCAGCTCACGCCCATCGTCACGACGTACCGCGAGCTCGAGTCGGTCCGCGACGACCTGACGGCGGCCAAGGAGCTGGCCGGTGAGGACGACACGTTCGCCGCCGAGGCGGACGAGCTCGAAGCGCGCGTCCCGCAGCTCGAGGACAGGCTGCGCCACCTGCTCATCCCGCGCGATCCCAACGATGACAAGGACATCATCATGGAGATCAAGGCGGGCGAGGGCGGCGAGGAGTCCGCGCTGTTCGCGGGCGACCTGCTGCGGATGTATCTCCGCTACGCCGAGCGGCTCGGCTGGAAGACCGAGATCATCGACAGCCAGCCCTCCGACCTGGGCGGATACAAGGACGTCACCGTCGGCATCCGCGCCAAGGGCGACGAGGGCGTGTGGTCCAGGCTCAAGTACGAAGGCGGCGTCCACCGCGTGCAGCGGGTGCCCGTCACCGAGTCGCAGGGCCGCATCCACACCAGCGCCGCGGGCGTGCTCGTCTACCCGGAGGCCGAGGAGGTCGACGTCCAGATCGACCCCAACGATCTGCGCATCGACGTCTACCGCTCCAGCGGCCCCGGCGGTCAGAGCGTCAACACCACCGACTCGGCGGTCCGCATCACCCACCTGCCCACCGGCGTCGTCGTCTCGTGCCAGAACGAGAAGAGCCAGCTGCAGAACAAGGAGTCGGCCATGCGCATCCTGCGCGCCCGGCTGCTGGCCATCGCGCAGGAGGAGGCCGACGCCGCCGCCCAGGCCGAGCGCAAGTCGCAGGTGCGCACCGTCGACCGCTCCGAGCGCGTCCGCACCTACAACTTCCCGGAAAACCGCATCTCCGACCACCGCGTCGGCTTCAAGGCGTATAACCTCGACCAGGTTCTCGACGGCGACCTCAACGCCGTCACCCAGGCCCTCATCGACGCCGAAATGGCGGAGAAGCTCGCACAACACTCATGACATTTCTGCTGGACGAGATCGCTCTCGCCACCGCCCGGCTGGCCGAGGCAGGTGTCCCTTCGCCGCGCACCGACGCGGAGGAGATAGCGGCATTCGTCCACGGCGTGCGCAGGAGCGAGCTCCACACGGTGAAGGACTCCGACTTCGACGCCCTGTTCTGGGAGGGCATCGCCCGGCGTGAGGCCCGCGAGCCGCTGCAGCACATCACCGGCCACGCCTACTTCCGCTATCTGGAGCTCGCGGTCGGTCCCGGCGTATTCGTGCCGCGGCCCGAGACCGAGGTGATGGCCGGCTGGGCGATCGAGACGCTGCGCGCGATGGACGTCACCGCCCCGCTCGTCGTCGATCTCGGCACCGGCTCCGGCGCCATCGCGTTGTCCATCGCGCAGGAGGTGGCGCTGGCCGAGGTGCACGCCGTGGAGGTCGATCCGGCGGCGTACACCTGGGCCAAGCGCAACATCTCCGAGCACGGCCAGGGGCGCACCCACCTGCACCCCGAAGACCTCGCCGAGGCGTTGCCCGAGCTCAACGGCAAGGTCGACCTGGTCATCTCCAACCCTCCCTACATCCCGCCCGGCGCGATCCCGCGTGACCCCGAGGTCCGCGAGTACGACCCCAAGAGAGCGCTGTACGGCTCCGGCGACGACGGGCTCGGCGAGGTGCGCGCGGTCGAGCGCACCGCACGCCGCCTGCTGCGCCCCGGCGGCTGGGTGGCCGTCGAGCACGCCGACGAGCAGGGCAGGGCCGTCTACCTGACGTTCCCCGAGGACAACGGCTGGCGTGACGTGCGCCTGCGCCAGGACCTCACCCGAAGAGACCGGTTCGTCACCGCCCGCCTGGGCCAGGATTAGGATGCATGCGAGCGGCGCGGCCTTCTCCTGACGCTGAGGAGGAGCTGAGCGACCGATCAGGAGGAAGGAGGAGGCCTCGCGAGTGCTTCGCAGCCGAGCGGAGTGAGGCCATAAGACCGTGGCACGACGTTTTGACTGCTCCGATCCCGCACAACGCACCGTCGGCGTGATGGAGGCCGCGGCGGCCGTACGTCGGGGCGAGCTCGTGGTCCTGCCGACCGACACCGTCTACGGCATCGGCGCCGACGCCTTCACCCCCGATGCCGTCACCGCGCTGCTCGGCGCGAAGGGCAGGGGCCGCGACATGCCTCCGCCCGTGCTCGTGGGCACCGTCAGGGCCGCCACCGCGCTCGTCGACGACCTCGGGCCGTACGGGCAGGATCTCGTCGACGCGTTCTGGCCGGGGCCGCTCACGCTGGTCTGCAAGGCCAACAGGGCCCTGTCGTGGGACCTGGGCGACACCAAGGGCACGGTGGCCGTACGCATGCCGCTCCACCCCGTCGCGCTCGACCTGCTCAAGGAGACCGGGCCGATGGCCGTCTCCAGCGCCAACCGCTCCGGCGAGCCGCCGGCCACCACCGCCGAGGAGGCCGAGAAGCAGCTCGGCGACTCGGTCGAGGTCTACCTCGACGGCGGCCCGACCACGGACAAGACGCCCTCCACCATCCTCGACCTCACCACGGCCGTGCCCCGGCTGCTGCGCCGCGGGGCGATCCCGGTGGAGAAGCTGCGCGGCATCATCGGCTACGTCGCAACCGACGACTGACGTATACCGGCTCATTATTCCGGCCGCCATCGCGCTCGGGCCCTGACTACGGTGAGGCCCGGAGCGGCGATACGTCCGGGAGTGGCCCATGGGCAAGTTCGACGGCATGGATCCGCAGCTGGTCCGCGACTTGCTGGCCGAGGTGAAACACGCGGCCACGCAGATGCGTACGGTCGAGGAGCACGTGCGGGCCGCCATGAACCGGGCGGGGGTCTCGACGCAGACGACGTACCGCCCGGTGCAGATCGCCGACGACGCCGACGCGATGGTCAAGGACGTCAACGCCCGCCTCGCCGTCCTGGAGAAACGCGAAGACCGACCGAAGCCGAGCACACCACCGACCGCCGGCGACACCCCCAAGGCGGGTCCGGACGGCAAGCCGGACACCGGCACACCGGGCTCCAACGGCAAGCCTTCCCCTGAAGGGTCCACCGGCTCCGAGAACAAGCCCGACGGCGGCGGCCGGAACGGCTCGGAGGAGAAACCGGACTCCGGCCCAGCGGGTTCGAACGGCAAACCAGACGCAGACGCGGGCTCGGACCGAAAGCCCGCCCCCGAAGGGTCCACTGGTTCCGACAAGCCGGACGCCGAGGACAAGTCCGATTCCGACCGGAAGCAGGACGGCGGCGGTTCCTCCGGCTCCGAGGGCAAGCCGGACGCCAGCGACAAGACCGGTTCGGATGGGAAGCCGGAGGGTGGGTCTTCTGGGTCGGAGGGCAAGCCGGACGCCGACAGCAGGGCCGGCTCAGATGGGAAGCCGGATGTAGGCGGGACGGGATCCGATGGGAAGCCCGACGTTGAGGGGCGTGGTGACGGGGCGACCGGGTCTGACGGGAAGCCTTGTGACGATGCCGAGGACACCGGGGCGGGCAGAGGGAACGAGGCGGGGCAGGGCAGCGGGGCGGATGGTAGGACCGGCGGCGATCAGTCGACGGATCGGCCCGCTGATCAGCCCAAGGGCGATGGCGCCGGCAGTGCGCCCGATCGCGGGAGCGAGGGTGACGGCGGCAGGACCGACGCCCCCGCCGCGAACGACACCGGCGGGGTGGGCAAGCCGCAGGTCGTGGTGGTGGACGGTGTCAAGGTCATCCAGATACCGGTCGACCCGCCGACGGCCGAGCAAATTGCCGACATGCTCGAGAACACCGACGACTTCCAACCGGCCGAAATGCCGCAACTCCCCGGCGACACCGGCGTACCTCAGGGAACGGGCGGAACCGGAGAAGGCACCGGGACGGCGGGCACCGCTGGATCTCAAGGAACGGCTGGTTCCGCCGGTCCGCAGGGCGGCGGAGGCACCGCTGACGTCTACGGCACGGGTGCCGGTGGCGTCGCCGGGGCCGCCGACATGGGAGGCGCCTCGAACGTCGACGACTGGGCGAACGACGGCAACGACGTGGTCTCCGTCGAGGCCGCCCCGCCCGACCTCGACGCGATCGGAGCCATGATCGACAACCACAGGGACGTCGCGCCGCAGGAGATGCCGACCGTGGAGGTCCCGGCCGGCGAGTACGGCCAGGGCCAGTGGGCCGAACGCGACATCCGCCCGGACGGCCGACCAGGCTCGATCGACGCAGGCACCCCCGCGGGCGGATCCACCCTCCC
>NZ_POUD01000619.1 GCF_003236395.1 Nonomuraea aridisoli | reverse complement strand
GGCGGAGGGTCTCGGCGGTGGTGAGGCAGGACTCCGATAGGTCGGCGATCTCGCGGCGTATCCGCAGGGAACGGGCTAGGTGGCGGTCGGCGGATGGGCCCGTCCAGAAGGGGGTGTACTCCTCCGGCCGTGATGGGAGGCCCTCGAACGCGTCCGACAGGGCCTTGGCGTAGCGGGTGAGAGCGGCGGCGAGCGACTCCTTGTCCGCCGCCTCGCGCAGCAGCTCGTGTTTCTCGCGCACGGTCAGCGGCTCCGGAGCCTGAGCGCGCCGAGGAAGCGGGCGGCCGTATCGGCGTCCAGCCGGTCCCACGGAGAGGAGAGCTGGGCGCCGTCCCGGGTCTGAGTGAGCTTGCCGGTGTACGGCGTGACGTCCTCGGCCAGCACCAGGCGGACGGCGGAGCCGAGGACGTCGTCGTGGGCGGCGACGGCGCGCACCACGTTCAGCCAGGCCCGCTCCCGCAGGCCGTCGGCGCCCGAGCCGGGCCGCAGTGCCCCGTGCAGCGCGGCGGCGAGCGCCTCGTCGTCGCCGGCGGTGGTCAGCAGCACGCCGGTCTCGCGCGGGTGCTCGGCGAGCAGCTGCTGGAACGCTCCGGGGAAAGCGTCGTAAGCCAGGACCAGCGGACGCGGGTCGGGCGGCTCACGGTTGAGCGCCTCGACCGCGACCCGGTTGACGAACAAGCTCGACGGCCGTCCAAGGGTGATCAGCGCCGCCAGCACACTCATCGGCGCGCCCCCCACCAGCCCGTCCCACTCCTC
>NZ_POUD01000618.1 GCF_003236395.1 Nonomuraea aridisoli | reverse complement strand
CCTCCTTGCGCCGCTGGTCGACGGTGTCGATCCGCAGCCAGACGGCGAGCACGCCGATCACCAGCGCTCCGGCGATGCCGAGCCCGATCATCCGGTCGCCCTCGTTGACGACCAGGTTGCGCACGGCGGCCACGAGCAGGATCCAGGCCAGGTTGACCGGGATCAGCACCTTCCAGCCCAGCGACATCAGCTGGTCGTAGCGGATGCGCGGCAGCGAGGCCCGCACCCACACGATGAAGCAGAAGGTCAGCACGAACTTGATGAGGAACCACAACACCGGCCACCAGCCCGCGTTCGCGCCCTCCCACAACGAGATCGGGAACGGCGCCCGCCAGCCGCCCAGGAACAGGGTGACGGCGATGCCCGAGGCGGTGAAGGTGTGCAGGTACTCACCCATCATGATCAGGGCGAACTTCAGCGACGAGGAGTACTCGGTCTGGAAGCCGCCGACCAGCTCGCCCTCGCCCTCGGGCAGGTCGAACGGGATGCGGGCGGCCTCGCCGAACATGCAGACCACGTAGATCAGGAACGACGGGATGAGCAGCACCACGAACCAGGTGTGCTCCTGCGCCTTGACGATCTCGGAGGTGGACAGCGTGCCGGCGAACAGGAAGACGGCCACGAACGACAGAGCCATCGCGATCTCGTAGGAGACCACCTGCGCCGCCGACCGCATACCGCCGAGCAGCGCGTACGGCGAGCGCGACGACCAGCCGGCCAGCACCACGCCGTAGACGGAGACCGCGCCCATGGCCAGCATGAA
>NZ_POUD01000617.1 GCF_003236395.1 Nonomuraea aridisoli | reverse complement strand
GACAGGCCCCCGCCCGCGCGTCCGTCAGGACGTGGTCGATGGTCACCAGCGGCGGCAGCGAACGCCCGTGCGGCCACGTGGGCACCAGCCCCTGCCCGGTGGCGTCCGCCGCGTCGGTGTAACCGGTGGCCAGCAGCCGCCGGAAGACCGCGTGGTCGAGCGTCGCGTTGAAGTCGCCCGCCAGGACGCGCGGCGGCCCGGAGGTGGGCGCGGGCGGCAGCGCGGCCACCCCGGCGTGCCACTCCGGCACCGTGGACGGCACCGGCGCGACCGGGTGCACCACGACCACCTCCACCGGCGAGCCGCCGGGCAGCGACACCTCGGCCACCGGCATGTGGTGCCCGACCGGCCGGAACAGCCCCGTCCGTTCACGCAGGGGATGGCGGCTGTAGACGCCGCTGCCCTCGGGCCCGCGCGGCTCCGGCCGGCTGATCTGGTACGGCAGCATGCCCTCCAGCCCCGCCTCCGCCAGCCGGTCGCGCGCCGAGAAGGTCAGCTCCTGCACGCTCAGCACGTCCACGTCGAGCCTGCGGACGAGGTCGGCGAGCACGGCGGCGTCACCGCGGCCGCCGTTGAGGTTGACGGTCAGCACCCGCAGCGGCCGTCCGTGCGCGGGAGCGTCGCCGCCGATCGCCCGCGGCACCACGAGCCAGGCCAGGCACGCGCAGACCACGGCCATGACCGCGACGGCGGCGCGGCACCGCAGCAGCGCCACGATCCCCAGCACGACGAGGGCCGCGACGGCGAAGTACGGCGTGAACGAGACGAGCGGCACCAGAAAAGCGCCCGACTCCACCC
>NZ_POUD01000616.1 GCF_003236395.1 Nonomuraea aridisoli | reverse complement strand
GGGGTGGGGGATCGCGGAGCGGGCGTTGGCGCAGGCCGCGGCCGTCGCCTCGGGGGTGATGGCGTACGGGGTGCTGCTCGATCCCGAGTACGTCGGGGTGCTGGTCGCGTGCGCTCCCGGGGTTCCCCGGCCGCCCTCTCCGTGGATCGTGGACGACGACGACCCGCGGTTGTGGTGGCTGGAACGGGGCGACGTGACGCCGTACTTCATGGGGCCGGCGCCGCTGCTGGTGGCGCTGGGCGCGGACGAGGAGCACGTCGTGCTGCTGGACGTGCTCTCCGGGCCGGTCACCGTGGCGGTGCAGGGGGAGCCCCGGCTGGCGCGTGCGGTGGTCGCGTCGGTGGCGGCCCAGCTCGACGCCAGGCTGCCTATGGGCGCGGTCACGGTCGCCGCAGGCGTCCACGACCGCCATCCCGGCCCTGACCAGGCCACCACCATCGCCACCGCCCGGCACCGGGCGCTGACGACCGGAACGCCGTCCTTCGCCGTCTGCGCCGCATTCCCTGGGGTGCCTGAAGGGTCTGCGGGGTCGTGGCCGACCGCGGGGGTGCCCGAAGGGTCTGCGGGGTCGTGGCCGGCCGCGCCGGTGCGGGTGGTCGTCTCGGGTGCCGTACGGGGCACGGCGCGGCTGGTCGTCGCACATGCGGACGGCACCGTGAACGTCCACGGGACGCCGCTACGCGCGGACGCCCGCGCACTCCCCCGTGCCCTGGCGTCAATGATCCGCGCTCTGCCGCCGTACCGGACACCGGACGCCCCGAACGACGGCCTCACCGAACGGCACCTCCCCACCAGGGACGCGACACCC
>NZ_POUD01000615.1 GCF_003236395.1 Nonomuraea aridisoli | reverse complement strand
CACCCCGGCGGCACCCCTCCCAGCCCACCACCGGCGTCTCACCTGTCGCGATGACGTACCTGGAGCACTCGACGTTGTAGAACGTCTGCAGCAGCGCCGAGACCAGGATGACCCAGCCGACGCCGACGAACCCGTACTGGCCCACGCTGAGCGGGCCGAGCAGCCACTCCCCGCTGCCGATCGAGATGCCGAGGGCGATCAGGCTCGGGCCGACTGCGTGTTTGAAAAGCTCCTTGGGGCCGATCTTGGAGACCTTGAAGACCTCCTCAGGCGTGGGCAGGTCGGTGACTTCGAGATCCGGACGGCTGACTCCGAGTGGGTGCGACATCTCACTGCCTCCTGTCATTCAGCGTGATCCCGCAGGAGGGTCGCTACAAGGCCCAAATGCGCGCCGCGATCAGGCGTACTGGATCAGGCGTACTGGATCAGGCGTACTGGATCAGGCGTACTGGATCAGGCGTACTGCAGGTCGGCCCTGACGATGAGACCGTCGCCGATCGTGAAGTCGTAGTGGGCGCGCCTGCCGGCCGAGCCCGCCGGAGCCCAGTGCACGAGGAGCCGCTGGCCGTCGGCCCGCCGCTCGGCGATCGAGAGGATCCGCAGCGTCCCGCCGATCACCTCGTCGCCCGCCCACCGCCGGATGGCCTCGCGTCCGCGGATGCTGCGGGTGACGTCGATGATCTCGGCGTCCGGGGCGAACGCGGCGACGAGGGCGTCCAGGTCCCGGGCGTTCACGGCGTCGGCGTACGCCCGCGCCGCGGGGGACACAGCGTCGGCTCCCGAGGCGGCTCCCGGGGCGGCTCCCGAGGGGGAGGTGGAG
>NZ_POUD01000614.1 GCF_003236395.1 Nonomuraea aridisoli | reverse complement strand
GCCAGTCGAAAGACTCGGTCTGCAGGGCAAGAAGGTCAGGAACTTCGAGAGGCTCCTGGATGCGCGCGAAAGAGACGCGACGGGGACCAGCGGGTACGGCGGAGGCGTTGCGCGAGGCTGCCAACAGCTGTCCTTCCGGAGAGCACGGATGGAATCGAACTGCGCGCACGCCGAACGCCCCGGAATAGTCCAGGGCGACATGAGGCAGCGCGAGGGAGCAGCATAACCCAAATGAGAAACGAGTGTCTACCCGTAATAGAAGCGTCAACCTCGGTGCCGCCTTCAGAATGCCACAGCGGGGTGGACGCGTCAACTTTCTCGGTCACCGTACGCAGTCGGGTCCGCCGGGAGGGGCACGTGCCAGCGCAGCCGTGCGCCGCCCGGCACGGCACCGTCGCCGGAGACGGTGAGCGTCAGCTGGATCACCACGTCGTGCAGGTCCTTGGCGATGCGGTCCCGGTCCTCCAGCAGGCCCAGCCGCTCGGCGGCGCGGCGCGTCTCCGCGAGCTCCAGCGCGATGGCCGCCTGACCGGCGAACGCGTGCAACATCTGCCGGTCCGCGGCGCTGAACGGCAGCCGTCCGCTCCGCTTGGCCAGGGCCAGCACCCCGTGCACCGCCGGTACGGCGCCCAGCGGAACCATCAGTCCCGGCCCGTAGCCGAGCCGCCGCAGCGGCGAGTCCGGGTAGGGCGCGCTCTGCATGTCCGGGTCGGACATCGGCTCCCCATGGGTGAACACCGCACCGGCGAGCGAGTCCTGAACCGGGACGGCGGTCCCCAGCAGGGCGGGGGCGCCGTCGCCGTCGGCGATCTCCGGGGGGGG
>NZ_POUD01000613.1 GCF_003236395.1 Nonomuraea aridisoli | reverse complement strand
GTGCGGTATCGGCGGGCGGTGGAGCGGCTGCGGATGCTGGCCCGGGCGTGCGAGCAGACCCGGCGGGTGCCGGTGGACGAGCCGTTCCTGCGGGAGGCGTACGTCTTCGGAAGCTTGGTGGACGGGGCCGATCCGGTCGAGCCGATCGAGGTCGTCTTCGTGCTGAACCTGCCGCCGGAGGAGGTGGCCTGGGGGACGCAGCCGCCCGGCACCGCGTGGCTGGTCGACTTCCTGGAGCTGGACAAGGGCGGGGTGGCGTACCGGTGGCGGTCCCGGCACGATCCGGTGGCGAACCATCGGATCCGCGAGCCGGTGCGGTTCTGGTCGCTGGCGGGCATCGACGAGGCCGTGCTGGACGCGCTGGAAGGCCGCCGGTTCGAATTGCTGCGCCAGGGGCACCCGGAGGCCCGGACGGAGCGCGCGGACGTCACGGAGGAGCTGAGGACGGCGCTGGAGCATCTGCGCGCCGTCCACGAGGCGTACTGGGACCGGAAATGGCGCCGCGAGCACCGCGGCCTGAGCCGCCACCCGGAGCACCATCTGTGGGAGGCCGTCCACGGCTACCTGGAGCTGCTCGACCTGCGTGACGAATAGGCGCCGGCGTCCCCGTGCGAGGGGCCGAGCTGAGGCTGGTGGAACCCGTCGAGGTGGCCGAGATCGTCGGCGCCCGCAGGCCGGGGGCGTCACGACATCCGCCCCTCCGAGGGCGTCTCGCGCGCTCTTTCCGGCCGGCGGCCGTGGGTTCCAGTGCGCAGGTCCAGGAGGGGTTCTGAAGCGATGGTGAGGCGGTCGGCGGTGGAGGGCGTCGTTGGAATCGGTGTGGGGG
>NZ_POUD01000612.1 GCF_003236395.1 Nonomuraea aridisoli | reverse complement strand
CCCCCACACGCCGGCCCCCCATCCCAGGGCCACCGACCACACCACGGGATCATCCGCGGCGTCCCGGCCCGCCATGGACACCAGCGGAAACGCCATAGATGCCCGTGGACACACCACAGACGCAAGTGGTCACCCCATGGACGCCCGTGCGCACGCCACGGACGCCCGTGGAGACGCCATGGACACAGGTGGGCACGCCGCGGACGCCCGTAGGCACGCCTTCCACGCCGCCCCGGGGTCCCAGCCCGCCGCAGACCTGTCAGACGCCACGCGCCCAGGCATCGCGATCAATCGCCCTGGCACGCCCGATCCCAGCGGCTCTCATCCCGGCGTGCCCGGACCAGCAACGCCCCAGCACGATCCCGGCGAACACGACACCACCCGCAACGCCCCCAGGCCCGGCACCGCGCATCCCAGCGCAACCCGACCCGGCGCTCCCCGCGAGGCAGCCGTCCCTCCCAGGCCGCACCCGGGCGTCGGCCCCGATCACACCGCACAACCAAACACCGGCCCGCAAAGCCCCGCCACTCCACACGACGGCCCCGCGCACAACAGCCCTACGTACGCCGGCACCGCGCACGGCGGCCCTGCATACGCCAGTACCGCGCACGATGGCTCGTCGTTCGACGACGCCGCGTATGCCGACCCTGCGCACGACGGCCCGGCGTACGACAGTCCCGCGCACGCCGACGCCATGCACGCGGACCCCAACGAGACCGCAGGCCACCAGCCCTGGCCCGGGCAGCCGGGAAGCTTCCGTCCAGACGTCCCTGCCGACCCGCGGCTCGGCGCTGCCACGGAGCCCTTGTCCACACCCTCGGGAGCCTGTCTCTTATACACAGCTCCGAGCCCACGAG
>NZ_POUD01000611.1 GCF_003236395.1 Nonomuraea aridisoli | reverse complement strand
CGGGGAGGAGCATCTGCTGGGCCGGTACGCGACGGCGGCCGGGCGGGCGCTGGAGGCGGCGAGCGGGCTGGAGGCGGCGGTGCGGCTGCTGCGGGGCGTGGCGGCGTTCGGCGGGCAGGGCCGGTTCGGCACGGACCGGATCACGACGAAAAGGACGGCCGGTTAGGGCCCGATTTCGCGGGCGGTTCGCGCGACGGCGGGGTCCGGTAAATGGCGCCACCCCATCGGATTCTCGTTATTCAGGGTGTTTAGTCGGCATATTCTCGCCATTTCTGGGGAAGCGCTTCCCGGTTCGCGCACTCCCCTCGGTCGGGGCCTGGAGGCCCTGTGGCGCGGCCGATACCGCCCGCGCGGGCGGTCGCGGGCCGGATATTTCGGCGTCTTTTCGGCCCCCGGGATACGGCCTGTCTGGGACGACGTCATCAACTAATGCCACTTTTTCGCGGTAAACGAGCAAATGTGCGACTTCCGTCGGCCGAGTATCGTGGCCGTCCATGAAAGTGCTGATCGCGGGCGGCACGGGATTCCTGGGCGGCGAGCTCGTACGGCTCTGCGCGGCCTCCGGTCACGACGTGGGCGCCACCTGCTTCTCGACCCCGCCACCGGGGCGTGCGGGCGTCGCGTGGCTGCCCGTCGACCTGCGCTCGCGGGAGGGCGTGTGCGCGGCGCTGGAGGCGTTCCGGCCCGACGTGACGATCAACGCGGCCTACCGGCAGGACGACTGGGCGGTCACCGCGGACGGGGCGGCGCACGTGGCCGTGGCCGTCGCGCGGACCGGCGGGCGGCTGGTGCACGTCTCCAGCGACGCGGTCTTCTCCGGGGCGCGGCCCCGCTACGACGAGACGTGCCCGCCCGACCCGATC
>NZ_POUD01000610.1 GCF_003236395.1 Nonomuraea aridisoli | reverse complement strand
GCACGGGACTCTGGAAGGACCCACTGTGCGGCTCGGCGGGTCGGGTCCGAACACCCGATGACGGGCTGGGGGGCTCACTGGGCCGTATGGGCGTGACCGAAGAGCAACCCGAAGGCAGGACCGGCCGGGCAGGAACTGCCGAAGAAGGGCCCGATGGTGTGAGCGGCTGCGCCGGAGCGACCGAAGACGGGCCCGACGGTGAGAACGGCTGCGCAGGAACAACCGAGGACAGGCCCGTGGGTGCGAGCGGCTGGCTGGGAGTGACCGAAGACACGGGCGAGGGTGGGGTGGAGGTTGAACGGTTGGTCGTCATGGCCGCAAGGGTGCCTGCCGGCCTGCCGTTCGCGCGGCGGAAGAACCGGTTCTGTGGATGACGGCGTGATGGCCGGCTCGGGCTGTGGACAGGCGGCCGCGGCTGATTCGGCGCACACCAGAGTGCTAGCCGTATGGTCGCCACCTCCAAGGGGCGCTGCACCGCCGCCGGGACAAGGGGCCAACGCCAGACAACGACCACCGCTGGGACGGGCGACCGCCGGGACACGCGACTGCGCAGGACGCGACCCTCGGCGCCGACCACGACCAGGATCAGAAAACGACCATCGGCTCAGAAAGCGACGAACGCCAGTGCCCCATGTCGCCGCCGAGAGGCGAATAGGGGTGGAACGGCGTCTATCAGCACTCAGCGGCATCCCCAGGGATGGCCGCCGCCATTCATGACAAGACCGCGTGCGGCGGGACCGACCGTCGGCTCACGAAGTGACGAACGCCGCCGCCCGCGTCGGTCGGCGAGAGACGCATGGGGGTGGAACGGCGTCGAACGGGGGTTGAGCGGCGGCCACGGGGATGGGGGCGCGATGTGGGGC
>NZ_POUD01000060.1 GCF_003236395.1 Nonomuraea aridisoli | reverse complement strand
TGTTTGAGGAGGAGCGCGATGTACTCCTCGTAGAAGCGGTCGAGCTCCTCCTTCGTCATACGGGCCACCGCCCTGGAGCCACGGGCCCAGCCCGGGTCCGCCTTGAAGGCGGCCGGGAAGCGCTCGACGAGGGCGCGGTCCTCCTCGAAGCCGACGCGGTGGAACTCCTCCAGCGCCTCGCGTTCCCCTGGGGGCAGCTCGCCGGGGGTGGGCAGCCGGATGTCGCGGGGCAGCCGGGCCCGCCGCCACCAGCGCTCGCGGCCCGACGAACGCTCGGGGATCTCCTCGATGAAGCCGTACTTCTCCAGCTGGCGCAGGTGGTAGCTGGTGGTGCCGGTCTTGGCGCCGAGCAGCTCGGCCAGGGTGGTGGAGGTGGCCGGGCCGTGCACGTTGAGGTGGGTGAGCATGCGGCGGCGCATGGGGTGGGCCAGGGCCTTGAGCCGCTCGGGGTCGTCGAGCACGTACGGCCGGCGGGCCTCGTCATCCTTCATGAGGAGCAGGCTAGTACCGCAGAACGATATCTGCAGACATCCCTTTGCCGAGACTTCTCTGCAGACTACTGTCGGCATTATGACCAGATTATTCGCGGCCGTGGTCGCCGCACTCGTCCTGGCCGTCACGGCCCCCGCCCTCGCCGCCTCACCCTCCTCACCGCGCGGCCTGGGGCCGCCCGGTGATCTCGTGGCGGACGACGTGAGCTTCCGCGGGGGCGGCGGGCTCGTCCTGCACGGCAGCGTGATCAGCCCGCGCGGCGGCTCCGCCGGGCGGCCGGGCCTCGTCCTGGTGCACGGGGCCGGGACCGGGACGCCCCGGGAGAAGCTGATGGCGGAGGCGGTCGCGTTCGCGCGGCAGGGACTGACCGTGCTCGTCTACGACAAGCGCTCGGAGGGCTACTCCTTCTTCGAGCGTTCGTACGCCGACCTCGCCGAGGACGCGCTCGGGGCCGTCGGCGTACTGCGGCGGCAGCCGGGGGTGGACCCGGCCAAGGTCGGGATCTGGGGGTTCAGCGAGGGCGGCTGGGTGGCGCCGATCGCGGCGGCGAAGTCCAGCGACGTCTCGTTCCTGATCCTCGTGGGCGCGAACGGGCTGCAGCCGCTGCGGCAGCAGGTCTGGGCGGTGGCGTCCGGGCTGCGCAAGGCGGGCGTGGGCGGCCCGCTGGTGGACCTGACCGTGCCCAAGTTGTACCGGGTGGTCGCGGACGGCGGGATGTTCCCTGAGCCGTACTTCGACCCGGCGCCGGTCGTCGGGCGGGTACGGCAGCCCGTGCTGGGCGTGTGGGGCGTGCACGACCTGCTGACGCCGCCCCGCGAGTCGCCGCCCCTGCTCGCCGCTGCGCTGGAGGCGGGCGGGAACGGGCACTACACGTTCCGGTTCTTCCCCGACGCGGACCACGCCGCCCATCTCACCCCGGACGGCGGCGTCACCCGCCTGCCCGAGCTGGCCCCCGGGTACGCGGAACTGGTCGGCGATTGGGTGACCGACGTGACGTCGGGCCGCCCGCCCGCGACCCAGGTCTCGGGCCCGGCGCCCGTGCAGCCGGAAGACACCACGCCCGTGCCGCCGCCCGCGTGGTGGGAGTCGGCCTGGGCGCAACTCGCGGCTCTCGTGCTGTTCCTGGTGGCGTTCGGCGGCTACCCCGTGACGGCCCTGGTCCGCAGGATGAGGGGGCGGCGACCGAGCACGGCTCCCGCGCGAGCGGCGCGGGTGGTCAGCGCGGGCGGCCTCGTGACGATCTTCGGGGCGTTCGCCTTCCTCGTCCATCAGGTCATGACGGGCGGCAAGCTGGCCGCGCCGGGGCCCGTGGTCGTGGACCGGCCGCTGGTCTGGCTCGCGCTGCAGGCGCTCGCGGCGGTGACCGTGGTCGCCACCGTGCTGACGGCCGCGCGGTGGCGGCGTTCGATCCCCGTGGGAGAGAAGGTCCGGCTCGGGTTGCTGATCGGCGGCGGGGTAGCGTTCGTACCCTGGGCGCTGTCCTGGGGGCTGCTGCTCCCCTGACCCCCGCCGGAGCGGCGGTCAGGTTCACGAGGCTCAGCCGATGCGGCTGTTCACCGCCGAGTTCGTGTCGCCGCCCCACACGTCGTCGTCCTCGTGCAGCCACGTCGTGGACTCGCGGTCACTCGACTCTTGCCCCCCGGCGCCGCCCATGGCGCCGGCCATCGGCACGAAGGGCATGCCCACGCCCATGGCGGAGCCCCCGCGGGCATTCATCGCCGTGCCGGCGGGCATGACGCCGCCGGCACCGCCGTACGTGCCGGGGCCCGTGGCTGTGCCGGGCGAGTACGGGGAGCCGGACGGGTTGCCGTAGCCGGGTACCGTGCCGGTGGGCGACGAGGACGCGGGGGTGGCGGTGTTGAGCGGGATGTGATCCTGCAGTCTCGTGGTGGGGTCGGTGCCGCCGGTCGGCGTCTGGCCGGGGATCCCGTTGCCGGTGGCGTCCGGGTTGTGGGTGTACGAGCCCGTGGAGCCGTCCGGGTTCTGGGTGCTCGAGCCCGTGGAGCCGTCCGGATACGGCGTGCCGCCGGTGCCGGTCGTGGGGCCGCCCGGTGAGCCCGCCGATCCCGTCCCCGGGTGGCCCGGGACGGTGTACCCGCCGCCGGCCGGATCCGTGGAGCCGAACGTCGGGCCGTCCGTGCCGGGCGTCCCGGCCGGCATGCCCGACAGGTCGCCGGTTCCGTACGACGCCGGCGAGACGCCGCCCCCGCCCGTGGTGTCGAAGGGGTATCTGACCGGATCCGGATCCGGATCCGGTCCCTGCGGGAGGTGGATGTCGCGCAGTCTCGTCTCGACCGTGTCCGGCATCTGGCTGTAGATGCGCTGGAGGTCGTCGCCGAACGTCTTCAGGTGCAGCCCGGCGAGCTCGTCCTGCGAACCGAAGTCGAGCCGGTTGCCGCCGTCGCCGGCGCCGCTCGTGGAGCCGTTGTAGACGCGGTAGATGTCGGCGATGCTGTCGTTCCAGGTGCCCAGCATCTGGTTGTGCCACGTTGGCTGCATGAAGCCCTGCCAGCCGTCGTCGAGGAACGCCTGGTGATCCCTGACGACCGTGTTGAGGTGCCCGAGAGGCGTGGACATCCGCATCATCTTGTCCGCGAGCTCCCCGAGCGTGCCGTGCAGGGTCTGGAGCGCCCTCTGAGCCTCGACCGAGGCCGGTCCTTCCCAGTGCTTGGCCAGTTCGAGGGCCTGTTCGTAGACCGCCTGCCGGGCGTCGTCGACCACTCGGTGGGCATCCGAGTAGGCGAGGGACGCCTCTTCGATGCGCGGGGCGTCGATGTTCTTGATGAGGTCCTTGACCTGCTGGACGTTGCGGCCGGACGTCTGGACGTCCCAGCTGCCCCGTGACGGCTTCAGGTGGTGGGTTTCCTGCCGGTTCTCACCCAACGTCGGTCAGACCTCGCCCTCGTTGGCCGTGTTCGTGGTCCCGTAGGTTCCCGCGCCGGTCTCGATCAGCGAGATCGCGGTCTTGAAGTTGGCGACGACCTGGCCGTAGACCTCGATGAACTCCTGGTGGCTTCTCCCCAAGGTCTCGGAGAAGAGCCTGCCGCCCTCCCAGTTGGAGATCATCTGTAATTGGGTGCGCAGCTGGTTGACCCCGCCATACGACGTGAGGTCCTCGACCGAGCCCCTGCCGTCGGTACCCTGCCCCTCGAAGGGCTTCAACTCCTCGCGCAAGGCGGAAGCGACACTCTTGATTTTCTGGGCGCTGTACGTCACACCGTCTCTCTCGGCGTCCAGACCGGGCCAGTTCTCAGGTGTGTTTCCCACGAAACCTCCCCCTGGGTGCGTCGCTGTTGGAGCTTACTGGAGCATTTCTTTTCCGTACAGAAAACCCGTAGTCCCCATGCGTAACATATCCAGATATGCAGACCCAGAAGGATCTCTACCAGGCGCACCGGCTCATGACGCAGCGCTTGGGTCTGGCCCTGCTTCAGGGTGAGCCTGATCTGCCGGAGTCGCCGATGCGACGTCACAACGTGGCGACGTTCGCCGGGATTCTGATCGCGGTCCTGGTGGTGGCGGGATTCGGGATCTGGGGGCTGATCAAACCGGGCAACGCGACCAAGCTGACCGACGCGGGGCAGTTGCTGGTAGAGGAGGAGACCGGCGCCTCGTACGTGTACAACCAGCAGGAGAACAAACTGCAGCCGGTGGCCAACTACGTCTCCGCGCGGCTGCTTCTCGACAGCCAGGACATCAAGGTCCGCACCGTGTCCGCGGAGTCGCTGGCCTCCTTCGCCCGCGGGCGCAAGGTCGGCATCCAGGGCGCGCCCGACTCGCTGCCCAAGCGGGAGAGGCTGGTCAAGGCGCCGTGGTCGGCGTGCGTGACGGAGGCGGCCGACGCCTCCGGCGTGCGCAGGCCGTTCGTGACGCTCATCGGCGGCATCGACGTCTCGGGCACGCCGGTGAGAGACGAGGCGCTGGTCGTCAGCGACGGACAGCAGACCTGGCTGCTCTGGGCCAATCAGCGCATGCGCGTGACGAACGTGGACCGGCTGACCGACCAGACGCCGCGCCGCGTGCCGGCCTCGTGGATCAACGCCATCCCGTCGGGCGTGGACTTCGCCGCCCCCCAGGTCCTCCAGCGCGGCAAGAAGGTCGCCGGCCCCGGCGGCGGGACCGCCAGGGTCGGGCACGTGTACAAGGTCGCGCCGGTCGCGGGCTCGGCCGAGCGCTGGTACGTGCTCCTCGCCGACGGGCTCGCGCCCATCACACAGACGCAGGCGATCCTGCTGCTCCAGGACCCGGCCATCAAGACCGTGTACGGCAGCCGCCCGGCGCGCGAGACGCTGATCGACGCGGCCACCGCGAACGCGATGAGGGCGTCCAAGCAGCGACTTCTGAACAGCGGCCTGCCCGCCACCTTGCCACCCTTCCGGGCGCCGGGCGTGTCCTCCCCCCTCTGCGCCGTGTACGACAACACGATGAAGGGCTCCACCAGGGCCGTCCTGACCACGGGGGGCAACCTGAGCATTCCGGCTCCGCCGACCGGCGCCGGGCCGGAGAAGGTCGACCAGGTGCTGCTTCCGCCGGGCACCGCCGTGCTGGCCGGCACCCTTCCCGGCGACGGGCAGCTCTCGGCCGTCCGGCAGTACTCGCTCATCACGGATCAGGGCAGGCGGTTCCCGCTGGCGTCGGCGGACGTGGTGGGCAAGCTCGGCTACGAGGCCGCAGACGTGGCTCCGGTGCCCGCCCACCTGCTCCGGCTGATCCCCGAAGGCCCCGCGCTGGACCCGGTCGCCGCCCGGACGCCCGTGCAGGAGGTCGACGTCATCCAGCCCGCGACCACGACCCCCTGACGGAGGCGGCTACGCCGGGTAGCTGCCGCCGTTCAGGTCGAACTTGGGGGTGAGGGCGCCGCTCTTCTCGTCGTACGTCATCTCGGTGCCCGCGAACGGCTCCTGGCCGATTCCCAGGGTGCTGGCCTGGGTGGGCATGGCCTCCAGCCCGGGGAAGATCCGGCCGGCGGTCTCGGCGTACGTGTTGGCGACATACATCAGACCGCCCAGGGTTCCGACCACGTAGAGGTGTTTGCTGAACACCTTCTGCATCATCGTGGTGATGGCTTTCGCCACGACGCTCTCCGCGACCACCGTCGCCGCCTTGCCGATGGGCCCGGCGAGGTTGGACGCGATCTTAGCGACGCCCAGCGTCAGCATCCCGGCCGCGACGCCGGTGCAGACGACGGCGCCGATCTTGAAGAAGCCCGCGGATGACTCGACTCCTTCGCCGGTCGCGTTACGGCTCTCCTTGAGCTGCGCGAGCGACTCCTTGAAGTCGCCGTGGACCTTGTCGAACGCCTCGAAGGCGCCGCCCTCCCACGTGCCGGTCTCCTTGAGGTAGTTCCTCAGGTCCGTCAGCCCTCGCTCGAGATCGTCGAGCTCGCTCACCACGCCGTTCTGGGCGATGGTGCGCCAGTTCCTGGCCGAGTCGGCCATCCCCTCGGGGTCGGACACCATCGTGCCGATCGTGGCGGCCACGTAGAACGCCCACGGGCTTCTGATCATGAAAGCGGCGGCTGTGGCCGTTCCGGCGGCGCCCCAGTACATCTCCTTGTAGACGCTCACACGTCCTCCGCCCCGATCACCCGAGGCGCGATGTCCTCGTCACCGCCCCAGACGCCTTCGTCCTCGGACAGGCCGACGGTCTTCTCGCGGTCGCGTTCCTCGTTGCCGGCGCCCGCTCCGCCCATCGGCATGAGGGGCATCATCGGCATGCCGGCCGCGCTGGTGCCGCGCGGCCCGGCCACGCCGGGGGGCAGGCCCGCGTTGGCGCCGGCGCTCGTGCCGAACCCGGCCCCGGGCATGGTGCCGGGCATGGTGCCGGGCATAGTGCCGGGCCCCACACGGGTGCCCAGGCCGGAGGTGTCCGCCGTAGGCAGGTTGGTGCCGATCTGCGGAGTGGTGGGCTGGTAGGACGACAAGTCGGTCTTGGACGGGTCGTTCAGCGCCGAGTCGATGCTGGGCACCTTCATGTCCGCGGGATCGGTGCCCGGCAGGTCAGGCCGGGGCAGATCCGTACCGGGAAGGTCGGACCCCGGCAGATCGGTCCCGGGAAGGTCGGACCCCGGCAGGTCGGTTCCGGGCAGATCCGTACCGGGAAGGTCGGACCCCGGCAGATCGGTTCCCGGCAGATCGCTCCCGGGCAGGTCGGACCCCGGCAGGTCGGACCCCGGCAGGTCGGACCCCGGCAGATCGCTCCCGGGCAGGTCGGTCGCGGGCAGGTCCACGTTCTCCATGACGGGCAGGTCCCCCGCGCCCAGACCGCCGCCCAGACCAGCCCCGCCGAAACCGCCGTCGCCCAGGCCTTCCCCGCCGAAACCGCCGCCCTCGTCGGCCGCCACGTAGTTCTCGTCGGCCGCCTTGAGGGCCGGCTGCCAGCTGGCCAGCGCCCGGCGTGCCTTGGCCAGCGCGTCGTTCTGGGTGCGTATGAGTCCCTCGTGCACGCTCTGGAGGCCGGAGCCAGCCACCCCGAAGTGGGGCCAGGGAACGGGAAGGTCGCTGGACCTCCCCGCCAGGCTGTCGATGAGCTCGGTCTGGCCCTGGATCTTGGTGCCACCGCTCTCGAGCTCGTGCTTGGTGAACGAGATACCGGAGGACAGCCCGGGGAGTTGCCCGCCGCCGAGGTTGGGCCAGGGCGGGTTACTCATGCACTCATCCGATCACCGGGTCTGTCGTGTCATGCCCGCAGGTCCAGGCACTCGCGTCCTCCGACAGGTACGTGCTCCGCTCCAGATCGGTATGGTCGCCGACGGCCCCGCCCCCCATGAAGGGCATGAACGGCATGCCGTTCGGGGAGCCGGGGACCGCGCGCCCTGCACCGCTCACCAGCGACGTCACGGGTCCGCCGCCCACCCCCGGCGAGCCGATCACCGACGGGAGGCCCAGCGAGCCGACGGGAGTCGGGGTGTGGATCGTTGAGGGCGGGATGAGGCTCGTGCTCGGAGAGATGGGGCTCGTGCCCGGAGGGGCGAAGGTCGGGTTCGTGAGCGTCGTGGCCGGCGGCTGGTAGCTCGCCACGTCGGTCCGGGTGGGATCGGTGCCGTTCACGCCGTCGGTGACCGTCGTGCCGTCGCCGCCGATGACCGGGGGGACCGTCTCCCCGACGCCAGGGACCTGCGGCTGCCCGGAAACCGGGTTCGCGCCCGGATCAGTCACTGGGCCGGGCGTGGCGGGGTCACCGGCGCCGGGACCGCCGCCTGCGTCCGAGCCGCCCGGATTCGTGCCGCCCGGATGCGTGCCGCCCGGATTCGTGCCGCCCGGATTCGTGCCGCCGACGCTCTGACCGCCGGAACCCTGGCCGCCGGAACTGCCGCTCCCCGGGTTCGATCCGGAGCCGGATCCACCACCGGTGCCGTACGAACCCGTGTAACCGGACCCGCCGTCGTACGAGCCTCCGCCGTCATAGCCCGAGGAGACGAAGGTGGGGCCCCGCATGCCGGAGCCGGTCGGGTACCGGGGATCCCGGGTCTCGGCGGGAGCCTCAGGGATGGACACCGTCGGCAACTCGAAGGAGACCTCGTGCGGGACCGTGAGGTCGTAGATCGACTTGATCTGCTGGTTGAGGTCGTGGAGCGTGCGCTGGGCGTGCGTGTTCTCGAGCGCCTCCTTGACCACTCTGGTCTCGGACTCGGTGCCGACGCCCGCCGGGACGTTCTGCTCCTCGTTGACCTTCGTCCTGGCGTCCGAGAGGTGGCCGGAGTACAACTGGAGCGCCTGGCCCATCAGGCTGAGCTTGCTGCGCAGTTCGTTGCCGGAGGCGTGCAGCAACTCCAGAGCCGTCCTGGCCTGAACGGCGTCCGGGCCCGTCCAGATGTTGAGGATCTTGCCGGCATGCTCCTCAAGGACGTTGACAGCCTGCTCGATCTTGCTCGCCGCGTTCATGTACGTCTGGCCGGCTCCCGAGACGTAGCCGGGATCGGTGCCGTCCAGCCAGCCCTTGATCTCTGGCTTGGTGTTCCGCGGCCATTCGCCCTGTGGCGTCTGGCTGAAGTCCGCGATGACGACGACCTCACGCTCGCTGCCCATCAGGCATCACCCTCGTTGGCACGGCGCGCCCTGTCGTGATTGTCGGCACTGGCCTCGACGGCCTCTACCACCTTCTGGTAGGCGTCGATGAACCGCTGGTACACCTCGGCGAACTTCCTGCCCGCGTTGTCCGATCCCACGGTCGAGGCGAGGGCCAGCGCGTCGCTCCATCTGCCGATCTGAGAGGTCGAAAGACCTCCCCCCGCCGAGGGCTCGATCTGGTTGATGTTGCCATTGGGCCGCTCGCTGTTGCCGAGCATCGCGTCGAGGCTGGACCTCAACTCCGTGGCGATGGCTCGCATCTGGGAGGGGGAGTTCTCCCGTGCGGCGCCGCCGTCGAACAGATGGGGGTCGACCGACAGCGGGTCGCTGCCCCCGTACATCGCGTCCTTTTGCGTCATCCTCGCCCCCAGGAACATGACTCTCGGTCATCACCGGAGGCGACGACCGAGAGGATGGACGAACTTACCTAGTCCGTCCAAATGGCAATGTTGCGTCGCTCGGCGTTCTGGTAGTTGCCCCTGGCGACATCGACTGCCACCGCAGCCTGGAACAGCTGCTGGCCCATCTCCTTCTCGAGGGCGTTCCACTGCTCCTTCTTGGCGTCGAAGAACTGCTGGGCCTCGCCCTGCCAGCTCGCGCCGAGCTCCTTCCTGATGTCCTGGTACAGGTCGTCGGTAGCCCTGTCGAGCTCGGTGACGATCTTCTTGAGTTCCTCGTAGGCCTTCTCGAGGGAGGGGAAATTGACATATGTGTAATCGTCAGGCGCCGGGGTTGACATGGCGTTCTCCGTCCTGCTCAGCGGTTGGCGTTGATGAGGGAGTCGATGCGTCCGCCAGAGTGCCCGGCGCTGTTGAAGCCCCCGGCGATGTCCATGTTCTCGTCGGCCGCGTTCCGGTAGACGCCGGCGCCGATGTTCAGCCGGTCGTAGATGTCCTCAAGGATCTTGATGACTTGCGTGAACTCGGTGTCCCACCGATTCATCGCCTGAGCGAACTGGTTGTACGCGCCGCCCTGCCACTGCAGGCCGGCCTTGATCTCCTGAACTCGCAGCCGCATTCCCTCGATGTACTGCGCGGTGCTCTGACAATAGCCCGCCGCAGTCGTCAGCTGAGTAGGGCTTGCGCCGTACAGTGACACTGGATCTCCAAAGGTCTACGTGGCCTCGTCTGTTACGGCGGGCGTTGACCTCCGAAAGCAACTACCCCCCGCGAACATCATCAAATGGCATGTTAGCCACCATCAATCCCAGAAGTCACATAAATACAAGATTACGAATTGGTAGCGCTATGCCTACTTTCCGATAAATTCGCTGGTCGAAGGCGCGCCGCCTCTCGACATGAGGGCACGGAGACGCTTACAGGGTCGCGTCAGAGCTCGAGTCGGCGGCGGATCTTGTCGAGCCGGCCCATCACGTCCTCGAACGCGCGATCGTAGAGCGGCTCCGCCTCCTTCGCCTTGCCGATGATGGAGGCGGGATCCGACAGCAGCCTGAGCGGATTGGACTCCTGCCCGAACAGCTCTCCCGCCTCCTGCGTGAGCCTGCGCTGGAAGTCGTCCGTGGCGTCGCGGAGCGTGGCCTTGATCATCTCCGCCAGCTCCCCCGAGGACAGCCGCATCGCCTTGGGGTGCAGCTCCAGCTCTCGCACGCCCTCCTGCCCGTACTCCACGGTGACGAACCCGTCCTCGTCCTGGGCGCGGCCGACGCACGACGCCGCCCTCTCGCTGAAGGTGCCGAGCAGGGCGAGCTGCTCGTCGGCCCCCTTCACCAGCTTCTCCAGATCGACCTTGGCGAAGTCGCCGAACTCCTGCACTCTGCCTCCTGCTTCGAGAGATTCCCGGCCGGTGTCAGCCGGACAGACCGCGCACCCAGCTGTAGACCTCCAGCACGCCGAGCGCGAGCGGGAACAGCTGGACGATCAGTACGATGTCCACGATGTCGCCGGCGCGCCCCCAGAACGGCGAAAGCTTGCTCATCGACAGCCATATGCCGATGCCCACAGTGATCAGCGCCAGCCACAGGACGGCGATGGCCACGGCCAGCGATCCCACGATGCCGCCGTCGCCGAAGAACGACAGCGCCAGCATGGCGAGCCCGGCCAGGCCGCCGCCCACCAGCCAGATGCGCTGGCCGAGACTGCGGAACACCCGGGCCCGCATGACGAGCGACAGCGACAACGACACGGTCATGACCGACGAGACCCAGTAGTCGTCGAGCACCAGCAGCACCTGAGTGACCAGCGCGCAGATCCCGACTCCCGCGATCATCCCGACGGCGTAGCGCTGCGCCACCCTGGTGCGCTCCTGGATGGCCGGGGCGTCCAGGCGCTGGTTGTCGCTGCGCAGTTCCTCGGCCGTGGTGGGCATCGCGGGCAGCGGCACCTTGGCCAGCCTGAACGACAGCGAGGGCACCAGCGGCATCAGAGCCAAGATCAGGGCGATGGCCACGGCCGCCACACCGGCGGGCGGCGCCGACCACACCATCACCACGGCCGAGCAGATCGCCCCGACGGTGGTCGCGATGGCTGTGCCGAGGAAGCCGGGCACGCCGTCGGAGATCAGCGCCCCGCCGAGCGCGGCGACCAGCGCGGTGCAGGCCATCGCCGCCAGCAGGTGGGGCGCTCCGAAACCGAGCGCCGCCCCGCCGGCGGCTGGGGCGAACAGGCCGGCCACGAACCCGTACGGCAGGGCGGCATGCCCTACCAGCGCCCCCGCCTGCGAGTCGCCCACGGCCCTGGACAGCAGAGTGCCAGTGACGATCAGCAACAGCGCCAGCAGCGCGGCGGTGATCGTGATGGTGAGCCCGGACATGCCGGACAGCACCAGGCCGACGGCACCGAGCACGAGCAGGCCGGTGGCGCCGCTCGCGCCCAGGATCCTTGAGTGCTTGGACGTCCAGGCGCCGCGTCCCTCGCGGACCCGGCTCGCCACCACGTCCGCCACGTCGTCGTAGAGCGCGGGCGGCAGGATCGCCTCACGCGGCCTGAGGTAGAGAATCTCGCCGTCGAGCACACCGAGCGCTCCGAGGCTCTGCCCCAGGTCGAGCGGCGCGCCGCCGAGCCGCTGCAGCGTCCAGCCGGGCGCCGCCGCGGCGTCGCCGCCGATCTCGCCCAGCGCGCGCAGCAGGGACGGCAGCACGTTGGGGAGCGGGATGTCGGCGGGCAGCGCGAGGTCGGCCTTGCGGCGCGGGCCGACGATCGTCACGTGGCACTGCGTCGGCAGGGGCACCGGCACCTGCGGGAGCGCGCCCTGCTGGATCGGGCCATGCCCCGGCGGCGGACCGGGCGGACGGCCCGGGAAGCCCATCGGGGGGCCGTACATCGGTGGAGGTCCAGGTGGTGGCCCCTGAGCCCTCAGCGGTCCGGGTGGAGGCCCCTGAACCATTTGTCCCATTCCTAACCTCTCGGTCCCCACCTATGGTCATGGACAACACAGAACATATCTGGTCTCTTCTGATAAGAACGTCTCGATGAGCATCGTCGTCGTACGCCGCCCTGAACGCCGCCCCGGCCCCAAGCCCCCGCGCGGTGAGATCCTGCTCGAATCGCCTCCTGAGATTCCAGAAGTCCAGAGTCAGGGATTCACCGCGGTGCTCACCTACATGCCCATGGTCGCCGGCGCCGCGGCGATGGGCCTGATGTTCACCGCGGGCGGCAACAGCAACCCGATCATGTACGTGGCCAGCGGCCTGTTCGCGCTGTCCATGGTCGGGATGACGATCGGTCAGATGAGCCGCCAGGCCGGCGAGCGCAAGTACCGGCTCAACGGCGCCCGCCGCGACTACTTCCGCTACCTGAGCCAGGTACGCAAGCGGGCCAAGCGCGCGGCCAGGCAGCAGCGTGAGGCCCTGGAGTGGAGCGGGCCGGAGCCCGATGCCCTGTGGTGGATCGCCATGGGGCCGCGGCTGTGGGAGCGCCGTCCCCGCGACGAGGACTTCGCCACCGTACGGCTCGGCACCGGCGTCCAGAAGCTCGCGATCCAGATCATCCCACCGGATTCCAAGCCGGTGGAGGATCTGGACGCGCTGTCGGCCGGCGCGCTGCGCAGGTTCGTCAGGGCGCATTCGACGGTCGCGGAACTGCCCGTCGCCGTCGCACTCGGCTCGTTCGCCAGGATCCGGCTGACCGGCGAGTCCGGGGTCGTGCGGGACCTCGTCCGCGCCATGATCGCCCAGCTCACCGTGTTCCACTCCCCCGACGACATGCGGATCATGGTGTGCGCCGGCGCGGAGACCATGCCCCACTGGGAGTGGATCAAGTGGCTGCCCCACGCGCTGCACCCGGAGAAGGTGGACGCGGCGGGGGCCGTACGGCTCATGACGGAGAACCTCGGCGAGCTGGACCGGCTGGTCGGCGACGAGCTCAAGGAACGCGCCCGCTTCCGGCCCGGCGCGCCGGCCGACGCGCTGCCTTACCACGTGCTCATCGTGGACGACGGGCACGTGCCGCATGACTCACAGCTTGGCAGCGACGCCATCCACGGCGTAACGGTGATCGACCTGTCCGGCTCGACCGCCGACGTCGAGGAGCAGAACACGCTGCGGCTGCATGTCCAGCCCGACGGCTTCCACATGGTGAAACTCGACCACGCGGGCAAGGAGCGCCGGACCCGCCTCGGAGACCCCGACCGGCTCGACTACATGCGGGTGGAGGGCCTGGCCCGCCAGCTCGCGCCGCTGCGTGCCTCCGCCGCCGTCGCCGGGGAGAGCGAGGACGTGCTCGCCGTCAACACCACACTGACCGAGCTGCTCGGCGTGGGCGACCCGGGTCGGCTCGACCCGTCTGTGACCTGGCGGCCGCGCGCCGGCCGCAACAGGCTGAGGGTCCCCATCGGCCTGGGCGGCGACGGACGCGTGGTGGAGCTGGACATCAAGGAGTCCGCGCAGGGCGGCATGGGGCCGCACGGCCTGGTCATCGGCGCCACCGGCTCCGGCAAGAGCGAGCTGCTGCGCACGCTGGTGCTCGGCCTGGCCGTCACGCACTCCTCGGAGACCCTCAACTTCGTCCTGGTCGACTTCAAGGGCGGCGCGACGTTCCTCGGGCTGGAGTCGCTCTCCCACGTCTCGGCTGTCATCACCAACCTGGCGGACGAGCTGCCACTGGTCGACCGCATGCACGACGCGCTGCACGGCGAGATGGTGCGCCGGCAGGAACTGCTGCGCTCGGCGGGCAACTACGCGTCCCTGCGCGACTACGAGCGGGCCAGGGAGCAGGGGGCCAACCTGGCGCCACTGCCCACGCTCTTCGTGGTGCTGGACGAGTTCAGCGAGTTGTTGTCGGCCAAGCCCGAGTTCATCGAGCTGTTCGTGATGATCGGCCGGCTGGGCCGCTCGCTGGGCGTGCACCTGCTGCTGGCCTCGCAGCGCCTGGAGGAGGGACGGCTGCGCGGCCTGGACACCCACCTGTCGTACCGGATCGGCCTGCGCACTTTCTCGGCCATGGAGAGCCGGGTCGTCCTGGGCGTGGCCGACGCTTACGAGCTGCCTTCCGCGCCCGGCAACGGATACCTGAAGTTCGACACCACGGGCATGACCAGGTTCAAGGCCGCGTACGTGTCGGGCCCCTACCAGCCTGACTCCCGCCACTCCGGCTCCGACGACGGCCACACCGTGCTGCGGGAGGTCGTGGAGTACGGTCCGGCGTACGTGCCGCTCCCGGTCGTCGAGCAACCGGCCAAGAAGGAGCGGAAGTCGGAGGTCGCGGAGCTCGACGAGCGGGCCACGCAGCAGAACAGCCTCCTCGACATCGTCGTACGCCGCCTGGCCGGGCACGGCCCCGCCGCGCACCGCATCTGGCTGCCACCGCTCAGCGAGCCGCCCACGCTCGCCCACCTGTTGCCGGCGCTCTCCGTCACGCCGGAGTTCGGCCTGTCCACGACCGGCTGGGAGGGACGGGGCAGGCTGCACGCCGTCGTCGGCATCATCGACAAGCCGTTCGAACAGCGTCGCGATCCGTACTGGGTGGATCTGTCTGGCGCGGCCGGGCACGTCGGCGTGGCGGGCGGCACCCAGAGCGGCAAGACCAACGTGCTGCGCACGCTGATCACCAGCATGGCCCTCACCCACACACCGCGCGAGGTGCAGTTCTACTGCCTCGACTTTGGTGGCGGCGGTCTGGCGGCCCTGGATGGGCTGCCGCACGTAGGCGGCGTGGCCACCAGGCTGGACGCCGACCGCGTGCGCAGGACCGTCGCCGAGGTCTCGGGGCTGCTGCGGCAGCGTGAGCGCGAGTTCAACGACCGTGGCATCGAGTCCGTCGCCACCTACCGGCGCATGGTCGCCGATGGCAGCCTCCAGAGCGACGGCTGGGGCGATGTGTTCCTGGTCATCGACGGCTGGCTGACGATCAGGCAGGAGTTCGAGGGGCTGGAGGCCATGATCACGGATCTGGCCGCGCGCGGACTCGGTTACGGCATCCACGTGATGGTCGCGACCAACAAGTGGTCGGAGTTCCGGGCGGGGATCAAGGACCTGTTCGGCACCAGGATCGAGTTCAAGCTAGGCGACCCGTACGAGTCGGAGATCAGCAGGAAGGCCTCGCTCGCCGTGCCCGAGGGGGTGCCCGGGCGGGGCCTGACCAGGGACGGCATGCACTTCCTCGCCGCGCTGCCCAGGATCGACGGGCGGACCACCGCCGACGACGTGCCCGAGGGCGTTCGGTCGCTGGTCGAGCTCGTCCGCGAGTCGTGGCAGGGCCCCGCGGCACGGCCCGTGCGCCTGCTGCCGTCGCTGCTGCCCGCCGCCTCCCTGCCGGTGCCCGAGCAGACGGGCCCGGGACGGATCGCGATCGGCATCGACGAGGACTCCCTCTCCCCGGTCATGGTCGACTTCGACGCCGATCCGCACTTTGTCGTGTTCGGCGACAACGAGTGCGGCAAGTCCAACGTACTCAGGCTTCTCATGGAGGGCGTGGTGGCGAGGAGGACGCCGCGCGAGGCAATGATGATCGTGATCGACTACCGGCGCTCGCTGCTGGACACCGCCGTGACCGACCACCGCATCGGCTACGCCGCCTCCAGTACCGCCGCCGCCGAACTGATCCAGGAGGCCCGTTCCGCGCTGCTCAAGCGGCTGCCGCCGGCCGACCTCACGCCGGAGCAGCTGCGCGCGCGCAGCTGGTGGCAGGGCTCCGATCTTTACATCGTGGTCGACGACTACGACCTGGTGGCGACCTCCAGCAATCCGCTGGCGCCCCTCGCGGACCTGCTGCCCCAAGCTCGTGACATCGGCCTGCACCTGGTGCTGGCCCGGCAGAGCGGCGGCGCCAGCCGGGCCATGTACGATCAGGCCGTCCAGCGACTGAAGGAGATGGCCAGCCCGGCCCTGATCATGTCGGGCAACCGCGAGGAGGGCCCGCTCTTCGGCAACGTCCGGCCGCAGGCGCTGCCGGCGGGCCGTGGCTTCTACGTCGACAGGAGGTCCGGCTCGCGCCTGATCCAGACGGCGTTCCTGGAGCCGTCGTGACGCCGCCTCGCCCGTCGCCATCGAAACACGTATGACCGTGGCCAGCCTCGGCCCACTTCAGTCAGGGGAGTTTCATGGGTTTCGTGGATGTGCACGTCCAGGCGCTCGAAGAGTGCGGACGGCAGAGTCTCAGGGTGCGTAACATGCTCGACGTCGACGACGCGTTCGTCGGCGGCGACAGCTCCCGGCCGGGCGAGGCCAGGGCCGCCGTCTTCGGCGACATCGAGGGCGCCGGCGCACTGGCCGCCAAGGTGAACGCCGTCTGGAGGTCGATCGAGGAGGATCTCGGCGCGGGACGCAACCGCCTCAAGAACGTCCACGACGCCCTCGGCGAGGTCGCCGGCAACTTCAGGGCCGCTGAAGGGGCCAGCGGCGGATGAGTCTCGTATCGACGCTGGCCTCGCTGAAGCGGAAGCTCGACGGCGACCCGCAGGAGATCAGGAACATCGCCGCCGCCCTGCGCACGGTGGCCGAGCACGTCGCCACGTCCACCGGCAGGATCACCGCGTACGTCGACGAGGTGGACAAGGCCTGGCAGGGCGGCTCGGCGGATGCCTTCGCCACGTACATGACCGCGTACCCGCGTGCCGGGCAGAGCCTGAAGGGCGCGATCACCTCCTGCGCCTCCGCGCTCGACACCGCCGCGGGGGCTCTGGAGACCGCCTACAACACGGTCGACGGTCTCCACCGGAACGCGGTGGCGGAGGAGAACGCGTACAAGCGGAGCCATCCCGACGCCTCACAGGCCGACATCGACGGCCACCTCGGCGGCGTGGCGTCACTCAGCGGGGCGGCCGGCAAGGCCGGCCAGGCCGTGACCGACGCGGAGAGCGCCCTGAGCACGGCCCTCCGGGCCCTCGACCGCGAGCTCGGAGAGGACGGCTTCCGCTTCTTCCACGGCATCCGCCAGCCCGGCGGCACCGACTTCCAGTCCGGTGAGCACGAGGTCGACTGGACGAAGACGGCCGGGTACCGGCCCACCACGACCCTCGCCTCGGCAGGCGCTCCCGGCGACGGCCCGGGCGAGGGCGGGAGCGGCGGTGCCGGGAGCGGTGTCGGGCCGGCGTCGTCGTACGGGAACGCCCCCGCGCCCAAGGCCCAGGTCGTCGACTGGATCAAACAGGCGCTCACCGTCATCACGTCGCCGGAGATGGCCGCGATCATGCGACGGCGCGGTCTGGACGTGAGCGATCTGGACCCGAACGATCCCGCCGACATCCAGCGCATCTGGACGATCATCTACCACGAGTCGGGCGGCAATCCCAACGCCGTCAACAACTGGGACATCAACGCCAGGAACGGTGTGCCGTCCCAGGGCCTCATGCAGACCATCCCTCCCACGTTCAACGCGCACGCCCTGCCCGGCTACGGCGGGATCCGGGAGCCGGTGGACAACATCATCGCCGGAGTCCTGTACACCTACAGCCGCTACGGCGACCTCGCGCACCACCCCGGCATCCACTCGCTGGAGAGGGGCGGCCCCTACCGGCCCTACTAGCCGCGAAAGCGCGAGAAACGCAGGGTTACGGCAACATGAAATGCAACTTCTCATTCCCTTAATGCGCTAAAACGGCAATTTGTGCTACATGTCCCGATGGTAAAAAGATCGAGTGTCGACTGATCGTCCATTCGCCTCCTCATCCCCCTCGGACGGCGCCTCGCCGACCTCCACACTCACGGCGGGCCCGTCCCCCACCGGCGCGACGCAGTCACCCGCTCCGACGCCGTCGTCCGGCCCGACGTCGCTGCCCAGCATGGTGAGCCCGTGCCCGCACGTTCCACCGTGCCCGCCGCCAGCGTGCCTGCCTCCGACGCTGCGGCCCGCCTCCGCGCTTACCTCCACGAGCGCAGCCGGCAATCCGTCCAGAGAGGGCGGCAGCTCGAGCGGCGGCTCCCAATTGCCCGGCTACGAGGTAGAGGCAGCCCACCTCGACACGTTCTCTGGGACCATGCACAGCACGGCGACGGGGGTGGACCTGACCGGGAACCGGACGCCGCGCTTCGAGGGCTGGAACCTGGCACCGCTCGCCGGCGTGCCGCTGATCGGCCTGATGTTCGTCGGCCGCCTCAACACCATCGCCGACACGTGGCGGGACACCAGCGGCATCCTGAGCAACGTCCTCAGGGACGACAGCGACAAGATCACCAGGTCGGCTGCCAACTACCGAGCGGCCAACATGGACAGCGGAAGGCCTTAGAGGATGTCGACCCCACCGAACCAGCCGCCGAAGCTGCTCGTTCCCGGCCGGCCCACCGTTCCCCAGGGCGCCCAGCAGCTCTACGTCACCAACGCCGGCGGGACGGTGACGAAAACCATACCTGTGCCTCCGGCCGCGGCGACCCGTACCGACCCGGGCTTCTTCAAGCGCCTCGTCGGCCAGCTCAACCCGCTGCGACAGACCACCAGGGCGGCGACGGTGATGTCCGGGCTCGGCGTGGCCACGCTCGCCCTCGACGTGGCGGCCACGGTCAACCTCGGTAACCCGTTCCTGTTCTACGACCGCCGCGAGACCTGGAAGGAGATGTCGGGCTCCCTGGAGGGCAACCGCTCCAATCTGTGGCGCGACTACTTCGACAACATCGCGCCGAACTGGAAGGGGCACGCCGCCGAAATGCTCCAGCAGTACGTGCGATTCAACGTCAACGGCCTGTTCAGCCAGCTCGGCAAGGTCAGCGACGAGATGAGCGGCGCCATGCACAGCCAGTACAAGGAGGTGCTGGAGTACGACTTGTCGGTGTTCGGCCTCTACGCCGGCTCGGCACCGATCCTGCGCACGCTGGCCGGCATGAGCGCGAACCCGGTCGCGCGCGCCGTCCTGATGACCCAGGTCGGCGTCTTCACGACGGCGCTCGGCAACCTGGTCAAGCAGTTCGCCGACATCTACAACTCCTACGAGGGCGATCTCAACAAGCTCGAGCTGAAGCTGAACGACCTGAGGGGCGCCTTCTACTCGTCCGGCGACCCCGCTCAGGGGGCACGTCAGCTCAACCTCTCTCCCACCATCGCGGACGCGAAGACCGTGAAGAACATGTGGATTCCCGCGGGGGCGGCGGAATGAGCGACGTCAGTGCCTTCGCCGAAGGCGGGGAGGGCGATGTCACCAGCCTGGTGCGCCAGGTGAACGAATGGACCGGCGTGCTGAACGAGAGGCTAGCGACGCTGGCGCGCGAGCACCTGGACGGGACGGACCGCACAGGTGTCGTACGTGCCAGAGTCTCGGGCATCGGTCGGCTGATCGGGCTGACCATCGACCCACGCGGCCTGCGGCACCTCGACCACGTCCAGATCGCCCAGGCCGCCATGGAAGCGATCGGCGCTGCGCGCTCCGCCATGGGCGAACGGCTGACGGAGTTGACCGCCGATCTGGCCGGACCGGACCTGCCCGGTGGCGACCCGTTGGCCCCCCACATCGAGCGCCTGCTGAGGGAGGGCTGACCATGCGGGAGATGGACGAGGCCATGGCACGTCTGGAACACCTCATCTCCACGGCCAGGCAGGCCGAGGAGAGGGCGGCCGAGTGGAGCACCCGCTGGCACGTCGGCCGCGCCGACGAGGGCAGGATCGTGGCCACGGCCGATGCCCTCGGCACCCTGGTCGCGCTGGAGATCAGCCCGCTGAGCAGGAAACGCCTGGATGCCCGACAGCTGGCCGACGAGATCCTGGCCGCCGTCACGAAGGCCGAGCAGTCCGCCGCCGCGTCCCAGGACGAGCTGCTGCGCGGCCTCCACTCCTGACTCTCACGACGAAGAGGCCCCCTCCGGGCTCGCGCTCCGAAGGGGGCCGTGTGACGTTCGCCGTGCCGGTTCAGCCGCAATTGGCCCAGCTGACCAGGCCGGTGCCGCCGGTGCTCGTGCTGCCCTCGAAGCGGACGCACTTGCCCTTGCCGGGCAGCTTCACGGGGCCCGCGTAGAACTCGTACATGCCCGTGTCGGTCTTGCGGGGCTGGCCCTGCACCTCGATCGCGGCGGTCACCTTGGTGGGCTTGCCCACGTCCGCCGTCTTCATGGTGACCACGCAGTTCTCGCCCGTGGAGGCGTTGTAGAGCTGGACGGTCTCGCCACCGGCGAACGGCATCGCCCGCTGGATCTGGAAGCCGCTCCCGCATACCTGGACAGGCGAGTACGGGTTGCGCATCGGCGCGGCCGTCGCCGGCTTCGTGGAAACCGGCTTCGTGCTCGTGGGTGCCGGCTTCACCACCGTCTGCGTCGGCGCCGGCCTCGACGCGGTCCTGGTCGGCCTCGCCGCGGTCCTGGTCGGCCTCGCCGCGGTCCTCGTCGGCGTCGGCTGGACCACGGTCTGCGTCGGCGTCACGGTCACGGTCAGGGTCGGCGTCAGGGTCGGGGTCGGGGTCGGGGTCGGGGTCACGGTCACCGTGGGCGTCGGCGTCACGGTCACCGTCACCGTGGGCGCGGGGGTCGCCGTGGGTTCGGGGGTCGCCGTGGACGTGCCCGACGGGTGCACGACAGGTTCCTCACTGGCCGTCGGCGTAGGCGTCGCCGTACCGGAGGCGGTCACCGTCACCGTCGGCTTGCCCGTCACCGGCTGCGGGACCGTGGCCTGCGTGGTCGGCAGCACGTACTGGGTGACCTGCGGCGGGGACGGGACCGTGCTGAGCTCGGGCGGCGTAGGCATCGTCCAGTCCGTCGGCAGCACCATCGGGGCCACGTCCTCCGGGTCCGCGGTGGACGCCCACGGCACGGCGACGTCGGGCTGGTTCTGCTGAGGCTGGCCCGTGCCCGGCTGGCCGGGCTGCCCGGGCTGGTCAGGCTGAACCGGCCGGCTGGGCTGGCCGACACCGTTGCCCGTCCCGGTGATGCCCGCGCCACCATCGGACGGACTCGCCCCCACTTGCAGGGCGACGGGCTCGAAGCGCTGCGTCGAGGCGTACTGGTTGGCGCCCCACAGACCGACGCCTGACAGCAGGGCCAGCGCGCCGACGGCGGCCGCCAGTCCTACCGGGAACGGTCTGCGGGGCGCGCGCGAGGACACCGTCTGCCCCTGAACCGTCTGTCCCTGAACCGTCTGTCCCTGAACCGTCTGTCCCTGGACCGGTTGCCCCTGGACCGGCTGCTGCGGCGCGTCCTGCGACGGACCCCACGTGGGTCCGCCGGGCGGCAGCGCCACGCCCTGCACCGGCCCGGGGCCGGCCTGCAGGGGGGCGCCGTGCGGAGGGCCGCCAGTCGCGGGTTCCTGCGCGGCCGGCGGCGGCCCCCACTGCTGGGTCGGCACCACCGGAGGCATCGGAGGCACCGGGGGCACGCCGGTGACCGGGACGCCCTCGATCGGCGCGCCCGCCGTGACCGGCGGCTTCGGCATGACCGCGGCCTCGCCGCGCTTGTTGCCGAGGAGCTGCAGCAGAGCCATGTACGTGGTCGGGCGCCGCCCGGCGTCCTTGGCCAGGGCCGGCAGCACCGCCCGCCGCAGCGGGTCGGCCAGGTCACCGACCTCCGGCTCCCGCTCCAGCACCGCTTCGGCCTCCTGACCGAACGGCGGCTTGCCGGTCGCGGCGAACACGACCAGCGCGGCCCAGGAGAACACGTCGGCGGCCGGACCATAGCCCAGTCCGTTGATCTGCTCGGGCGCCCGGTAACCGACCTCGCCGACGGGTGCGCCGAGGTCGGCGTCCGTCACGCGGGGGCCGTCCGAGCCGATGATGACGTTATGGGGGGTGAGCCCCCGGTGCGTGATGCCCGCCAGATGAACGGCGGTCAGCGCGGTCAGCACGCCGACGGCCATTCGCTCCAGCGCATCGCCCTGGAGCGGGCCGTCCTGTGCCACGACCTCGGCCAGCGTGCGACCCTCGACGTACTCGCGCACCACGTACGGCTGGTCGCCGTGTCTGCCCGCCTCCAACGTCCTGGCGACGTAAGAGCTCGACACGCGTTGCACTCCGGCAAAACGCGCGACGTCGTCGCCGTCCGATTCCGGAGCCGGCAATAGTTTGATCACTCGTAACGGCGCGTCGTCGGACTCCCTGCCGAGCAAGGCCGGGCCACGCGGGCCTTCGGCTAGTCGCCCGGAGATGACATACGCGCCCAGGTTTTCTGGATCACCCGGCCGCAGGGGGTGCATCTCCATTCCCTCCACTTATCCACGATCTTGAAGGGACATTCAACCAAATCAGCCACATTTGTATCAGTGGTTTCAGGCACGAGTTGATATTTCACCACCCAGCAACGTTCAGGACACGCGGCCGGCGCGCCATCCCCGCCGGCGTCCGAGGGGGACGAGAAGCGCGAGCGCGCCGACCACCATGATGGTGATCAGCACGCCGGTGCCCACGGCCATGGAGATGTCGACGGCGCTCTGGTCGCGCGGCGGCGCCTTGGCGATCGCGCCCGGCGGGAGCGCGGGCGGCGGCGGCTCGGCCACGACCGGTGCGCCGGCCTCTTCGTAAGGCAGCACCGCCGTGAGCGCGAGCAGCGGGTTCACCATCCCGGCACCGACGCCCGCGCCGGTGCCGCCGTCCGCGGTGGCGATGATACGCCGACGCACCTGCTCCTGCGTGAGCTTGGGAAAGCGGGCCCGCACCAGCGCTGCCGTGCCCGCCACGTACGGCGCGGCGAAGCTCGTGCCCTCCAGCCCGCGCATGTACCCGCGGCCGGGCCACGGCGCGGTGATGTCCACGCCGGGCCCCAGCACGCCGACGGGCGTGGCGGCGTTGGAGGAGTCGGCGCGTCTGCCGTCAGGACCGGCCGCGCCGACGGCCAGCACACCCTCGTAGGCGGCGGGATAGGCCGGCACGTCCTCGTCGTCGGGGCCCGTGACGTTGCCCGCCGCGGCGACCACGACGATATCCCGGTCGAGCGCGCGCTGAACGGCCGCCTTCAGCGCCGGCTGGTCGGAGGCGCGCACGGAGATGTTGATCACGTCGGCGCCGGCCGCGACGGCGTCGTCGATCCCGCTGACCAGTTTGTCGACGTCGCCCTCGGTACTGTTGCTCTGCTTGATAACGACGATCTCGGCCTGCGGCGCGACGCCGTGAAAGGGAACTCCGGCGTAGTACCGGGCGCTGATGATGCCCGCCACCGCGGTGCCGTGACCCACGCAGTCGCGGTAATTGGTGCGCGTCTCATCGATGATCTTGGAGATCTGCATCTGCGGGTGATAGTCCACACCGCTGTCCACGACGGCGACGGTGACGCCCGCGCCCTGGGTGAGGCGCCAGGCGTTCTTGATGTCGAGCCGTTTCTGCGCCCACGGCTCGCTGACGGGAAGCTTCAGCAGGCCCTTCTTCGGATTGCAGTCCGCGTCCGCGGCCATGGCGGGGGCGGCGAGGTGCACGGCGAGCATGCTCGCCACGAGGACGCGACCGATCATGGCCGAAAAGCGTAGCTTGCCCGTTCGAACCGCGACGGGCGGTCCGGTGATCAGCGGAAGAAGCCCTGGCACCCGCGCCGGAGCCCCTGCCGCCGACCACTCTGCCGCGTCAGGGCCCGATGTCGGACGTCCACGGCGCGGTGAACGACCGGACAGGGCCGGGGCCGTGTCGGCAACGGATCCGGGCGAGCCCTCCCCTCGCGGTCAGCCGCAGTTGGCCCAGCCGGTGCTCGTGCTGCCCGCACCGGCGCTGCCGGACACGCGCACGCACTTACCCGCGGCGGGCAGCTTGACCGGGCCGGCATAGTACTCGAAGCTGCCGCTGTCCGACTGGGTCCCGCCGCCCTGCACCTCCAGCGTGACGCTGACTGAGGTGCTCTTGCCGACGTCCGCCGTCTTCATGGTGACCGCGCAGTTCTGCCCGGTGCCGTTGTTCCACAGCTGGTACGTCACGCCGCCGGAGAACGAGCTGGAGCGCTGGACGACGAAGCCCGACCCGCACACCTGGGTGGGCGTGTACGGGTTCTTGGCCGGCGCGGCGGCCACCGTCGCCTTGGGCGACGTCTTCGCCGGCGTGGGCTTGGGACTCGTCTTCGTCGGCGTCGGAGCGGGCCGCGCCGTGCTCCTCGTGGGCGTCGGGGCGGGCTTGGCCGTCGTCCGCGTCGGGCTTGGCCGCGCGCTTGCCCTCGCCTGCTCCTGGGTCGGCGTCGAGGACGGCCGCTGTGTGGGGGTCTTGCGGGGGGAGGCGGTCTTGGTGACCGTCACCTGAGGCGAGCTCCGCCGCTTCTTGCCCGTCGCGGTCGGCTTGGCGCTGGTCGGCACCGCGACCGGCTGCGAGACGGGGCTCGTCGGTACGGCGGGCACCGTCGGCACGGGCAGCACGGGCGAGGCAGACGTCCACTCCGACGGCAGCTGCATCGGGCCGACACCCTGGTCGTCCGGGGCCGTGCTGCCCCAGGGCACGGCGGCCTCGGGCTGCGTGTCGCCGAACTGGTCGGAGCCCTGCGGCGCCTGGGTCAGCGCGGTGCCCGCCAACGCCGGGATCCCACCGCGGTCAGCCCGGGCCGCGGCGGAGTTGACCTGCTGGATCTCGACGTACCTGGTGGCGCCCCACAGGCCGACGGCCGAAACGAGCGCGACCACACCGACTCCGGCGACCACCATCACGGGCAAGCCGCGGCGTGGGAGCGCGGGACTGGGCGGCACGACCTCGTCCCTGACGGCGTCCTGCGGTTGCGGACTGCCCGGCGGCCCCCACATCGGCCTCCCGGGGTGCTGCGGCGGCCCTGCGAGGGGAACGTCGTTCAGCGGCCCCTTTGGCGGGGGGCCCTGCATCGGCCCATGTGGCGGCAACCCCTGCGCGAACGGCGACCCGAACGCCCCCTGCGCAGGGACCACCGACCCACCACCGTTCTGCCCCTGACCCGGTACGCCACCGTTCTGGCCCTGAGCCGGACCCCACATCGGTCCTTGAACCGGCGCACCGGGAACCGAACCCCCCGGAGCCGGACCCGCACCGGGCCCGCCACCCGGAACAGCACCACCCGCATCCGGGCCCTGACCCGGCGCGCCCGGCACCGAGCCATGGATCGGCCCCGGCGCCTGGGCGTCGGGGGACGGCCTCGGAAGGGGGGCGACCTCGACGGGTTCCTGGGCGGCGGCGGGCGGCCGGGGGTCCTCGCGGGGGTTCCCGAGCACCCGCATCAGCGCGTTATAAGCGGTCGGCCGCGCCCCCGCCTCCTTGGCCAGGGCCGCGAGCAGCACGTTGCGCATCGGCCCGACCTCGACGCCGACCTCGGGCTCGGCGTCGAGCACCGCCTCCCGCCCGCCGAACGGCGGCTTCCCTGTCCCGGCGAACACGACGATCGCCGCCCAGGCGAACACGTCCGCGTAGGGGCCGTACTGCAGGCCCCTCAGCTGCTCGGGGGCCTGGTAGGAGGCGTCGCCCACAGGCTCGCCGACGGCGGCGTCCGTCACCCGGGGCCCGTCGGACCCGAGGATCACGTTGTGCGGAGTGAGCGAGCGGTGCGACAGCCCCGCGAGATGGACGGCCGACAGGGCGGTCAGCACGCCGACCGCGACCCGTTCCAGCGCGTCCCCGCTCAGCGGCCCTTCGTCGGCGACCGTCTCGGCCAGGCTCTTGCCCTCGACGTACTGCCGGACGATGTACGGCCGGTCCCCCAGACGTCCGGCGTCCAGGACCCTGGCGACGTACGAGCTGGGCACGCGTTGAGCATCCGCGAAGCCGCCGGGGACGGACTCCGGCTCCGCGCGGAACACCTTGATCGCGACAGTGGGCGCGTCGTCGGATTCGCGACCGAGATAGACCGCACCCCTCGGCCCCTCTCCCAGCAGCCCGACAACCTCGAAAGCGCCGATACGCTCTGGATCCTCAGGTCGCAGAGGGTGCATGCCCAAACCCTTTCACCAGCAAAGGATGATCAGGGCACATTCAATCAGATCGTCACATATGCATCAGAAGTTTCGGCCGGGAAGCTGACACATCAATGTCTCGATTCCTTACAGGAATATCTCACGCGGAAGGGCCGGAATGCGGGGCCCGCCCGATCGACAGCGGCCGATCACGCAAGAAGCCCCGGCGCCTTCGCCAGGGCCTCCAGCTGTTGATCAGCTCGTCGCGGACTCGATGTTCTGGCGGTACGTGCCGATGACGCGCGACGCCTCCCTGAGCTCGTCGGACATGCGCTGGAACGAGACCTGGTAGTTGTCCCACGCCTGCTTGAAGCGCACGGCGCCCTGACCGGTCCACACCGTGCCGACCTTGGCGGCCTCCTTGCCGAGGGCGGCGATGACCGCCTGGACCGCCTCCGCCTGCCTGTCGAACTGGCTGGCCATCGCCGCCATCTCGGTCGGGTCGCCGCCCAGCATGCTCTGGCTCATGCATACCTCCTGGAAGGGGTGAAAGCGCCCTCACCCTAAGAGCGCCCCACCGGCCGTCGCCCCGGTTATGCCAAGCGGCTATGGTCTACCAGAGGATCGTTCGGATTCGTCCAGGAGCAGTCCGGCGCCCCGTCCGACGTGGCCGATACCGTTCTGTTCCCGGCCTCGGCGGGAGCCGGGCACATCACGGGGCAGGTGCTCCACGTGAACGGCGGCGCGTACCGCTGGACCGAGATGAGAGACACGAGGAAGGACGTAGTCCGGTGCGGAAGGTTCTGATCGCCAACCGCGGCGAGATCGCCGTACGTGTGGCCCGCGCGTGCGAGGACGCCGGGATCGCCAGCGTGGCGGTCTACGCGGACCAGGACCTCGACGCCCTGCACGCGAAGGTCGCCGACGAGGCGTACGCGCTGGGCGGGCAGAGCCCGGCCGAGACCTACCTCGACATCGCCAAGCTCCTCGACGTCGCCCGGCGCTCCGGGGCCGACGCCGTGCACCCCGGCTACGGCTTCCTCGCCGAGAACGCCGAGTTCGCCCAGGCCGTCATCGACGCGGGCCTCATCTGGATCGGTCCGCCGCCCGCCGCCATCGCCGCGCTCGGCGACAAGGTGCAGGCCCGCCACATCGCCCAGAAGGTCGGCGCGCCGCTGGTCGCCGGCACGAAGGACCCGGTCTCCGGGGCGGCCGAGGTGGTGGCGTTCGCCGAGGAGCACGGCCTGCCGATCGCGATCAAGGCCGCGTACGGCGGCGGCGGGCGCGGCATCAAGGTGGCCCGCCGCCTGGAGGAGGTCACGGAGCTGTACGAGTCGGCGGTGCGCGAGGCGGTCGCCGCGTTCGGGCGCGGCGAGTGCTTCGTCGAGCGCTACCTCGATCGGCCGCGCCACGTCGAGACGCAGTGCCTGGCCGACCGCGAGGGCAACGTGGTCGTCGTCAGCACCCGCGACTGCTCGCTCCAGCGCCGCCACCAGAAGCTGGTGGAGGAGGCGCCCGCGCCGTTCCTGACCGACGAGCAGGTCGAGATCCTGTACGCGAGCTCCAAGGCCATCCTCAAGGAGGCCGGTTACGTCGGGGCCGGCACGTGCGAGTTCCTCGTCGGGCAGGACGGCACGATCTCGTTCCTGGAGGTCAACACCCGGCTGCAGGTCGAGCACCCCGTCAGCGAGGAGGTCTCGGGCATCGACCTGGTGCGCGAAATGTTCCGGATCGCCGACGGCGAGCCGCTCGGCTACGACGACCCGGTGCTGCGCGGCCACTCGATCGAGTTCCGGATCAACGCCGAGGACGCCGGTCGCAACTTCCTGCCCGCGCCCGGCACGCTGACCGTCATGCGCCCGCCGTCCGGGCCGGGCGTGCGGCTCGACGCCGGGTACGAGGCGGGGATGACCGTGCCGGGCACGTTCGACTCGCTGGTGGCCAAGCTGATCGTGACCGGCCGCACCCGTCAGGAGGCGTTGGAGCGGTCGAGGCGGGCGCTGGCCGAGTTCGAGATCGCCGGCATGCCGACCGTGCTGCCGTTCCACCGGGCCGTCGTGTCCGACCCGGCGTTCACGTCCTCGCCGTTCTCCGTCCACACGCGGTGGATCGAGACGGAGTGGGACAACCCCGTCGAGCCGTACGCGGGCGACGTGGCCACGACCGAGACGCCCGCGCGCGAGACGGTGACGGTCGAGGTGGGCGGCAAGCGCATCGAGGTCGTCCTGCCCGCGGGGCTGGGTTCCTCCTCCGCGCCGGCCCCGGCCAGAGCCCCGCGGCGCGCCGGCGGCGGGGCCGGGAAGGCGTCCGCCGCCGGCGGGGACGCCCTGGTCAGCCCGATGCAGGGCACCATCGTCAAGGTCGTCGCCTCCGACGGCGACACGGTGAACGAGGGCGACACGGTCGTGGTCCTGGAGGCCATGAAGATGGAGCAGCCGCTCACCGCCCACAAGTCGGGCACGATCACCGGCCTGACCGCCGCCGTCGGCCAGACGGTCACCGCGGGCGCCGCGATCTGCGAGATCAAGGACACCTGAACACCCGGCGGTGGGCTGCTTGACCCGAGCACAAGGCGCCACACCGCCCGTTGACCGGCGATCGACCGGACCGGTGCCGTTCTGTTCCGCCGCGATGTACGCCTACGAGCGTCGGGGCGGGTACCGTGCCCATTGAGGAACTTTGCCGACCGCCCGTTCGTCCTCATGGGCGAAGGAGGCTTGCTGCCAATGATCCATTCGCTGCGCCGCGCAGGGGCCGCGATCGCGGCTCTGATCGCCGGTCTAATCGTCGTTCTTGCGCTGTCCCCTGCCGCCAACGCGGCGGCCGCTCCCCCTGACGCACAGTCTGTGGTGTCCCACTGGAAGGACCAGGACCCGCTTTTCGTCCAGTCCGGCTCGCCGCTGACGTCGGACCAGCAGACTGAGATCCGTGACGCCCTCGAAGGAGCCAGCAGCAAGATCTACGCTGTCGCCCTTCCGCCCAACACGGTGACCAAATCCACCATCGGGTCGTACATGACCCAGCTCAACTCCGCGATGGAGGCGGCGCGGGCCCCCGCGGCCACCTACGCGGTGCTCGACGGCACGAGGCTGTACGCCGCATCGAGCGCCCTGCGCGCCGACGGTCTCGCGGCCCGGCTGTCCAACCTCGCGGTGGCCGCCAACGCCGGTGACGTCGTGGCCGGGATGAAGGACTTCACCAACCGCGTCGACGACGCCGTCCGCGGCCGTAACTCCGCGCTCGACCCCGACAGCCAGGCCAACCCCGGAGCCGGCGGCACCGCGGCGCTGATCGCCCTGGGCGCGCTCGTCCTGGTCGGCGGCGGCGGCTACTTCCTCTACTCCAGCAACAGGAAGAAGAAGCGGGCCATCCAGGAGGCGAAGGAGCTCGCCGCGGTCAAGCAGACCGTCGACGAGGACGTCACCAAGCTGGGCGAGGAGATCACCGCGCTCGACGCCGACGTCACCCTGTCCGGCGCCGGCGGCAAGCACATCGACGAGTGGCAGACCGCTCTCGACTCCTACGAGAAGGCCAAGACGCAGCTGTCCGGCGTCCAGCGGGCCGACCAGGTGCGCGAGGTCACGCAGACCCTCGAGGACGGCCGTTACGCGCTGGCCGTGGTGAAGGCCAAGGTCAACGACGAGCCGGTGCCCGAGCGGCGCGCGCCCTGCTTCTTCAACCCGCAGCACGGCCCGTCCGCCCGTGACGTGCGCTGGGCCCCGCCCGGCGGCACCGCGCGCGACGTGCCGGCCTGCAAGATGGACGCCGAGGCCGTGGAGCGCGGCTTCGACCCGCAGATGCGCGAGGTCATGGTCGACGGCCAGCGCAGGCCCTACTACGACGCCGGCCCCGCCTACCAGCCGTACGCCTACGGCTACTACGGCGGCTTCGGCGACATCATGACCGGCATGTTCATCGGCACGATGATGGGCAGCATGCTGAGCGGCGGCTTCGGCATGGGCGGCTACGGCGCCGGCTACGCGGAGGGCTACGCCGACGCCGGTGCCGGCGACTTCGGCGGTGACGCCGGCGGTGGCTGGGGCGACTTCGGCGGAGGCGGAGACTTCGGCGGCGGCGACTTCGGCGGCGGCGACTGGTAAACCGCACGACGACACAGGAAGCGCCCCTCCGGACCTCACGGGTCCCGGAGGGGCGCTTCCGTCGTTTCCGGCCACCGCGCGGGGAGGCGGGGAACCGAAGAGCCGCGAGCCCGGAGCCGGGGAGCCCGGACCCCGTAGCCGGGGCCGGGAGTTGGAGAGCGCCGGAGAGTGTCTCCAGGTCTCTCTGGTTCAGATGGCGGTGAGCTCGCGGAGGAGGGTGGCGAGGGACTGCTCGGGGGTCTGCCCGGCCGTGTCCACGATGATGTGGTCGCGGGTCCACGGCTCGTAGTCGCGTTCGACGACCTCCCGCCAGGTGGGCAGCCGGAGGCCGGGGAGGTCGGACGAGCGCGAGGTCACCCGGCGCCGGTGCTCGGCCGCGTCGGAGCAGACCACCTCCACCTCGGCCACCGGCACGCCCGCCTCGACCCCCACCTGCCGCCAGGCGTCCCGGGTGACCGCGAGCGGGTTGACCGACTCGGCGACCACGGTGAGCCCCTGGCGCAGATGGTCGGCGGCGAGCGCGTACGCGACCACGTACCCGACGGGCCCGAGCGGCTGCCGGGCCAGCCCTGACCGCACGATGGCCTGCTCGATGGTGTCCACGCGCACGTGGACGCCGTTCAGCCGCGAGGCCGCCGGCCGCGAGAGCGTCGTCTTCCCCGCGGCCGGCAACCCTCCGATGACAACGAGCACAGCCCTCATCCTGCCAGAGGACGGCTCACACGCCGAAGGCCGGCGGGTACTGAATGGTGCCCGAGGGAACCGGACGCCCGGGGTCGAGGACGAGCGCCATCATGTACTCGTCCGCGACCTCGAACGACGGGCGGATGCCGTAGCGGGAGGCGGGGACGAACCCGAAGCGCGGGTAGTACTCCGCGTGCCCGAGCACGAGCACGAGGCTCTCGCCCTGCTCACGGGCGGCCCGCAGCGCCGCGCGGATGACCGCCGACCCCGCGCCCCGCCGCTGCAGCTCCGGCCGTACGGCGCACGGCCCGAGCGTGAGGGCGGGAGCGCCGTCGACGTGGCAGCGGGTGAGCAGCGCGAAGGCCACGACGTCGCCGTCGGAGTCCTCCGCGACCCACGACAGACCGGGCAGCCACGCCCCGGGGTCCGCACGCAACTCCTCGACCAGGTCGGCCTCGTGCGGACCGGGGAAGGCGGCCAGGTTGACCGCGCGGATCCCGAGACGGTCGGCGTCGGTCTCGGGCCGCGTGGTCCACGCGTCGTGACCGGGCTCCGGTCGCAGGACGTAGCCGGTGTAGCGGTATTCATCGCCGTGCTCCCGGCGCATGGCGATCTCCTCTCGGGTGGCGGCGACGGCCTCACGCATGCCGGGCACCGTCAGGTCGGCGGTCCGGGCACGTTCGGCCAGGGGCGTGTAGTACTCGTCGAACCAGTCGTTGTCCGGCAACTCGTGCAGCGCGGCCACCTCGTACCCGGCCGCGCGGGCCGAGGCGAGGTTCTCCGCCCGGGTCCGGAGCCGGTACTGCCGGTCCCAGAACGCCCCGCGCCGCGGCGGAGGGCGAGTCGGTGCTCCATTCGCATTCGGTGAGCACCAGGACTCCGCCGGGCGCGAGCAGCCGCTTCCAGGAGCGCAGCGCGGCCTCGAATCCGAGGAAATAGGCCGACCCTTCCGCCCAGATGACGTCGAAGCTCGCGTCCGGGAAGGGCAGGTCCGCCATCGAGGCGCGTACGGTACGGACGGCGAGGCCGCGATCCGCGGCGGCCTGCGCCAGTTCGTCCAGGAACGGCTGGTGCAGGTCGACCGCGACGACCTCGGCCCCGGCCTCCTCGGCCAGGAGCAGCGCGGCGCGGCCGGGACCGCAACCGACGTCGAGCACGCGCGGCCGGTCCGCCAGTGGACCGGCCAGCGCCGCCATGCGGCGGGTGGAGAAGTCGGAGCCCGGCCCCTGCCGGGGCAGGCCGTGGTGCAGGGTGAGGAACGCAGACGTCAAAGCGTCGTACATGATGATGGGTGATCCTTGCGAGAAGGGCCCCGACGCGATTCAGGCGTCACCCACCTGGCGAGCCGTGCGGCTCGTGACGAAGCGGGGGAACCAGGTCAGGCCGGGACCGGGAACATGAGGACGATCGCGGCGCTGCGCACGGCAGCGGCCTTCGGCGCGGCCATCAACTCATCTCCCCCTTCAAACGCGGACCACCCGTACCCTAGCAGCTGCAGCAGAATGTCGGATGTGATCTATCTTGCTCACGGGGCTCGGGTGGCGCTTCGGTATGTCACGCTGCGGGACTTCGAGGAGCTCGCGCCTCTGCACGAGGAGAGCGCCGAGACGCTCGCCCGGTGGATGCCCGGCCCGCCCATCGTCACGTACGAGGACTTCGAGGGGTACGTGGCCAGGTTCGACGGGCCGCTGCACGAGGGGTTCCTCGTCTGCCGGCGCGACACCGGCGCGATCGTCGGCCGCGTCAACGTCAACAACATCCTCCGCGGCACGCACCAGAGCGCGACCATCGGCTACTGCGCGTACGCCTCCATGACCGGCCGCGGCTACATGACCGAGGGGCTGCGGCTGCTCGTGCGGCACGCGTTCGGCGAGATGGAGCTGCACCGGCTGGAGGCCAACATCCAGCCGTCGAACGCGCCTTCGCTCGGCCTCATCCGGCGCGTCGGCTTCCAGCGTGAGGGCTACTCGCCGAACTTCCAGTTCATCGACGGCGCCTGGCGCGACCACGAGCGCTGGGCCATCACGGCCGAGATGACCACGCCGTGATCTTCCACGAGACGGCGCGCGTCCTGGTGATCGACGCCGCCGACCGCATCCTGCTCTACCGCGGCCTGCTCCTGCAGCGGGACGACACGCCGTACGCGTGGTTCACCCCCGGCGGCGCCGTCGAGCCGGGCGAGACTGCCGCGCAGGCCGCCGCCCGTGAGCTGCGGGAGGAGATCGGGCACGTCGTCGCCCCCGAAGCGCTCGGGCCGGTCGTGGCGACGAGCGAGGGCGGCTGGCGGACGGGCGGGCGGCGGTACCACTCCCGCGACTCCTTCTTCCTCCTGCGCGTGACGGGGCTGGAGGTGGACACGTCCGGCATGGACGAGGAGGAGCGGACGGCGACCGACCGGTTCGCGTGGTGGTCGCGGCCCGAACTCGACCACGCCGGCGAGCTCATCGTGCCGCGCGGGCTCGGGGAGCTGATGGAGCGGCTGCTCCGCGGCCCGGTGGACGGGCCCGTCACGCTCCCGTGGCACCTCTAGAGTCCACCCCCCGATGCCAGGGGTCAGTCGTTCGACGGCAGCAGGGTGCCGAGAGGGCCGAGGTCGAGGTTGAGGTCCTGGGGACGCAGGCCGAAGTGGTCGCAGAGGTCGCCCATCGCCTCCTCCAGCCGCATCAGCGCGACCCCGAGCGCCTCGATCTGCTCGTCCGTCAGGTCGCCCTGCTCCATCCGCCGTACGGACTGGCGCTCGACGAGCTGGCGGACCAGCTCGACGAGCGTCAGCACGAGACGGGTCAGGTCGCGTTCCACCGTGTCCGGGTCGGCGGCGACCCGCCAGGCCGGCCTCTCCGTCTGGCTCACCAGCCGGCACTCCCCTCGAGGTCTTCGTCGATCGATGCGATCAGGGCTCGCAGCGAGATGCGGACGAGGTCGATGTCGGCGATGGACAACACCAGGTCGCCGGTGACCACCACGCCTCCCGCCAGGAGCCGGTCGAGCAGGTCCACGAGCGCGACGCGCTCGGGAGGCAGCCGTTCCTCGGCCACCACATCACGCATCAGCCCATCTCCATCACCGTGAACGAGTACGGCGCCCACGGCCCGGTCATCCGGATCTCCACCCCGTCGCCGCCCAGGGCCGCCGCCTGCTCGGCGAACTCGGCGTCGCGGCCCTCGTCCACGAGGTAGGCGCCGTTCAGCAACATCCAGTCGTGCCGGCCGGACAGGCGCGGGTCCTGCGCGCGGTGCCGGTAGCTGGCGGCGGCCAGCGCCGACAGCGCCCGGTGGATGTGGTCGGCGCGCTGGAGCACCTGCCTGCGCACCTGCTCGCGCCCGCGCAGGCTCGCCCGGCGCCGCTGCAGGTACGCGGTCCCCGGCCGCCCGGCGCCCGCGCCGCCGCCCGGTCCCGGGCACGGCTCGCCGTTCCCGTCGCCGGAGGTCCTGGGGCCGGGCCCCACGCCCACGGCCGGGTCGGCGTACGCCTTGACGCCCCACTCGCGGCGGCCGGTCACGCGGGCGAGGACGCGCAGGAAGTCGTCCGCCCGCCGGTCCAGCAGGTCGCGGACGTGCGCGTCGTCGTCGTACACGGTGACGAGCCGGACGGGGGCCGTCGGGGTGGCGGCGGCCACGGCGTCCACGACGTGGTGGTGGGCGCGGGCCGTCTCGGCCAGCCAGTCCATGTCCTCCAGCGACCGGCGCAGCGCCTGCTCGCCGAACTGCTCCAGCGGCACCGTGCTCACGTACGCGACCAGCCCCGCCCGGCTGATCGTGCGCACCGGCAGGTCCGCCACGCCGGCCGGGCATTCGGGAAGCGCGTCGCGCGCCACGGCGTACAGGTATGTCGCGTCAGGCATCGAAGTCTCCGTGCCGCTCGGCGGGGTCCCGGTACCGCTCGTGCCGGTCGGAGTCGCCGCCCTCGATGGCCTCGCCGCGGCGTTCGATGGCGGACAGGCGGCGGCGCAGGCGGCGGTTCTCCTCCACCAGCTCGCGGTCCCGGCCCGACAGCCACGGGTCGTGCTCCCACCAGTCGATGCCGAGTTCCCTGGCGGTGTCCACGGACGCGATCAGCAGCCGCAGCTTGATCGTGAGCAGTTCGATGTCGAGCAGGTTGACCCGGATGTCGCCGGCGATCACCACGCCTCTGTCGAGCACCCGCTCCAGGATGTCGCCGAGGTTGGTCGGCTCTCGGCCCGCGGCCGAGCCGCCCGCGTAGGCGGGGCGGACCGCCGAACCCGATCCCATCATTCTGTCCATCAGAACGCCTCACCGATGTCGGCGTTCGAGCGCCGGTAGCGCCTTGTCCTACGGTATGACAGCAAGCTGCCCTCCATGTCGATCTTGGCTTGGTAGATGGCGAGGATGTCGCCGGAGGAGGGAATCCGGCGGTCCTCTACGACCTCGACGCTGACGATCCAGCCGTCCTCGACGGGCTCGACCGAGGTCACGCCCTCGGTGTGCTTGGAGGTCAGGTCGGCGATGTGGCGCAGGCCGACACCGCCCGCCGTCGCGGCGGTCAGTTCGCCGCGCTGCCGTTCCGGGCGTGCGGCACCGCGTGCCCCCGCCTCGCCCGAGGCGGGGGCACGCTGGTCCACCTCCCCCGAGGCCGCGGCGCGTGTGCCCTCCTCCTCGTCGGTCGATGGGCGGGCGCGCGTCTTCGTGACGGTGCTGCGCCTGGTAGCGGGCATCTGTTCACCTCCGGGTGGCGGTCATCCGCTGCAGAACCTCCTCCACCGCCTGGCGCTCCTCCTCTTCGGAGATCTCCCCGGCCCGCCGGGCCTCCTCGATCTCCTCCAGGCGCCGCCTGACGGACGTGGGGCTGTGCAGTTCCATCTCTGCCTGGTCCTGAATCCGCTCCGCGAGCCAGATGAGGCCGCGCAACGGCGCACTGACCGGAAAGGTCAGGAGCCCGGTCACGAGGCCCACGGATCAGACCTCCTGCTGGTCGGTGACGACGAAGTCGTACGGCGCCAGGGGCCCCAGCAGTCGCAGGTCCACGCGGCCCTCCCAGCGCTCGCCGAACATGGTGAGCGTGTCCTCCAGCCGGCCCTGCTCGCTCGTCCTGGCCAGCATCGCGACGTGCACGGCGTCGTGCTCGTGCGTCGGCTCGCGCACGACGGCCATCTCGTAGTGGCCGGAGAGGCGGTCGAGCAGCTGCTGCGTGTCGAAGTCGCGCTTGGCCTCGATGCCGGCGGAGATGATCTCCCCGAGCCTGATCCGCTCGTCGCGGGTGAGCTCCTCGGGACGGCCGCGGATGGCCTGGCGCAGGCTCTCCGCCTCGGCGTTCTCCGCGAGGATCTCGGCCAGTACGGCCCGCTCGACGTAGCGGCCGCGGATGATGAACTCGGCCTTGCCCTCCAGCTCGCGCAGCGCGGCGATGAACTCGTCGTGGTGCGGTTCGAGCAGCTCGGCCACCACCGCGTCGGCGTTCGCCACCACGCCGCCGAAACGGAAGGGCAGCACCGGCACCTTCGCGGCGGTGGCGTCCAGCAGCCGCTCGTGCGCCAGGAAGTCGCCCGGCCGGCCCAGCGGCTCGTCGGCGTTGATGTCGCTGACGAGCGCGGCGATCTCACCGTGACGGACGAGCCGCACTTTTCCCGCCGGGTCGCCCAGCCCCTCGGTCTCGGGCGGGCTCTTCAGGTCGGCGGGCACGACGCCGTAGACGTACGAAGCGAGGTTCTGGACCTTTCGGGTGGGCTGCTTCGGCACGGAGGCTTCTGAGACCTTCGATCGTCCCATGGCGTTACCCTTCCTCTCGCAGGGCGCGCGGCCGCTTGCGCGGGGCCTGGCGGGGCTCGCGTTCGACCGTGACCTCGGGCTCCTCGGCGGCGGCGCGCGGTTTGTCGGTGAGTTCGCGCAGCTTGTCGCCGGCCGTGTCCACCACGCCCTCGACCAGTTCCTTGGCCTTGTCGGCGCCTCCGCCCTTCGTCTTGGCGAGGACGTCGGTCAGGCCCTCCTCGCTCTCGGCGAGGTCGAGCCGGTTGGCGGCCTCGGCGAAGCGCAGATACGTGTCGACGCTGGCCACGACGACGCGGGCGTCCACCGTGAGAATCTCGATCCCGACGAGCGAGACCCTGACGTACGCGTCGATCACCAGGCCCTTGTCCAAGATGGTGTCGATGACGTCGGCCAGGCCCGAAGACGACGGACGCCCGGCCATCTGACCGGACGCAGCCGGTTGCACAGACGTAGTCATGAATATCTCCCCTCGCCTTTCGCAGCCTGCCCATCGAAACAGACACAGAACCCCATACGACAAAAAAACCGACAGACTTGGCACACATTGCGCTTACGGGTGGGGACATTCCGTGACCTTTCCCAGCACCAGGGTTTGTGTTCAGGAAGGGTCCGTGGAGTGTTTTCCACGGGCATGCTGCGGTCTGTCCGGGTAGCTGGCGTGCATGCACACTCTCGTCAAGGGCCTGATCGCCGGCGCGGCCGGAACCAGCGCGCTCAACCTGGCCACGTACCTCGACATGGTGATCCGGGGGCGCGGGTCCAGCAGCACGCCGCAGCAGGCCGTGGAGAAGCTCACCGACCTGGCCGACGTGGACCTGGGCGAGGCCGAGCAGGCCGAGAACCGCAAGCAGGCGCTCGGTTCGCTCATGGGTTACGGCACGGGAGCGGGCGCGGCCCTGTGCTACGCGCTGCTGTCGGCCCGGCGCCGCCCGCCGTGGCCGGCCGGGGTGCTCGGGCTCACGGCCCTCGCCATGCTCGGCTCCAACGGGCCGCTGACCGCGCTCGGCGTCACCGACCCGCGCGAGTGGCCGCCGTCGAGCTGGGTCTCCGACGCCGTCCCGCACCTGGCGTACGGGATCACGGCGTACGCGGCGTACGAGATGTTGAGGGCTTGACAGGCGGGACGGGCGGGCGAAGCGTGGCGTTCACACGCGCCACCCGAGGGGGTTCCGCCATGGCCGTTCACGAGATTCGCATCAACCCCGCTCTCCCCTTACGCGACGAGCCCGGCACCGGCCACAACCGCTGGCATCCGGACATCCCGCCCGTCGTCCGCTGCGCTCCCGGCGACGAGGTGGTCATGGAGACGCGCGACGCGTTCGACGGCCAGATGGGCCCGGACGCCACGCTGAAGACCGTCGAGGCCCCGAACCTCGACCTCGTCCACCCGCTCACCGGCCCCGTGCACGTCGAGGGCGCCGAGCCGGGCGACCTGCTGGAGGTCGAGATCCTCGAGGTCGTCCCCGACGGCTACGGCTACACCGTGCAGGTGCCGGGCTTCGGGTTCCTGCGGGACGTGTTCCCCGAGCCGTTCATCGTGCGCTGGCAGCTCGCCGACGGCTGGGCGGTCTCCGACGACCTGCCGGGCGTACGCGTCCCCGCCGCGCCGTTCATGGGCACGATCGGCCTCGCCCCCGGCCACACGTCGCTGGCCGCGATCACCGCACGCGAGCAGGCGGCGCTGTCGCGCGGCGGCTTCGTGCTGCCGCCCTCGGCCGAGGGCGCGGTGCCCGCCTCCCCCGCCGGGGCGGCCGGCCTGCGCACGATCCCGCCCAGGGAGCAGGGCGGCAACGTGGACATCAAGCAGCTCGGGGCGGGCACGCGGCTGTTCCTCCCGGTGGACGTGCCGGGCGCGCTGTTCTCGGCCGGCGACGCGCACTTCGCGCAGGGCGACAGCGAGGCGTGCGGCACGGCCATCGAGATGAACGCGACCCTGCGGGTGCGCTTCCACCTGCACCCCGGCGAGGCCGCCGCCAAGGGCATCCGCGCCCCCCGGTTCACCCGCTCGGACTACTGGGTGGCCCCGGCGTACGCGGCGCCGCGGCGCTTCTACGCGACGACCGGCATGTCGGTGAGCCGGGACGGCCAGGTGGCCGCCGAGGACGCCACCCTGGCCGCCCGCAACGCCCTCCTCGACATGATCGACCACCTGGGGGAACGCGGGTGGACGGCGCAGCAGGCGTACACGATCTGCAGCGTCGCCGTCGACCTCAAGGTCAGCCAGCTGGTCGACGTCCCCAGCTTCCTGGTCTCCGCCTTCCTCCCCGAGGACATCTTCACCGACGACTGACCGATCCCTCTTGGCACTTGCTCCTTCACGGTCACCCGTGGTCTGGCCAGCCGCCGTAATCGGACGCGAGCCGGCGGGCCGCGGGTGACCGTAAGGGAAAGGTTGGACGAGGCGGAGCCCGACAACTGGCGGTGTGGGCGTCAGTCACCGGCCCGGCGGACGCCGGACGGCGGCCGCTCGGCGTAGCGGTCGGTGAGTTCGCGGCCGATGCGGGCGAGTTCCGCGCGTACCGACTCCGGCTCCACCACCTCGGCCAGCGCGCCCCAGCCGGCCAGTTGCTCGGCGATCGAGCGTGCCAGATGCGCTCCCACCCGCACCCTCACCC
>NZ_POUD01000609.1 GCF_003236395.1 Nonomuraea aridisoli | reverse complement strand
CCCCGGCACCCGGCTCCCCGCCTTCCCTCCGACCGGTGCCCACCGCGGCTTCACCACACCGTTCCGCCACGACTCCGTCCTGGTCGCACACCCCGACCCACTCCGCGCCGCCGCAGCTCACTCCAGATGCCGGAACGCTCGCCGACGGCGTCACGTCACGGGCATCGGACGCCTCCTCACGGGATGACCGAGTCGCGTTCGCTGAGGAGAGCGCCGGCGGCGGGGCTGAGGGGGCTGGGGAAGTCGCTTCCGATGAGGTCGGTTCGCTCCGCGGTTCGGGCGTCGGTCATCTTGTGTCGCCGGCCATTGGGGATGCCCCCAGCGGCCAGGTCGCGTCCGGTAGGGAGGACGTCAGCGGGCCTGGGGGGCCGGCCGTGGAGCTCGTTCCCGGTGGGGGCGGTTCGTTCCGAGGATCGGGCGTCGGTCGCGTCGTGTCGTCGGCTGTTGCCGGCGGCCCAGGCGTGGGTGAGGGGAAGAGCGCCGGGGGTGAGATCGAAGGGCCGACGCCTGAGGGGGATGCGCTGGGCTGGGCGGGGGCGTTGCTCGATGCCGCGCGGGCCGTCGTGGTGCGGGCGGACGAGGAGCACGAGGCCGCCGGCCGGGCGCTGCGTACGGCGCGGCTCCGTTTCGACGAGGCCGCCGCGCTCGCCGAGCGCCGGCGCAGGCACGCCGAGGCGCTGGCCCAGCGCCGCACCCTCGACGAACGCGCCGACGAACGCGCGGACCTCCAGGCCGTACTGGACGACGCCGCCCGCGCCGACCGCGTGCTGCCGCTCATCACCGTGGCCAGGCAGCGCGCAGAGGCCGCCACGAAGGCCCGCACCCTGGCCGCCGACGCCCTGGCCCGCGCCCACCCCCTTCTCACC
>NZ_POUD01000608.1 GCF_003236395.1 Nonomuraea aridisoli | reverse complement strand
GGGGTGGTCTTCGGGGCGGCCTGCGTGGTCCTGACCGACCGCTGGCCGGGCGCGTCCTCTTCCCGGTCGGACCGGCGCTGCTCCTCCCGGTCGGCCGGTTCCAGGTCGGACGGTGACGTGGAGGGCTCCGCCGAGGTGGGCGGCGGTGCGGACTGGGCCGGCGCGGTCGTCTCGGGCGCGAGCGCCGCGGTCTGAGCCTGCTCCCGGTACGGCGTGGGCTCGGGGTCCCCCGGTGACACGATGAACACGGCGGCGACGGCCGCCGCGGCCATGCTGGCGCCGCCCGCCAGCCACGCTCCCCGCTTGCGCGCCGTACGGGTGACGGCGGGTGAGGTCGTCTCGCCCCATCCGGGCGCGGCCGGACCCGGATACGGCCCCGAACCGCCGCGCGGCGGTACCGGCGTGCCTCCCGCCGTCCGCCCCCCGCTCGCCGACGTCGCGTGCGCACCCGGCGATGGCGGTACGCCGTGAGCGGCGTGCGGGACGGCCGCGGCATGAGGAACGCCGGGTGAGGAGGCCTCGCTCCTGGGCGGTGCGGGGACCGCCTGGCCCGCTGCCGGGAGGTGCGGCGAAGTCGGGTCGCCCTGCCCGAGCGTCGGGACGTGCGGCGAAGTCAGCGAGCCGTGCGTGTGCGGTGACGTCGGGGTGGTCGGCGCGTGGGGCGGGATGGTGGAAGCCGAACCGGCGCCCGGGTACGAACCGGTAACCATGGAGCTCTCAGGCGCCGCTCCTGGGTGTGGAGATAAGCCCGGGTGCGGGGCGCCCAGGCTGCCGTGCTGGGGGCTTGGGGACGCTTGGTGGGCCTCAGAGAAGGTACTGGCGGCCTGGCCAGGCTGGTACGGGAAGGCACCGGCGTCGCTTTGGGG
>NZ_POUD01000607.1 GCF_003236395.1 Nonomuraea aridisoli | reverse complement strand
ACCCCGACCCGTGAGACACCCCACGCGGGTGGGCGGTGGCGGCCGTGTGCGTGGTGGGCGAAGGCGCCCATGTGGGAAGGTGCCCTGTGGGGTGGAGGGGCGCTCCACCCACGGCTACCCGGAGGCCCGCACCTCCGCCGACCGCGTGCACTTCACCCGCGCCGGGTCCGCGTTCCGTACGCCCGTCGTGGTGGCGCGCGTACTCGCCCGGCGACGACCCGTAGGCGCCCGACATCTCCCGCCAGGGCGGGAGATACCTGATGTACTACGCGGCCTCCAGTTTCGCCTCCAACCAGAGCCAGTTGGTGACGGTCTTGGCGTCAGGTTCATGTCAGTGGCGTGCACGGTCCGTTACTCACCTGTGGTCGCCACCGACGGATTCGGCGCGGTTCGACCACCAGAAGAGGCTCTGGCGCAATCTCTGGGGAGCGATCACGTGCAGTGATCAGTTGTGCAAGGCCCCTACGGTAGATCAGGTGACCCCCGTTTTCCGTCGTTACGTCACCGCCGATGGCTTCAGCCAGTTCGGCACCCAGGTCACGCGCGTGGCCCTCCCGCTGGTCGCGCTGCTGGTGCTCGACGCGGGCCCGTTCGAGATCGGCCTGCTCAGCGCCGCCGGGATGATCGGTTTCCTCCTCTTCGGGCTGCCCGCCGGCGTGTGGGTGGACCGGTTGCGCAGGAAGCCCATCCTGGTGACGGCCGACGTGCTGCGCGCGGTGTCCCTGGCCTCCGTCCCGATCGCCGCACTGTTCGACGCGCTCACGCTGGCGCAGCTCTACGCGGTCGCCGTGATCGTCAGCATCGGCACGGCCTTCTTCGACGTCGCCCACCTGAGCTTCCTGCCCTCCATCGTGACCAAGGAGCAGCTGCCCA
>NZ_POUD01000606.1 GCF_003236395.1 Nonomuraea aridisoli | reverse complement strand
AGGGTGTTCGGGCCCGAGCTCGTGGTCGGGGAGCTGCTCGCCGGGACGGAGGGTCTGGAGCGGCTGGTCCTGGCCTTGCACGACCGTGAGGGCCGTACGGTCGAGCAGCTCATCCGCATGATGGACGTGCTGCTGCTGACGTCCGGCAGGGAGCCGGTGGGGGCGGCGCTGCGGGCGCTGGTCACCGGCCGGATCGCCGAGCTGGTCGGGGAGGCCGCGGCGCACCCCGGCACCCGGCTCGGCGACGTGCTGGACACCGCGCTCGCCCGGTTCGCCGCCGATCCCGGGCCGGCCGCGATCGTGTCCGCCGGGGTGCCGATGCCGCGGCGTGGCGTCGGGCTGGGGTTGCGGGCGCTGAACGTGACCCTCGCCGACCTGGCCGTCCGCCACCGGCGCGCACATGGGGACCTCGTCGCCCTGGCCATGGCGCTGACGTGGTCGTCGAGCGCGCTCGCCGGCGTGGGACGGCTCGGCGAGGCGGTCGCCGCGGCGACGGAGGCCGTCGAGATCTACGCCGGCGCTCCCCCGTACGAGGCGGCGGCCGGGCGGGCGGACGCCTTCTTCGGGCTGGCGGCGTGCCTGCTGCTCGCCGGTGAGGGCGCGGCCGCGCTGAGGCCCGCGCAGGAGGCGGCGGCCAGGTTCCGCATCCTGGCCGAGGAGGATCCGCGCTATCGCGGTGAGGCCGCGCGGGCGCACCACAACCTGGCGTGCGCGCTGCTGGAGGCCGGCCGGGTGGGCGAGGCGGTGGCGGCGTTCGAAGCGGCAGGAGGCGACCCGGACTTCGCGACCCACGTGACCGACGTCCTGTCCGTCCTGGCCCCGGACGTTCCGTCGTTCTCCGGTGTCGAGTCGTCGGGAGCGGGCGGGGCGGAGGTGGTGGT
>NZ_POUD01000605.1 GCF_003236395.1 Nonomuraea aridisoli | reverse complement strand
GCCCAGCACTACCGGGTGGCGCCGGGGGCGCGGCGATGGCGGTTCTGGTGGGTGCACTTCCAGCCCCGGGCGAGCTGGGCGGAGTGGCTGGCGCCGTACGCCCGCGAGGGCGGTTGTCACCTGGTGACCGGCGTACCGGACGTGGCGTGCGAGCGGATCGCCACGGCTTTCGTCCGCGCCCACCACGACGCCCACTGGAGCCCGGCCACACCCTCGCTCCCGCCGGGCGCGAGCTGGTGCTCGGGGCGGTGGAGGAGGTGGTGGTGCTGGCCACCGCCTCGGCACGGCCCCGCACGGGCACGTCCGAGGAGGGGGACGAACGGATCCGCCGCGTGCTCGCCCTCGTCGCCGCCGACCCGGCCGCGCCGCACTCGGTGGCCTCGCTCGCCCGCGCGGTCGCCCTCTCGCCCTCCCGGTTCGCCCACCTGTTCGCCGAGGAGACCGGCCGCACGCCCATGCGGGTCGTCCGCCAGGTGCGGGTCCGCCATGCGGCGAGCCTGCTGGAGATCACCGACATGGACGTCGGCCAGGTGGCCGCCGCCTGCGGCTTCGTCAGCCCGTTCCACTTCAGCCGCGCCTTCAGGCGCGAGTACGGCGTGCCGCCCCGCGACTACCGCGCCCGCGTGAGGTGAGCCCAGGGGATCAGCACCGGGGGTTCATCGGATGTTCGGGAGGGCGTCTTCCGGTGACCGCTCCACGCAAGAAACAGCAGGTCAGGCTGGCGCGGAAGGTGATACCCCGTCAGGTGAGGACAGCTGTTGATCAGTCGGCGTGCGTTCGTGGCCGGAGGCGTCGGCTTGGGGGCGGCAGCTGTGCTGCGAGGTTCCCCCGCGCGGGCGGCGGTCCGGCGGGGGCGGCTGGCGGAGCCGTTCCGGTTGGGGG
>NZ_POUD01000604.1 GCF_003236395.1 Nonomuraea aridisoli | reverse complement strand
GCGCTAGACAGCCCGGCGGGGCGGGGTGGGCGTCAGGGCCGTGCGTTCGCCCCATTCGAGGCGGGAGCGGAGTTGGACGGCGTCGGTGGCCAGGGCGGAGACCAGGGTGCCGGGGCCGGCCAGGGGGAGGACCGCTACGCCGTCGGAGACGGACGACTTGTCGGTGCGGGCCGTGAGGAACGTGGTGCCGACGCAGCGGGCCGTGCCGTAGACGGCCGGGGACGCGTCGAGGGCCGGGTCGCCGACCGTGAACTCCTGGCGGAGCAGCGGCAGGCCGTCACAGGTGGCGTCGAAGCGGGCGTGACAGCGGCCCGGGAACTCGCCGTGCCTGCCGAAGACGATCTCCTCCCGCCAGAACACGTTCGCGTCCGCCTCCAGGGTGAGGCGTACCAGGAGGCGGTGGTCGCAGCCGGCGGCGAGCACCGTGGGCTCCGGTGCGAACCGGAGGGTGGCGCCCGCGCCCACCCGGGCGGTGACCAGCATCTCGGACGCGCCGTCGCCCGGCAGCACGAGCGTGCTGGCGACCGAGCCCAGGTCGAGGGTCGTGTGCGGGGCGACGTCCACGTCGAGGGCCAGCCGGTCGCCGCCGAGCGGGCCCGCCGCGGTGGAGATCAGGTGGACGGTGCAGGGGCCGGTCTGGCGCAGCGTCAGCGGAGGTGCCGAGGCCAGCCGGCGGATGACCGTACGCCCGTCGCCGTCCAGGGCGGTCGCCACGGCGGCGCTCGCCCGCATCCCCCGGCGTGACCAACGTCCGCCCACGCCGGCAGGCCCGGCGGCGGCCGTACCGGTCGGCCGCGTGGCAGGTCCGGTGGTGGCTGTACTGGCCGGCCGCGTGGCGGGCGTGGTGGTGGCCGTGCCGGCGGAGCCGGTGGGCGGGCGGTCGGTGG
>NZ_POUD01000603.1 GCF_003236395.1 Nonomuraea aridisoli | reverse complement strand
CCCCGAGCGACCCCCTGCCGACCGACCCCGACTGGGCCGGCGGGGTGCTGTACGCCGACGAGTGGAGCCGCGCCGTGCCGGCGCCGCCCGCCGCCCTGTGGCGGCTGCGCGTGGGGGACACGCTGGGCTCGTGGCGGGTGGAGGAGGTCGTGCCGGGCCGCCTGCTGCGGCTGCGCGCCGAGACGCGGCTGCCCGGCCAGGCGTGGCTGGAGCTCACGTGCCGCGAGGAGCACGGCAGGACCGTGTACGGGCAGCGCGCGATCTTCCATCCGCGCGGCCTGCTGGGCCATCTGTACTGGTGGACCCGTACGCCCTTCCGCCGCCGCCGCGTGCCGGGGGACGTCGTCCGCCGGCTCACCCGGGCGTCGTGAGGAGCAGCCCCACGACGATGAGGAACACGCACACGCCGATCAGGACGGTGACGCGCCACACGTAGCCGGGCACGGTGCGAGGCCCTCGCCATTCCTTGGGCGGAGGGGGTTCGCCCTGGTACGTCCTGGCAAGGAGGGCGTCGAGATCCGGGTCTTCGAAGGCGAGCCGCTCCTCGATCTCTTCGAGGGCCCGCTGTTCCCCTTTGGAGAGTCTCATCGCGATCACCTGGATGCGCTCTCGGTTGCGTTCGTTCCTGGTCCTGGGCGCCGGGCGGGCCGGTGCGTCCGTCCCGCTCCGGCGTGCGGGGCCCGTCGATGAGGTGCGCCGCCACGGCGGGCGCGGCGGACATGAGACGAGTTCGTCCCCCCTCTCCTTGACGCCTTTGCCCCCGATCCGCGGTCTCATACTCAGGCATCCGAGCTGTCCTCGCATGTTGCCGATGACCGGCAGCCCGGCGGTGATGAGGTTGCCGCCGCGGTCCCTTGTCCGGCGGCCCTGCGGCGGGGAGGGTGGGAGG
>NZ_POUD01000602.1 GCF_003236395.1 Nonomuraea aridisoli | reverse complement strand
AGCGTCACCATCCGGCCGTAGGCGGCGCGGTGGCTGGTGGCCGGCGGGTGTGTTGTGGCCGGGGTGCTCGCGTTTCTGCCGCCGTCCGGATCTGGCGATCATCTCAACTACGCCGCCTACGGCCGGATGGTGACGCTCGGGCTCAACCCGTACACGCACGGGGCGGTCGAGCTGGCCGGCGATCCGGTCGCCGACGCGGTGGAGGATCCGTGGCGGGAGGAGCCGAGCGTCTACGGGCCCGTGGCCACCGCGCTGCAGGCGGTGGCGAGCTGGGCGGGCGGCGACTCGGTGCGGCTGACGATCTTCGTGCTGGCGGTGTTCAACGCCGCCGCGTTCATCGTGACGGGGCTGCTCATCGACCGGTTCACCCGCGACGACCCGGTCCGGCGCCTGCGTGCCGCGCTGCTGTGGACGGCCGATCCGCTCCTGCTCTACCAGCTCGTCGCCGGCATGCACGTCGACACGCTGGCCGTCGCCTGCATGGTCGCCGCGCTGCTGGCCAGGAGCCGGCCCGTGGGAGCCGGGGTGCTGCTCGGCGTGGGGGTGGCGGTCAAGGTCAATGCCGGGCTCGCGGCGCTCGGGCCGGCCTGGGAGTTGCGGCGGCGACCGGGGAGGCTGGCGCTCATGGCCGGGTGCGCGGTCGCGGTCGTGGTCGCCGGCTACGCGATCGTCGGGGTCGAGGCCGTCGAGCCGATCACCCGCACGTCCAAGTCGATCTCGCACGCGTCGTTCTGGAAGCTCGTCCAGGGGTGGCTGCAGTCGATCGTGGGCACCGGGAGCGCATACCGGGGAGAGATCCAGGTCGGGTCGCTGCTGGTGCTCGCGCTGGTCGCGTGGTCTCTGCTCCGGCTCGCCTCCCGCCGCGACGGCCCAGGGCTCGGGGCTCCGGTGGTGGCGGCGGG
>NZ_POUD01000601.1 GCF_003236395.1 Nonomuraea aridisoli | reverse complement strand
GCTCAGACGCGCAGGAGTTTGTCGGGATTCATGACCCTGCGGTACCCGGTGATCAGGCCGTCGGTGATCTGCAGCGTGTCCACGGAGTAGACCGTGCCCTCCCGGTGGAACACCAAGGCGAGTTCGCCGCCGACCTCGGCGAGGTCGATGCGGTCCGGACGCCACTGGCGGCCCACGCGGACCATCACCTCGGCGATGCGCTCACCGCCGAGGATGGGCTTGCGCGCCGCGGAGATCTTGCCGCCGCCGTCGGTGACGTAGACGGCGTCCGGGTGCAGGAGCTGGACCAGGCCGGCCAGGTCTCCGGCCTCGTAGGCGGCGCGGAAGGCCAGCAGGACACGTTCACGCTCGGCCTTCGACGCCTGCGGCGAAGACTGCTTCGCCGTGGCCACCCGCCGCCGCGCCCGCGAGGCGAGCTGACGGGCGGCCGGCGCGGAGACGTCCAGCACGTCGGCGATCCGGCCGAACTCCAGACCGAAGACATCGTGCAGGACGAACGCCACCCGCTCCGGCGGGCTGAGCTCTTCCATGATCAGCAGCATCGCCGAGCTGACGGACTCATCGACCAAGACCTGCTCGGAGGCGTCCCGTCCCGTCAGCAGCGGCTCCGGCAACCACGGCCCGACATACGTCTCCCGGCGAAAACGCGCGCTCTTGAGAATGTCGTACGACCGCCGCGCGGCCACCGTCACCAGCCAGGCCCGCAGATCATCGACCTTCCGCAGATCCGCCCCGGTCGCCCGCAACCACACGTCCTGGGTGACATCCTCGGCATCGGCCACACTCCCCAGCAGCCGGTAGGCGACGCCGAAGACCGCGGACCGGTGACTCTCCCATCCGGCGCAGAGCAGGTCCTCCTGCTCGGACCGGCCAGGCGCGTGCCCGTCACCCATACAGATCGCCACCT
>NZ_POUD01000600.1 GCF_003236395.1 Nonomuraea aridisoli | reverse complement strand
GTTGTGCCAGATGACGGCGTTGAGGGCGAGGATGCGCTGGCTGATGCGCGCCCACAGGCCGTCTGGGTGGCGGGCGTTGTGGCGTTCGAGGCCGAGCTGGTTCTTCAGCGTCCAGATGATCGCTTCGATGCGTTGGCGTAACCAGCCGGGGAAGGGCAGGGCGGGTGCGGGCTCGTCTTCGCGGGCAGGTCGGATCAGCCGGTGGCCCAGATCGGCGGCGGCTTTCTCGATGCCGGCGCCGGCGAAGCCCTTGTCGCACACGATCGGGCACGGCCCGGGTGCGATCGGGGTGACGTGCAGCAGGTGCAGTGCCTGCTTGCGTTCGTCGAGTTCCTTGGGGCAGGCCAGGCTGAAGGCGGTCACCGCTCCGTCGGCGGTGGTGATCAGCATCAGCTTGGCGCCCCAGTAGAAGGCGTGGTGGGACTTGTCCATGCCGTATCCGGCGATCTCGCCCAGGCTTGACCGGTTGACCGTCACCCGGGAGGCGCCGCACCGGACCGGGGTGCCGTCCATCAGCCGGAGCGGTTCGTGCCAGGTCGGGACGTGGCGGGCCAGCCACAAGGCCGCCGCCGACATCTGCGGGCCCAGCTTTCGCAGCTGCCGGTTGTAGACGGCCTGGGAGGGCAGCCGCGGGAACAGATGACCGATCCGGGCCGCCGCCGTCCGCATCCAGTAACGTTCCTGATCGCAACGCAGCAGAACCTGCGCCACTGCCACGACCACCGCCTCGGCCGAGGTCAGCACCGGGGGCCGGCCTCGTTTGCGAGGCTGTGCCGGCGAAGGCATCACATGATCGTCCAGATGGACATAGAGTGCCGTCAGAAGGGCGTCCAGCTCAGTCTTCACAAACCGATCTTGGACGCCCTTCGCTGTGCCCGCAGACGATCAGCGAATTTCACATCAACGATCTAG
>NZ_POUD01000005.1 GCF_003236395.1 Nonomuraea aridisoli | reverse complement strand
CCGATGTGCTGGCCGCTCAACGCCGTGAACGCGCCCGCATCCGCAGCGAACGCCAGCATCGTTGGGGCCGTCCCCGCGACGAAGCCGCATGATCAAAACCGGTGAACGTTCGTGGTCAGCCCACTAGTCGCTCAGCAATCGCGATCACTGAGGCATCGACCGCCCCCAGAGGAAGGCTTGCGTACGTCTCAACCAGGCGGCTCATACGGGCTAGGTCCCAGGAGGTCAGATCGACCAGCGCCAGCCCTGATCCGAAGGGCCGAAGGAACGCCGCTTCCGCCTTGCTGCCTTGCCGTTTCTCAACGAGCTGGCATACCTCGGTGACGACCGTAGACGGGACGAGCAACGGACCTTGATGAGTCCGCAAGAGGCGGGCACACGCATCGTGGTGCTTGTCTCGGTTGTTGAGAGCCGCGACCAACGGGCCTGTGTCAAGAACGATCACAAGGAGTGATTGTCCTCCGACCGCAAGATCTCCTCGGACCGTTCCGCGAAATCAGGCTCCGCCTCCAACATTCCGATGAAAGGCAGGTCACGAGTCACCTGCGGCTCATCGAGCTGGTCCCGCACAAGACGAAGCAGCCGTGCGACCTTCTCCTCAGGCAGTTGGTCCACCAGGTGGTGAAGTTCTTCGCGCAGCACGCTCATACACGCAGTCTATGAGACGAAGGCGCCCCCAGGCTGGGACACCTTCGTCGCAGCGACGTCAGGCCTCTCCGGACGTCAGGCCGACCGGGCAGGCGACGCCCGTGCCACCGATGCCGCAGTAGCCGTTCGGGACCTTGTACAGGTACTGCTGGTGGTATTCCTCGGCGTAGTAGAAGGGGCCGGCTGAGGTGATCTCGGTGCTGATCCGGCCGTAGCCGGCCTGGTCCAGGACCCGCTGGTACGCGTCGCGCGACGCCTCAGCGGCCTTCTGCTGCTCCGGCGAGTGGTGGTAGATCGCCGAGCGATACTGGGTGCCGACGTCGTTGCCCTGGCGCATGCCCTGCGTCGGGTCATGGGCCTCCCAGAAGACCTTCAGCAGCTCCTCGTACGACACCTTCGCCGGGTCGAAGACCACCCGGACGACCTCGGCGTGCCCGGTCCGGCCGGTGCAGACCTCTTCGTACGTCGGGTTGGGCGTGTGGCCGCCCTGGTAGCCGACGGCGGTGGTGAACACCCCGGGCGTCCGCCAGAACACGCGCTCCGCGCCCCAGAAGCAGCCGAGGCCGAAGTCGGCGACCTCCAGGCCCTCCGGGTAGGGCGGGGCGAGCGGCGCGTCCAGGACCGCGTGGCGGGCCGGCACGGGCATGGTCTCCGCTCGGCCCGGAAGGGCGTCCTCCGGGCGCACCATCGACGTCTTGTTGCCGAACATCCAGCCCATAGCGCTACCTCCAGAGCTCTCCAGCCAGGCTACACACCGGTCAACACTTAAGCGTGTCTACACATTTCCGTACAGACATCGAAATTTGTATTTAAAGGTGGTAATGCCTGAAAATGGGCTACATGCCTGACCACCGGCGCGGTGTGCTCTACGGGATCGCCGCCTACACGATGTGGGGGCTCTTCCCCCTCTACTGGCCCCTCCTCAAGCCCTCGGGCGCGATCGAGATCCTCGCCCACCGCATGGCCTGGTCCCTTGTCGTGGTCCTCGCCGCCCTCGCCGTGCGCAGGCACTGGTCCTGGATCAAGGAGCTGCTCGGGCAGCCGCGCAAGCTGGCCCTCCTCACGCTGGCCGCCGTGATCGTCACGATCAACTGGGGCACCTACATCTACGCGGTCAACACCGGCCACGTCGTCGAAAGCGCCCTCGGCTACTTCATCAACCCGCTGGTGAACGTCCTGTTCGGGGTGGTGCTGCTGCGCGAGCGGCTGCGTCCGCTGCAGTGGGCGGCGGTCGGGTTCGGGGCGCTCGCGGTGCTCGTGCTGGCCGTCGACTACGGCCGCCCGCCCTGGATGGCGCTGACGCTGGCGTTCAGCTTCGGTCTGTACGGCCTGGTGAAGAAGCGGGCGAACGTGCAGGCCACGGAGAGCCTCGCCGTCGAGACCCTGGTGCTGCTCCTGCCGGCCGTGGGCTACCTGCTGTTCCTGCACGGCACGGGCGCGGGCACGTTCGGCCAGGAGGGCGGCTGGCACGCGGTGCTGCTGGTGGGCGCCGGGCTCATCACGGCGGTGCCGCTGGCCTGCTTCGGCGCCGCGGCCATCCGGGTGCCGCTGAGCACGATGGGGCTGCTGCAGTACATCGCGCCGATCCTGCAGTTCGCCGCGGGCGTGCTGGTCTTCAGGGAGGTCATGCCGCCCAGCCGGTGGATCGGGTTCTCGATCGTCTGGCTGGGCCTGGCCTTCTTCACGTACGACAGCCTCCGGGCAGCGCGGACGGCCGCCCGGAACCGCAGGTCAGCCGCTGCGCTCGACCACGTAGTCACATAGCGCGAGAAAAGCGCTCCTGGCCGGGATGTCGGGCAGGCCGGAGATGTCGGTACGAGCCCGGTCCACCCAGGCGTCCAGCTCCGCGCGGGCCCTGGCCATCGCCGGGTGGGCGCGCAGCAGGGTGAGCGCCTCCTCGACGTGCTTCTCGGCCACGGGGCCCGACAGCAGCTCGGTCAGCCGCGGCGAGTCGCCGGCGGCGAGCGCGTACAGGACGGGGAGGGTCTTGATGCCCTCCCGCAGGTCGGTGCCGGGCGTCTTGCCGGACTGGGCGCCGGAGGAGGCGACGTCGAGCAGGTCGTCGCCGAGCTGCCACGCTACGCCGATCGCCTCGCACGCGCGGCTGAGGCGCTCCTCCACGTCGGCCGGGGCGCCGGCGAGCAGGGCGCCGAAGCGGCCGGAGGCGGCGATGAGCGAGCCGGTCTTGTCGGAGAGCACGGACAGGTAGTGGGCGATGGGGTCCTCGCCCGCGCGCGGCCCGACCGTCTCGCGGATCTGCCCCTGCACCAGGCGGGAGAACGTCTGCGCCTGGATGCGGATCAGCTCGGGGCCGAGGTCGGCGAGGAGGTCCGATGCCTGGGCGAACAGGTAGTCGCCGGTGAGGATCGCCACGGTGTTGTCCCACCGGGCGTTCGCGGACGGGGAGCCGCGGCGCACGTCGGCCTCGTCCATGACGTCGTCGTGGTAGAGCGAACCGAGGTGGGTCAGCTCGATGACCACGGCGCCGGGCACGACGCCCGGCGCCGACGGGTCTCCGAACTGCGCCGCGAGCAGCACCATCAAGGTGCGGAACCGCTTGCCGCCGGCTTCGATGAGGTGCTTGGACACTTCCGTGACGAAGGCGTCCTCCGTCTCCACCGACGAGCGCAGGAGCTTCTCGACCGCGGCCAGTCCGTTGGCCACGTCCAGCGCCAACCGCTCGTCCTCGATGGGAAGGTCAACCACGGGAGGCGCGGACATATCGAGAACCCCTTATCTGATGAACAGGCTGCTAGCTGCCTGGTTGGCGATACCGAGCACGGACTCCGGGTAGAGCCCCACCCCTACGGTAACCAGCAGGGAAACCGCGATCACCGCCACGGTCCCCATACTGGGCACCGCGATGGCCGGGCCGTCGGCCGCCGGGTCGCTGAAGAACATCAGCACGATCACGCGGACGTAGAAGAACGCGGCGATCGCGGAGGCCACCACGCCCACGACGACCAGGCCGGCCATCCAGCCGCCCATCGAGTCGCCGGGCTGCGTGCCGCTGTCGAGAGCGGCCGCGAACACGGCGTACTTGCCGAAGAAGCCGCTGGTCAGCGGGATGCCCGCGAAGGCGAGCAGGAAGAACGCGAACACGCCGGCGAGCAGCGGCGCGCGCTTTCCGAGACCCGCCCAGCGCGACAGGTGACCGGCCTCGCCACCCGGGTCACGGATGAGCGTGACGACCGCGAACGCGCCGACGGTGGTGACACCGTACACCGCGAGGTAGAACAGGATCGCCTTCAGGGAGTCGGCGTTGCGCTCGGCCGAGCCGTACGTGGCCATGACGCCGACGAGCAGGAAGCCCGCGTGCGCGATGGACGAGTACGCCAGCATGCGCTTGATCTCGGTCTGCGTGATGGCCAGGATCGAGCCGACGATCATGGTGAGCGCGGCCACGACCCAGATGACCGGACGCCAGTTCCAGTCAAGGTTGCCCAGACCCACCCAGAACACCCGCAGAACGGCCCCGAAGGCCGCGACGAGGGTGCCCGAGGCCATGAGGGCCGTGATGGGCGTCGGGGCGCCCTGGTAGACGTCCGGCTTCCACGCCTGGAACGGCGCCGCGCCGATCTTGAACAGCAGGCCCACGCCGAGCAGCGAGAAGCCGATCAGCAGCAGCGGGTCGAGCGTGTTGCCCGCCGCCATGGCCCGGTTGATGCCCGGCAGCGAGACGGTGCCCGCGAAGCCGTAGATCATGGCGGTGCCGTACAGGAAGAACGCCGAGGAGAAGGCGCCCAGCAGGAAGTACTTCATCGACGCCTCCTGCGACAGCAGGCGGCGCCGGCGGGCCAGGCCGCACAGCAGGTAGAGAGGCAGCGACATGACCTCGAGGGCCACGAACATCATGAGCAGGTCGTGCGAGGCCGGGAAGAGCAGCATGCCGCCCACGGCGAACAGGACCAGCGGGTAGACCTCGGTGTGGCCGACGCCGCCCGAGTGGGCCTCGGCCTCCTCCTCGTCGGCGCTGCCCGGCACGGCCGCGGCGGAGGCCACGAAGTGCCCCTCGTCGTTGATCAGCAGCACGCAGACGAACGACAGGACGAGGATGACGCCCCAGATGAACAGCGAGGGCCCGTCGACGGCCAGCGCGCCCATCGCGGAGGCCGTGGTGGGCACCTGACCGCCCATCACCTGCACGAGGACCAGCGCGAAGGCGCCCGCCAGGCTCAGCAGGGTGAGCGGCACGTGGATCGGCTTGCGCAGGTAACGCGGCGCGAACGCCTCGACCAGCACGCCGATGATGGCAGCGCCGAAGACCACCAGCAACGGCGCGAGCGTGCCGTACTCGATCGTCGGCGCTTGGAAGTCCCCGTTCACTGACCTGTCCCTTCAGCGATGGTGGAGGTGGGAACCTGCACGTTGGTCAGCGTCTGTTGCACTGACGGGTTGATCACGTCGAGCAGCGGCTTGGGGAAGAAGCCGAAGCCGATGATCAGCGCGACCAGCGGGGCCAGCACCCACACCTCACGCGCGCTCAGGTCTTTGAAGGCCTTGACCGGCTCGGCCGTCGGCCCGTTCATGGTCCGCTGGACCATCCACAGGATGTAGACCGCCGCGAGGATGACGGCCACCGCGGAGATGATCGCCGCCACCGTGAGCGCGCCGGAGCCGTGCGCCTGGCTCGAGTACGTGCCGATCATCACCATGAACTCGCTGACGAACGACGACAGACCCGGCAGCGACAGACCGGCCAGGCCCGCGATCAGGAAGAAGCCCGCGAGCACCGGGGCGACCTTCTGCACGCCGCCGTAGTCGCCGATGTACGGCGAGCCGCGGCGGGCGATGAGGAAGCCCGCGGCCAGGAACAGCGCGCCGGTGGCGAAGCCGTGGTTGACCATGTAGAGGGCCGCGCCGGACTGCGCGACGGACGACATGGCGAACACGCCGAGCACGATGAAGCCGAAGTGGGAGATCGACGTGTAGGCGATGAGCCGCTTCATGTCGGTCTGCCCGATGGCCACGATGGCGCCGTAGACGATGCTGATGACCGCCAGCACGACGATCGGCATCGTGAACGCCTTGGCGGCGTCGGGGAAGAGCTCCAGGCAGAAGCGGAGCATGCCGAACGTGCCGACCTTGTCGAGCACGCCCACGAGCAGCACCGCGGCGCCGGCCGGGGCCTGGGCCGCCGCGTCGGGCAGCCAGGTGTGCACCGGCCAGAGCGGCGCCTTGATCGCGAACGCGATGAAGAAGCCGCCGAAGAGCCACTTCTGCATCGTCGGGTCCTGGATGGCGCCGACGAGCTCGGGGAACATGAACGTCTGCTTGCCCGCGACCACGTAGAGGCCGATGACCGCGACCAGCATGAGCAGGCCGCCGAAGAGCGAGTAGAGCAGGAACTTCACGGCCGCGTACGACCGCTGGGCCCCGCCGTACGACCCGATCATGAAGTACATCGGGATCAGCATGGCTTCGAAGAAGACGTAGAAGAGGAAGATGTCGGTCGCCGCGAAGACGCCGATCATCATCGTCTCCAGCACCAGCAGCAGCGCGAAGTACGTCTTCACCGACCGCTTCGGCGTGATCAGCGTGCCGTCGGCCGTCTTGACGCCGTCGGCGTCGTGCCAGGAGGCCAGCACCACGAGCGGCACCAGCACCACCGACAGGGCGATGAGCACGAGCGCGACGCCGTCGACGCCGACCCCGAACTTCACGCCGAAGCTCGGGATCCAGTTGTACTCGGCGACGAACTGGAAGCGGTCGCCCGACGGGTCGAACCCGGCGGCCATGACGCCCGTCAGGACCAGCACCAGCAGCGAGACCAGCAGGGTGACCTGCTTGGCCAGCTTGTCACTGCCCTTGGGAAGCAGGGCCACCACGATGGCGCCCACCACGGGCACCGCCATGAGTATCGGAAGCCAGGGTGACATCAGATGTTCCCAACGAAGAGCAGGGCGCCGGTGAGCAGCGCGGCACCGATCAGGATGGACAGCGCGTACGTTCTGGCGAAGCCCGTCTGGATCCGCCGCAGGCGCCCGGAGCTGCCGCCGATGCCCGCCGCCAGGCCGTTGACCACCCCGTCGATGCCGCGGTTGTCGAAGAACACCGCGAGACGGGTCAGCCACTGACCGGGACGCATGAAGAGCGACTCGTTGAGCGCGTCACCGTACAGGTCGCGCCGGGCGAAGGTGGTGAGGAAGGAGCCGCGCGGCTGCACCGCGGGCACCGGGACCCTGCCGTACTTCATCCAGGCGATGATCGCGCCCACCGCGACGAGCGCGAGGGTCGCGAGGCCGGGCACGCTGGTGAAGTGGAACTCCGGCCGCTCCGCCGGCGCGCCCACCGCAGGGGTGAGCCAGTCCAGGAGCCGGTTGCTCAGGATGAGGTAACCGCCCAGGAAGATCGAGCCGAGCGAGAGGATCATCAGCGGCACGGTCATGACCAGCGGCGACTCGTGCGGGTGGGCGTCGTCGGCCCAGCGCTTCTCGCCGAAGAAGGTCATGAAGATCATCCGGGACATGTAGAAGCCGGTGATGCCCGCGCCGAGCACGGCCAGCCAGCCCAGGATCGGCTGGTGGTGGACCGCGGTCTCGATGATGCCGTCCTTGGTGAAGTAACCGGACAGCAGCGGGAACCCGATGATCGCCAGGTAGCCGATGAAGAACGTGACGAACGTGATCGGCATGACCTTGCGCAGGGCGCCGTACTTCCTCATGTCCACTTCGTCGTTCATGCCGTGCATGACCGAGCCGGCGCCGAGGAACATGTCGGCCTTGAAGAAGCCGTGCGTGATCAGGTGGCCGATCGCGAAGGCGTAGCCCGCCGGGCCGAGGCCCGCGCCGAGCATCATGTAGCCGATCTGCGACATCGTCGAGCCGGCCAGGCCCTTCTTGATGTCGTCCTTCGCGCAACCGATGATCGCACCGGCGAGCAGCGTGACCGCGCCGACGATGGCGACGGCGAGCGCCGCCCCCGAGCCCTCGGGGAAGAAGAACGCCCCCGAGCGGACCACCAGGTAGACGCCGGCGGTGACCATGGTCGCGGCGTGGATGAGGGCCGAGACCGGGGTCGGGCCCTCCATGGCGTCGAGGAGCCAGGACTGCAGCGGCAGCTGCGCCGACTTGCCGCAGGCGCCGAGGAGCAGCAGCAGGCCGATGGCCAGCATGGTGCCGTTCTGGGTGCCGGGCGCGATCTGCTCGCCGAGTCCCTTGAAGGTCAGCGTGCCGAACGTCGTCCAGATGACGAACATGCCGACGAGCAGCCCGAAGTCACCGACGCGGTTGACGACGAACGCCTTCTTCGCCGCGGTCGCCGCCGACGGCTTGAACTGCCAGAACCCGATCAGCAGGTACGACGCCAGACCGACGCCCTCCCAGCCGATGAACAGGCCCACGTAGTTGTCGGCGAGCACGAGCAGGAGCATCGCGGCCACGAACAGGTTCAGGTAGGAGAAGAACCTGCGCCGGTGCTCGTCGTGGGACATGTAGCCGATCGAGTAGATGTGGATCAGCGATCCGACACCCGTGATCAGCAGCGCGAAGCTGATCGACAGCGGGTCGATCAGCAGCCCCATGTCGACCATGCCGGGGATGAACTCGTACAGGTGCACGGCCCGGCGGCGCTCCTCCGGCCCGAAGCCGAGCAGCTCGACGAACGCCAGCACTGCCACCACGAACGAGGCGAGGGACATGGCCACGCCCAGCAGGTGGCCCCACCGGTTGGTGAAGCGGTTGAACACCAGCAGGATGAACGCCCCCACGAGAGGGAAGGCGATCATCAGCCAGGCGTTGCCGATCACTCCGCCGGTGTGCTGGGCGATCTCAGCGAGTTGAGATTCCACCAGTCACCTCTTAGTACTTCAGCAGGTTGGCGTCGTCGACGGACGCGGACCTGCGGGTTCGGAAGATCGTCACGATGATGGCAAGGCCGACCACGACCTCGGCCGCGGCCACCACCATCACGAAGAACGCGATGATCTGGCCCTCCAGGTTGCCGACCTGCCTGGAGAAGGTGACGAACGCGAGGTTGCAGGCGTTGAGCATGAGCTCCACGCACATGAACACCACGATCGCGTTGCGCCGGATCAGCACGCCCATGGCGCCGATGGCGAACAGCAGGCCGGAAAGGACGAGGTAGTGCGTCGTCACTTGGTCACCTCATTGCTGCTCTGCTCTGCCTCGGTCTGCGGGACGTTCTCCTCCGCCGTGTGCCGGATGGCCTCGGCGAGCTCGGGGTCCTGCGGCAGCCGGCCGTGCTCGACGTCGTAGCGCGCGATGTAGCGGTTGACCGAGGACTCGGCGGCCGAGCCGTCGGGCAGCCGAGCGGGCATGTCGACCGCGTTGTTGCGCGCGTACGTGCCGGGCCCGGGCAGCGGCGACGGGTGGTCGCCGCGGAAGCGGGCGCGGGAGAGATCCTTCTGCGTCGGCTTCTCGGTGAGCCGCTCGCGGTGCGCCAGCACCATCGCGCCGAGCGCCGCGGTGATCAGCAGCGCCGAGGTGATCTCGAACGCGAAGACGTACCGGGTGAACAGCTCGGTCGCGATCGAGCGGATGTAGCCGCCGCCCTGCTCGGTGACCGCGGTCAGCCCGACCTGCGGCGCGAAGACCACGTTGCCGAGGGCCGCGACGATCAGCACCACGAAACCGAGCGCCGCGAGGAACGCCCAGAAGCGCTGCCCCTTGATCGTTTCGACGAACGAGTCGGACGAGTCGACGCCCACGAGCATGAGCACGAACAGGAACAGCATCATGATCGCGCCGGTGTACACGATGATCTGCACGGCGGCCAGGAACGGCGCGTCCTGCACCGCGTACAGGACCGCCAGGCAGAGCATCACCGCGCCGAGCATCAGCGCGGAGTAGACGGCCTTCCGGTTGAAGACCATGCCGAGCGCGGCGCCGACTGAGACGACGGCGAGCACCCAGAACGTGATGGTCTCACCCATTGGTCCGCCCCAGCCGGTAGTAGTCCTCTTCCGTCTCACCGAGCCGCATCGGGTGCGGCGGCTGCTCCATGCCGGGCGTGAGAGGCGCGAGCAACATCTCCTTGGTGTAGATGAGGCTCTCGCGGTTGGTGTCGGCGAGCTCGTACTCGTTGGTCATGGTGAGCGCGCGGGTCGGGCACGCCTCGATGCAGAGCCCGCACAGGATGCACCGCAGGTAGTTGATCTGGTACGTGCGCCCGTAACGCTCACCCGGCGAGTAGCGCTCCTCCTCGGTGTTGTCCGCGCCCTCGACGTAGATCGCGTCGGCCGGACACACCCAGGCGCACAGCTCGCACCCGACGCACTTCTCCAGCCCGTCGGGCCAGCGGTTGAGCTGGTGACGCCCGTGGAAGCGAGGAGCCGTCGGCTTCTTGACCTCCGGGTAGTTCGTCGTGACGGGCTTTTTGAACATCGTGTGGAAGGTGACCCCGAAGCCCTTGACGGGGTTCAGCCAATCAGTTAGTCCCACTGGGAATCTCCTTGTGCTGCACCCCGTGGTAGTGCGGCAGGTCGAGCGGCGGCACCGGGAAGCCGCCGGCCGTCGGCTCGCTGGACAGTTCCTCGAACTCGGCGTCCACCTGTGCCTTGCGCTCCTCCTTGCGCCGCTGGTTGACGGTGTCGAACCGCAGCCAGATGGCCAGCGCGCCGATCACGACCACCCCGGCGATGCCGAGCCCGATCATCCGGTCGCCCTCGTTGACGACCAGGTTGCGCACGGCGGCCACCAGCAGGATCCAGGCCAGGTTGACCGGGATCAGCACCTTCCAGCCCAGCGACATCAGCTGGTCGTAGCGCACGCGCGGCAGCGAGGCCCGCACCCACACGATGAAGCTGAAGACCAGCACGAACTTGATGAAGAACCACAACACCGGCCACCAGCCCGCGTTCGCGCCCTCCCAAAGGGAGATCGGGAACGGCGCCCGCCAGCCGCCCAGGAAGAGCGTCACGGCGATGCCCGAGGCGGTGAAGGTGTGCAGGTACTCGCCCATCATGATCAGGGCGAACTTCAGCGACGAGGAGTACTCGGTCTGGAAGCCGCCGACCAGCTCGCCCTCACCCTCGGGAAGGTCGAACGGGATGCGCGCCGCCTCACCGAACATGCAGACCACGTAGATGAGGAACGACGGGATGAGCAGCACCGCGAACCAGGTCTGCTCCTGCGCCGCCACGATCTCCGACGTCGAGAGCGTCCCGGCGAACAGGAAGATCGCCACGAACGACAGGCCCATCGCGATCTCGTAGGAGACCACCTGCGCCGCCGACCGCAGACCGCCGAGCAGCGCGTACGGCGAGCGCGACGACCAGCCGGCCAGCACCACGCCGTAGACGGAGACCGCGCCCATGGCGAGCATGAAGAGCACCGCCACCGGCAGGTCCACCAGCTGCAGCGGCGTCTGCACGCCGAACAGGTTGACCATCGGCGCGAACGGCACGATCGAGAAGGCCAGGAACGCCGGCACCACCATGATCACCGGTGCGAGCAGGTAGAGCACCCGGTCCACGGTCGTCGGGAAGATGTCCTCCTTCAGGCCCATCTTCAGACCGTCGGCCGCGGACTGCAGCAGACCGAACTTGCCGGCCCGGTTCGGGCCGCGCCGGTTCTGCATCCAGGAGATCAGCTTGCGCTCGTACCAGACGCCGAACAGGATGCCCAGCATCAGGAAGACGAACAGCATCACGGCCTTGATGATGGTGATCCACAGCGGGTCCTTGCCGAAGTCGGCAAGGGTGGGATCGGCCGCGAGTACGTGTTTCATGAGGCGCTCCCGATGGTGACGATGTCGCCGGCCACCGCGCGCAGATCACGGGTGACCGAGCAGCCGCCGGAGTTCGCCGGCACCCAGACCACGCGGTCGGGCAGGTCGGCGACGCGCAGCGGCAGCGTCACGATGCCGCCGACGACGAGCTTGTCGCCGTCGGTGACGCCGAGCTCGGCGGCCGTGCTCTCGGAGAGCAGCGCTTCGGCGGGGCGGGCGGTGCCCGCGAGGTACGGCTCGCCGTCCTGCAGCCTGCCCTCGTCGAGCAGCAGGTGCCAGGTCGCCAGCAGCGCCTGACCCGTCTCGGGCACCTCCGGCGTGCGGCTCAGCACGCTCGGCGCCGGGACGCGGCTGCCGCGCCAGGAACCCAGCGTGGACAGCTCGCGCCGGACCGCCTTGGCGTCCGGCAGGGCGAGGTGGACGTCCATCCGGTCGGCCAGGTTGGCGATCACGGCGAGGTCGGACTGCAGGCCGGGCACCTTCAGCGGCGCCTCGAACGAGCGGCCCCTGCCCTCCCAGTTGACGAACGTGCCGCCCTTCTCCTGGACGGCGGCGACGGGCAGCACCACGTCGGCGCGGTCGGTGACGGCGCTGGCGCGGATCTCCAGGCTGACGATGAACGGCGTGCGCTCCAGCGCCTCCAGAGCCGCGGCCGGGTCGGCCAGGTCGTACGGGTCGACGCCGGCCACGACCAGCGCGTCGAGCTCGCCGTCGCGGGCGGCGGCCAGGATGGCGGAGGTGTCGCGGCCCGGCGTGGCGGGCAGCGAGGCGACGTTCCACAGCCGGGCGACCTCGGCCCGGGCGGTCTCGTCGTCCACCGGGCGGCCGATCGGCAGCAGGTTGGGCAGCGCGCCGGCCTCGATGGCGCCGCGCTCACCGGCCCGCCGCGGGATCCAGGCGAGCCTGGCGTCGGAGGCGGCGGCGAGGCGGACGAGAGCGGACAACGCGCCGGGGACGGTGGCCAGGCGCTCGCCGGCGAGCACGATCGTGCCCGGGGCCAGCGTGCCGACCAGGTAGCCGATCGCGTCGGCCTCGGCGCCCGGGGCGGTGCGGACGAGCGTGCCGCCCATCTTCTCCAGCCCGGGGGTGGCGAACGGCGCGATCGCGGTGACCTTCAGGCCCTTCTTCATCCACGCCTTGCGCAGGCGCAGGAAGACGATCGGCGACTCCTCCTCGGGCTCGAACCCGACGAGCAGCACGTGGGGGGCGTTCTCGAGGTCGGCGTAGCTGATCTCGATGCCCTTGCCGGCCACCGCGTGCGCCAGGAACTGCGCCTCCTCGGCGGAGTGCGGCCGGGCGCGGAAGTCGACGTCGTTGGTGCCGAGGGCGATGCGGGCGAACTTGGCGTAGGCGTAGGCGTCCTCGACCGTGACGCGGCCGCCGACCAGCACGCCGGCCTTGCCGCGGGCGTTGGCCAGGCCCTGCGCGGCCACCATCAGCGCCTCCGGCCACGAGGCGGGCACGAGCACGCCCTCCTCGTTGCGGACGAGGGGCTGCTTGAGCCGGTCGGGCTGTGTCGCGTAGGTGAACGCCCAGCGGCCCTTGTCGCAGTTCCACTCCTCGTTCACCTGCGGGTCGTTGCCCGCCAGGCGGCGGGTGACCCGGCCGCGCCGGTGGTCGGTGCGCATGCTGCAGCCGGAGGCGCAGTGCTCGCACGCGCTCGGCGTGGAGACGAGGTCGAACGGGCGGGCGCGGAAGCGGTAGGCGGCGCCGGTGAGCGCGCCGACCGGGCAGATCTGCACCGTGTTGCCGGAGAAGTAGGAGTTGAACGGCTTGCCGTCGGCCGTGCGCACCTGCTCCTTGGCCCCGCGCTCGAAGAACTCGATGAGCGGGTCGCCCGCGATCTGGTCGGAGAAGCGGATGCAGCGCGCGCACTGGACGCAGCGCTCACGGTCGAGCAGCACCTGCGTCGACAGCGGCAGCGGCTTGGGGAAGGTGCGCTTCTGCTCCTGGAACCGGGACTCGCCGCGGCCGTTGGACATGGCCTGGTTCTGCAGGGGGCACTCGCCGCCCTTGTCGCAGACCGGGCAGTCGAGCGGGTGGTTCAGCAGCAGGAACTCCATCGCCGCCCGCTGCGCCTTCTCGGCGACCGGGGAGGTGAGCTGCGTCTGCACCACCATGCCCTCGGCCACCTCGATGGCGCACGACGGCTGCGGCTTGGGGAAGCCGCGGCCGTTGCCCGCGTCGGGGATGTCGACCAGGCACTGGCGGCAGTTGGCCGCCGGGTCGAGCAGCGGGTGGTCGCAGAACCTGGGGATCTGGATGCCCAGGAGCTCGGCGGCCCTGATGATCAGAGTGCCCTTGGGGACACTGACCTGGAACCCGTCGATGGTCAGGGTCACCAGGTTCGTTTCGGTCTCTACGACGGTCACTGCTCACCCCAGAGAGTGGACTTCTTCGGGTCGAACGGACAGCCGCCGATCTCGAAGTGCTTGAGGTACTCCTCGCGGAAGTACTTCACCGAGGAGTGGATCGGGCTCGTCGCGCCGTCACCCAGCGCGCAGAACGAGCGGCCCAGGATGTTGTCCGCGATGTCGGTGATCGTGGACAGGTCCTCTTCGGTGCCCTGGCCGGCCTCCAGGCGCTTGAGCACCTGCTTGAGCCAGTACGTGCCCTCGCGGCAGGGCGTGCACTTGCCGCAGGACTCGTGGGCGTAGAACTCCGTCCAGCGCAGCACCGTGCGGACCACGCAGGTGGTCTCGTCGAAGATCTGCAGCGCGCGCGTGCCCAGCATGGAGCCCTTAGCGCCGACCGCCTCGAAGTCGAGCGGCACGTCGAGGTGCTCGTCGGTGAAGATCGGCGTGGACGAGCCGCCGGGGGTCCAGAACTTGATCTGGTGCCCGGCGCGGATGCCGCCCGCCATGTCGAGCAGCTCGCGCAGCGTGATGCCGAGCGGGGCCTCGTACTGGCCGGGGCGGGTGACGTGGCCGCTGAGGGAGAAGATGCCGAAGCCCTTGGACTTCTCGGTGCCCATCCCGGCGAACCAGTCGGCGCCCTTGCCGATGATCGAGGGAACACTCGCGATCGACTCGACGTTGTTCACGACAGTGGGCGAGGCGTACAGGCCCGCCACGGCCGGGAACGGAGGCTTGAGCCGGGGTTGACCACGGAAGCCCTCGAGCGAGTCGAGCAGTGCCGTCTCCTCGCCGCAGATGTAGGCGCCCGCGCCGCTGTGCACGACCAGCTCCAGGTCGAAGCCGGAGTCGAAGACGTCCTTGCCGAGATACCCCTTGGCGTACGCCTCCCGCACGGCCGCGTGCAGCCGGCGGATGACGTGCAGCACCTCGCCGCGCACGTAGACGAAGGCGTGGTTGGCGCGGATCGCGTACGACGTGATGATGATGCCCTCGACCAGCGCGTGCGGGTTGGCCATCATCAGCGGGATGTCCTTGCAGGTGCCCGGCTCCGACTCGTCGGCGTTGACGACGAGATAGTGCGGCTTGCCGTCGCCCTGCGGGATGAAGCCCCACTTCATGCCGGTGGGGAAGCCCGCCCCGCCGCGGCCGCGCAGGCCGGAGTCCTTCACGGCCTGGATGACGGCGTCGGGGTCCATGCCCAGGGCCTTGCGCGCCGCGGCGTACTCGCCGTAGGCGTCGATGGTGAAGGAGTCGGGCTGGTCCCAGTTGGCGGTCAGGATCGGTGTCAGCGTCGTGCTCATGCCTCGGGGGCCTTCCATCCGTTGGCCTTGGCGACCTTCAGCCCCTCGAGCGACGCGCCCGCGGCCGACGGGCCCTCGCCCGCCAGGTCGTCGGGCAGGCCGGCCAGCACGCGCGAGGCCTCCTTGAAGGTGCACAGCCGGTTCGGGCCGCGCGTGGGGCGCACTTCCTTGCCGGCGCGCAGGTCGTCGACGAGCTGCTTGGCCGACTCGGGGGTCTGGTTGTCGAAGAACTCCCAGTTGACCATCATGACCGGCGCGAAGTCGCAGGCCGCGTTGCACTCCAGGCGCTCCAGCGAGACCTTGCCGTCGGGCGTCGCCTCGTCGTGACCGACGCCGACGTGCTCCGACAGCTCCTCCCAGATCTGGTCGCCGCCCATGACCGCGCACAGCGCGTTGATGCACACGCCGACGTGGTAGTCGCCGACCGGCTTGCGCTTGTACATGGTGTAGAACGTCGCGACGCCCGTGACCTCGGCCTTGCTGATGCCGAGCATCTCGGCACAGAACTCCTGCCCGTCGTCGGAGACGTAGCCGTCCTCCGACTGCACGAGGTGGAGCAGCGGCAGCAGGGCCGACCGCGTCTTCGGGTAGCGGCCGATGATCTCCTTGGCGTCCCGCTCCAGACGCTCACGGATTTCCGGTGAATATGTCACCGGTCCACACCTCCCATGACGGGGTCGATAGAAGCCACCGCGGCGATCACGTCGGCGACCTGGCCGCCCTCCGCCATCGCGGGGAAAGCCTGCAGGTTGCAGAAGGACGGCTCACGGAAGTGCACGCGGAAGGGGCGGGTGCCGCCGTCGCTGACCACGTGGGCGCCGAGCTCGCCCTTGGGCGACTCGATGCTGGCGTACGCCTGCCCGGCCGGCACCCGGAAGCCCTCGGTCACCAGCTTGAAGTGGTGGATGAGGGCCTCCATCGAGGTGCCCATGATGTGGGCGATGTGGTCGGGCGAGTTGCCGAACCCGTCGGGGCCGAGCGCGAGCTGCGCGGGCCAGCCGATCTTCTTGTCCTCGATCATCACCGGGTCGCCCTTGAGCGGGCCGGCGATCCGGTCCAGGGCCTGCTCGATGATCTTGAGGGACTCCTCCATCTCCTTCATGCGCACCAGGTAGCGCGAGTAGACGTCGCAGCCGCGCTCGGTGGCGACGTCGAACTCGTACGTCTCGTAGCCGCAGTAGGGCTGCGACTTGCGCAGGTCCCACGGCAGGCCGGCGGCGCGCAGGATCGGGCCGGTGACGCCGAGCGCCATGCAGCCGGTCAGGTCGAGGTAGGCCACGTCCTTCGTGCGGCGCAGGTAGACCGGGTTGGCGTCGAGGAGCTTGCGGATGTCCTTGATCCGCTTGGGCATCTCCTTGAGGAACTCACCGACCTTGTCGACCGCGCCCGCGGGCAGGTCGACGCTCACGCCGCCCGGCCTGACGTAGGCGTGGTTCATCCGCAGACCCGTGATGTACTCGAACAGGTCCATGATCAGCTCGCGGTCGCGGTAGCCGAACAGGAACGGCGTGGTCGCGCCCAGCTCCATGCCGAACGTGCCCATGGCCACCAGGTGCGAGGAGATGCGGTTGAGCTCCATCATCATCACGCGGATGGCCTGCGCCCGCTCGGGGATCCGGTCGGTGATGCCGAGCAGCTTCTCCACGCCCAGGCAGTAGGCGGTCTCGTTGAAGATCGGCGAGAGATAGTCCATGCGGGTCACGAACGTGGTGCCCTGCGTCCACGTCCGGTATTCCATGTTCTTCTCGATGCCGGTGTGCAGGTAGCCGATGACGCCGCGCGCCTCGGTCACCGTCTCGCCGTCGAGCGTCAGCACCAGCCGGAGCACGCCGTGCGTGGACGGGTGCTGGGGGCCCATGTTGACGACGAGGCGCTCTTCTTCGGTGTCGCGCGCGTCGGCGACGACCTGGTCCCAGTCTCCGCCGTTGACCGAGTAGACCTTGCCCTCGGTGGCCTCGTCATAAGCGGTGCTCACGAGTAGCTCCTCCTGTGGTCGGGCGACGGGATGGTGGCGCCGCGGTATTCGACCGGGATGCCGCCGAGCGGGTAGTCCTTGCGCTGGGGGTGCCCCTCCCAGTCGTCCGGCATCATGATCCGGGTGAGCGCGGGGTGACCGTCGAAGATGATCCCGAAGAAGTCGTACGTCTCACGCTCATGCCAGTCGTGACCAGGGTAAACGCCCACGGTCGATGGAATGTGCGGGTCGGCGTCCGGGCAGCTCACCTCCACGCGCACGCGCCTGTTGTGGGTGATCGAGCACAGGTGGTAGACCGCGTGCAGCTCCTCGCCCGTCAGGTGCGGGTAGTGCACCCCGGAGACGCCGAGCGACAGCTCGAAGCGCAGGGCGGGGTCGTCGCGCAGCTTCTGGCAGACCTCGACGAGGCGCTCGCGCTTGACGTGCAGGGTCAGCTCGCCGCGGTCGACGACCACGCGCTCGATCGCGTCGTCGAGCGCCAGGGCGTCGACGACCTCGTCGAAGTAGCTCCCGTACGGGCGGGGCGTCGAGACCTGCGGGGCGCGGCGGACGACGAGCCCGCCGTAGCCGGAGGTGTCGCCGGAGTCCTGGGCGCCGAACATGCCCCGCCGGGCGATCGGCGGCTCCTGCTGGCCACCCGGGGCCGCCGGCACCTCGGGAACCTGCGCGTCCGGGACCTCGGGGAGGTTGTCGGGCGAGGTCACTTCGCGGCCCCCTGGTCGATCAGCGGCAGCGTGCGCAGCGCCTGCAGCTCGAGCTCGTCGATCTGCTTGGCGCGGTGCGCGCCGAACTTCATGTTCTGGATCTTGTCGTGCAGCTTCACGATCGCGTCGATCAGCATCTCGGGCCGCGGCGGGCAGCCGGGCAGGTAGATGTCGACCGGCACGACGTGGTCGACGCCTTGCACGATGGCGTAATTGTTGAACATGCCGCCGCTGGAGGCGCACACGCCCATGGCGATGACCCACTTGGGCTCGGCCATCTGGTCGTAGATCTGACGCAGCACCGGCGCCATCTTCTGCGACACCCGGCCGGCCACGATCATGAGGTCGGCCTGACGGGGAGACGCCGAAGCGCGCTCCATGCCGAAGCGCGCGAGGTCGTAGTGGGGGCCGCCGGTGGCCATCAGCTCGATGGCGCAGCACGCGAGGCCGAACGTGGCCGGCCACACGGAGTTCTTCCGCGCCCACCCGGCGGCCGCCTCGACCGTGCTGAGGATGAACCCGCTGGGGAGTTTCTCTTCAAGTCCCATTTTCAGTCCCAGTCCAGACCCTTGCGGCGCCACACGTACGCGTAGGCGACGAGCACGGTGACGATGAACAGCAGCATCTCGACGAGCGCGAACAGACCCAGGCCCGAGGAGAGCACGCGGCCGAGGTCGTCCGTCTGCGGAGCGAACGAGACGGCCCACGGGTAGAGGAAGATGATCTCGATGTCGAAGACGATGAAGAGCATCGCCGTGACCATGTATTTGAGCGGGAACCGTCCACCACCGACAGGCTGGGGCGTCGGCTCGATGCCGCATTCGTAGGCGTCGAGCTTGGCGCGGTTCCAGCGCTTGGGACCGGTGAAGGGAGCGATGGCGACCGAGAAGATCGCGAAGCCCCCCGCGAGAACGGCGAGCACCAGGATGGGCACGTAAAGGTCCATCGCTACGCCTCCTCCGGAGTCGCCGCGCGCGCGGGCGCGCAGCCTGATCTGTCAGTTCTGAGATTCATGCTGGTGGCGCGACCTTCGAGAGTGCGTTAATGATCATGTCCGACGCATCGCCTCGCCGGTCCGTGAGGTTACCAAGGAGTTTGAGCGCGAAGCGCATCAGCCTCGGATGGGGTAGCCCGTGCCTGGTGCCGAAGCTCATGACACCGGGCTTCCCGATCGCCTCGACGAACCACCTGCCGAGGGTGAAGTATCCGCCGTAGGCGTCCTTCAGCACCTGGGGGTAGGTCCGCAGAGTCCGCTCCCGCTGGGCGGGCGTGGTGCCCTTGAGGGCCTTGGCGATGATCTCGGCGGCGATCTCTCCGGTCTCCATGGCGTAGGCGATGCCCTCGCCGTTGAACGGGTTGATCGACCCGCCGGAGTCTCCCACGAGCATCAGGCCGCGCGTGTAGTGGGGTTGCCGGTTGAAGGCCATCGGGAGCGCGGCGCCGCGGATCGGGCCCGTCATGTTCTCCTGGGTGAAGCCCCACTCCTCGGGCATCGACCGGCACCAGCGCCGCAGCAGGTCGCGGTAGTCGATGTTCTTGAACTGCTCGCTGGTGTTGAGCAGCCCGAGGCCCACGTTGGCGGTGCCGTCGCCGACGCCGAAGATCCAGCCGTAGCCGGGCAGGAGCGTCTCGGCGTCGCGCAGCTCCAGCCAGATCTCGAGGTAGTCGTCGTCGTGGCGCGGGCTCTCGAAGTACGTGCGCACGGCGACGCCCATCGGGCGGTCCTCCCGCTTGTGCAGGCCCATGCCGAGGGCCAGGCGGGTGCTGTTGCCGTCGGCGGCGACGACCACGCGGCTGCGGAACTCGCGGCCGTCCTTGGTGGTGACGCCCACGATGTGGCCGCTGCGGTCGTCGAGGATCGGGCCGGTGACGGTGACGCCCTCCATGAGGCGCGCGCCGCTCTTGACGGCGTGGGCGGCCATGATCTGGTCGAAGTCCTGGCGCGTGCGGACGAGGCCGAAGTCGGGGAAGCGCTCGAGCTGCGGCCAGTCGAGCTCGAAGCGCATGCCGCCGCCGGCGACGCGCAGGCCCTTGTTCCTGACCCAGCCCGGCGCGTCGACGTCGACGCCCATGTTGAGCAGCTGCTTGACGGCACGCGGCGTCAGGCCGTCGCCGCAGACCTTCTCCCTCGGGAACCTGGTCTTCTCCAGCAGCAGGACGTCGAGCCCGGCCGCGGCCAGGTAGAACGCGCTGGCGGAACCTGCCGGGCCTGCGCCGACGACGATGACGTCGGCGTCAACGGTGCTCATGATCGCGCCCGCCTCACCACTCGTGCGCCCGGACAGCGCTGTCTCGCGGCGGGCTCGTGCCCCTGGCGGGCGGCTGTTGGCACGGTCACTGGACTGTCCTGTCCCTACACGCTCGAAGGCCTCGGGGTTTGGCGCCTTCGTTCCTTTGTGAACCCCTTCACAAACTTATCGGCCCGCAGTCTACTGCTTTTGCTGTACATAGTGGCAGTCGGGGGGCCGGACTGTGATCGGAGGGGGTGGCGTGTCCCCTGGGCCGCACCATCATGATCATCTTTCTGGGTCGCCCCGGTTCGCCCGCGCTCGCGGGGAGTGCGGGCGGTCCGCGCCGGGCGCGGACCGCGTCATGTCGCGGACCCGCCCAGCTCAGCGGCGCCGAATGATTTCGCCCGTCTTTGCTTATCCCCGCGCGGGTCGTCACCGGAAATGATTAGATTTTCAACCAGAGACGAAGACTCGCCGTCACGCCGGGAAATTCCCCGCGCCGGCACGCCCGCCCGGTAATTGCGGCCTGTCGGAAAAGACGATTTTCGCCGAACCTCAGGCGGGCTTGAAGCCGCGATGCAGCGCGACGATCCCCATTGTGAGGTTGCGCCAGGCGACGCGTTCCCAACCGGCCCGCTGGATCGTGCGCGCCAGCGTCGCCTGGTCGGGCCAGTCCCTGATCGACTCGGCCAGGTATTCGTAGGAGTCGTCGTTGGACCCGAACACCTTGGCCACCTTCGGCAGCAGCTTCATCAGATATTCGCGGTAGACCAGGTCGAACGGCCCGAACGTCACGTGCGAGAACTCGAGGATCACCAGCCGCCCGCCCGGCTTGGTCACCCGCAGCATCTCGCGCAGCGCCTGCTCGGTGTCGTGGACGTTGCGCAGCGCCACCGAGATCGTCACCGCGTCGAAGGCCTCGTCGGCGAACGGCAGCCGCAGCGCGTCGCCCGCGATGAAGGGCACGCCCGCGCCGCTCAGCGCGTTGCCGCCGTGGCGGCGCACGCCGGTGCGGAGCATGCCGAGCGAGAAGTCGGAGGCGATCGCCCGCGCGCCCAGCGTGGTGAACGCGTCGGTCGAGGTGCCGGTGCCGGCCCCCAGGTCGAGGACGACCTCGCCCGGCCCGGCGTCGACGGCGGCGGCCACCGCCCTGCGCCAGAGCCTGACCTGACCCAGCGAGATCACGTCATTGACCAAGTCGTAGCGCCGGGCGGTGCGATCGAACATCGCGGCGACCTCGTCCGGCTGTTTGTCCAACTGAGCGCGCGTCATGCCCACAGCCTATTGGGGGGCGCGTCCCCCCTTGCTATCAGGACAATCAACAGAAAGTAGCCACGACACTACGCAACGTCTGCTAGGAATTGGCGAATGCTTGCTCGTGTCGCCCTTGCGGCGTTCCTCGCCTCGGCCCCCGTCGCGCACACCCGCGTCGTCTCGGCCAACCCGGTCGACAACACGCCCCACGTGCTCGACGGCATCGTCAACGCCATCACCGTCGTCGGCCGCACCGTCGTCGTCGGCGGCTCGTTCAGCGAAGTGAGCGACGCCTCCCGCCGCACCGTCCACGCGCGGGCCAACCTCTTCGCCTACGACCTCAACACCGGCCGCATCCTGCCCGGCTTCGCGCCCAACGTGGGCGGCACCGTCCACGCGCTGGCCCCCGGCGACGGCGGCACCGTCTACGTCGGCGGCGACTTCTGGGGCGTCAACCACCGCGCGCCGCGGGCGCTGGCCAAGCTGCGCCTGACGGACGGCGCGACCGTGCCCGGTTTCGCGCCGCGCATCGGCGGCGGCATGGTCTCGACGCTGGCCAGGCAGGGCTCCCGGCTCTACGCCGGCGGTGACTTCGTCAGCCCGCGCACCGCCCTGGCCAGGCTCGACGCGGCCACGGGGGCGCTCGACCCGGCGTTCACCGTGACGCCCGGCAAGCCGCTGTCGTCACGGGTGAAGGTCTACGCGATGGCGCTCTCACGCGACCGGCTGGCGGTGGACGGCTCGTTCACCACGCTCGACGGCAGGTCGCGGCCGCAGCTCGGGCTCATCGACGTCAGCGGGCGCACGGCCAAGGTCGCCCCCTGGCGGACCGACGCCTACGCCCGCAAGTGCGACGAGGCGTTCCCCTCGTACGTACGGGGGATCGACTTCTCCCCCGACGGGCGCTTCTTCGCGGTCGTCACCACGGGCGGCACCAAGAGCGGCATGTGCGACACGACCGCCAGGTTCGAGACCTACGCCAAGGGCTCGGCCGTCAAGCCGACCTGGGTCAACCACACCGGCGGCGACTCGCTCTACTCCGTCGCGGTGATGACAGGGGCGGCCGTCTACGTCGGCGGCCACCAGCGCTGGCTGGACAATCCGAAGGGCCGGGACTCGGCAGGCCCGGGAGCGGTGGCGCGGCCGGGCATCGGGGCCATTCATCCCCGCACCGGAAAGGCCCTCAGTTGGAATCCGGGGCGGGAGCGCGGCATCGGCGTGAAGGCGTTTTACACCCACAGCCGTGGACTACTTGTCGGTAGCGACACCACGCGGCTCGGACGGGAGTACCATGCCCGGATTGGCATGTTCCCCCTGGGCTAGTCGCTTTGCGGCTTCGGCCGGTCGATCTTGTTGCTGATGCGTTCGCTCACAGCGTCACGCTGTTTGGACAGCAGGACGTAGCTCGCCACCCCGCTGATCACAAACGACGCGACGATCAGCACGAACGGGTTATGCAGGCCGAGCAGCAACAGCACCAAGAGTGTCACGGCGAACAGGCCGATCCGGCACAGTGTGTAAACGAGAACGGGACGCACACGTCGAGGTTACTCGGACCCGTGCACAGGTCGCTCTTCGCACCGAACGCGAGCACTGCTACTGTTCCCAGTTAGGGAGTTTCGTAAAGAAACACCCACGAGAGCCCCAAAGAGGCTCTATCATATAACAATCGGGCAGTCAGCTGATAACAACCCGTGATCTTTGTAGAAAACCACGGATAAATCAGGCTTCGCTCGACACACTGGTTACCTGTCCGCCCGCTGGCAGGAAGCGGGATGCGAGGGGGAGAGATTGGTGGAGAGTAGCAGCGAGCGTCTGCTGACCCCAGGAGAGGTTGCCGCCCTCTTCCGGGTAGACCCAAAGACGGTTACACGCTGGGCAGCGGCAGGCCGCATCAGCAGTATCCGCACCCCCGGAGGGCACCGGCGCTTCCGTGAATCGGAAGTGCACGCCCTTCTCCGAGGCGAGGACGTTCTCACGGCCGACAGGCCTGCAGGTGAGTCCCCGCGCGTCTGACGTTCCGTCCAGCCGGTGATCCCGCGTCGGCGGGCCGTTCACGGTCCCGCCGCACGGGAGCAGCCACTGTCCCAGGATCACCGCTGGCGGGACCACTGTTCGTGTGCTTCCCCGCCACCACACCTCCGTACGGTGGAGCACGGGACGGCGCCAACCGCCGACCGTGGCTGGCGTCTGTCCGTTCCCTCCTGATCAGGCGTCTTCCTGCTCGGCCTTGAAGGCCAGGAACTCACGCTCCAGCTCGTCGTTCTCCTCCTCCCAGCGCCGGCGGCGCACCTGCGCCTCCTCCTCGGTCAGCGACTCCGGCAGCCACTGCTCGTAGTCGGGATCGCCGGGCTGGACCTCCACGTACGCGTTGCCGATCAGACGCCCGTCCTCGCTGGTCAGGCTCCGGGGCACGCGAAGGGTCCCGTCCGCGAGCCGGATGACGTACATGGCCGATCACCTAGATTCCGTAGCGCCGGTTGAAGAACAGCATGATGTCGAGCGCCATGCGCGTGTCGCCCCCGAGCATGTCCACGAGGGCCGGGCGCTGGCGGGAGGCGATGGCGGCGAAGGCGTCGGCGAAGAACTCCTTGCGGCCGAGCCCGCCTCCCTGGCGGTGGAACGACGAGGCCAGCAGCGGCAGGGCCGCCTCGTAGAGCCGGACGAACTCCGGCGAGTCCGAGACCCACGTGCCGTACGCCGCGTCGATGTCGTCGATGGCGTGGCCGACCTCGTGCATCATCACGTCGGGCGTGGGCGAGGGCCGGTCCCCCACGACGATCTTGCGGTCGCCGTACGCACCCGCGCAGATGTCCCAGGTCGCGCGGCCCGACGGGAGCGGCGCGCCGCGTAAGTAGCCCATGTCGTCGAGGTCAGGGACGCCGCCCGCGCCCACGTAGATGCCCTCCAGCCCGTCGGCCAGCTTGTCCTTGAGCCGGTCGGGCAGCCGGGCCAGGCTCTCCACCGCGCGGACGACCTCGGGCGGCGGCGGGCCCTGCTGGGCGTCCCACTGCCGGTGCAGGACCTCCTCCAGCCGGCCGCAGTGGCGCAGGCCGTCGCCCAGCGAAGGGGCCTCCGGCCGGTGCGGCCGGGCCTCCATGGGCCGGTCGTCGAGCTCGAAGTCGTACCAGGTGTAGCGCGGGCTCTCGGCCACGGCCGCGGACAGGCGCTCGCGGCGCTCGCGGGGGGCGTCCCAGCCGACCCGCCGCCGTTCGGGCGGCTCCACAGCGGGACGGACGCCGTTCAGCTCGCTCTCGCGCGCCCGGCGGCGCTGCTCCGGACCACCACGCCCGCGCCCCGCCGCGCGCGCCTCCTGGCGCCTCTCACGGACGCTGGACCAGAACGAGCGGTCGGCGTCGGGGGGCGCCTCACTGCGGCGCGAGAACAGGTAAGATCCGCGCCGCCACCAACGACCGCGCCGATGTCGGCCCTTGTCCTGAGAAAAGGCCATCGCCACCTCTCCACGCCTCTGGAGGCCCGTGGACACCGCCGCATGGGTTTCCACCGTACGACGTGGATCTTCCGGTAGTCACCCGAAATGGGACATCGGACCGCACGATCAGTCCTGTGCATGGCTTACAGTTCGGGGCATGGCAGGTGTTCTCATCGGTCTGGCTCTGCTGGCCTTCTGGCTTTTCTCCCTCTTCGACGTGGTGACGACACCCGAAGACGAGGTACGGAACGTACCAAAAGCCCTCTGGATTCTCATCGTCATTCTGATCCCGCTGCTCGGCGGCATGGTGTGGATGGCCCGCGGCCGTCCCCGCGCGCAGCGGCAGGCATGGCCGGTCACCCCTGGCCCGGGCATGCCGAAGGGACCCGACGACGACCCCGATTTCCTCCGCGACCTCGAGCGCCGCATGCGCGGCGACGACGTGAGCTGACCCCTCCCCGAGGGGTCAGTCGACGTCGGCGTAGCTGTGCAGGCCGTCGATGAAGATGTTGACCCCGATCAGGTTGAACAGCAGGCAGCCGAACGCCACGAGCTGCACGATCGTCGCCGCCCGGCCCTTCCAGCCGGCCGTCGCCTTCGCGTGGAGGTAGGCGGCGTAGGCGACCCAGGTGATGAACGACCAGACCTCCTTCGGGTCCCACCCCCAGTAGCGCCCCCACGCCCGGTCCGCCCACAGCGCGCCCGCGATGACGGCGAACGTCCACAGTGGGAAGGCGAAGACGATCGCCCGGTGGGCCACCCGCTCCAGATCGGCCCGCGACGGCAGGCGCGAGGGCCCGTCACCGCGCACCAGGTAGAGGATGCCGGTCACCCCCGCGAGCGTCAGCAGGCCGCTGGCGATGATCGCGGCGCTGACGTGGATGGCGATCCAGTACGAGTCGAGAGCCGGCACGACCGGACCGGCCGCGGTGTAGAAGACCTTGGAGGCCAGCCCGAGCCCCAGCGCGGCGGTGACCATGACGAAGCCGCCGAGGAAGCGCACGTCGTGGCGGACCTGGGTGATGAGGAACGCCGACACGGCGGCGAAGCAGATCGCGACCACGAACTCGTACATGTTGCCCCACGGCCACCGGTCGACGGCCAGGCCGCGGGTGACGATGGCCGAGAGGTTGGCCACCCAGCCGACCCAGGCCAGCACGAGGCCGGCCGTGCCGGCCACGGCCGCGAAGCGCGGCGGCTCGGGCGTGGCCGGCACAGAGGCGCTCTCCGGGAGCACGTCGGCCCCGGGCGGCGGTGCGGCCGCGCCGACCGCGACCGGCTGCCTGGCGGCGGCCTTCGCGACCGCCCTGCCCGGACGGACACGACCGAAGGCCAGGTCCGTCGCGAAAGCCACCATGGCGACGACGTAGAGCAGGACCGCGGCGACGACGAACTGGTCGCTCACCTCGGCGAGTTGCTCAGCGGACATCCTTGTCTCCTGCTGATAGAACCTGGACGATCTCGGCGAATTCCTCGGTGAAGCCCGCCGCGGACCCCTCCGTACGGGTCAGCCCGCCCACCTCGACCCTGCCTTCGCCGACGCGGACGAAGACCCTGCGGCGGCGGATCATGAGCGAGAGCGCGATGGCGACGACGGCCGCGGCCGCGGACAGCAGGGCGGGCAGGCGTCCGGGGTCGTAGGCCGTCTGGAGCGTGATCCACTGCTTGACGCCGGTGAACTCGAGCTTGCCGAGCCCGTCGGGCAGCTGGACCGACTGTCCCACCGCCAGCGGCTTGGGCACGTCGGTGCCCATGAGCAGCGGCTTGAGCTTCTTCATGTCCTCGGGCTCGGCCAGCGTGTAGACCGACTGCGGCTCGCCCGAGCGCAGCCCGAGGTCGCCGGTGAAGGCGCCGAGGACCTGCACCTCGGGGTTGATCTGCCCGGGGAAGGCCGAGGCGTGGCCGCCGTCGACCAGCGGCACGCTGGTCGGCAGGAACTGCAGCAGGAACCCGAGCTGCCCCGGCTTCGCGTCGGGCACCTTGACGACGCAGCCCGAGGTCATCGTGGCCTTGTCCTCGATCAGGCAGGGCACGGCGCCCTCGAAGGCCACCTGCCCCTCCCCGTCGGTGACCCTGAAGACCGGCGCGTAGCCGTTGCCGATGAGGTACGTCTGCGTGCCGTCGATCTCCAGCGGGTCGTTGACCTTGAGCGCGTAGTCGCGGGCGGGCGCCTGCGGCGAGTCGTTGACCTTGAGGTGGGCGGTGTAGTCGAGCGCCTGCCCCCGCTTGTCGCCGGTCACCTGGTAGGCGACGTCGAACTTGTCGAGCGTGAACGAGAACGGCTCCAGCGACTCGGCCGACACCTGGCTGCCCGGCATGAACCGGTCGTAGGCGGCCACGGTGTTGGCGAACCCGTCGCCCTCGACGACCAGGACGTTGCCGCGGTAGCCGTAGAGCGAGCCGGCGCCGATCGCGAGCAGGATGCCGAGCAGGGCGACGTGGAAGACGAGGTTGCCGGTCTCGCGCAGGTAGCCCTTCTCGGCCGAGACCCAGCCGTCGCCGGTCGAGACGCGGAAGCGCATCCGGCGCAGCCGCCGCGCGGCCTCCTCGACGCCCAGCTCCCCCTCGAAGGAGGCCGAGTGGGGCAGGCGCGACAGGCGCTTGGGCGCGGCCGGCGGCCTGCGGCGCAGCTCGCGCAGGTAGACCGCGGTGCGCGGGATGATGCAGCCGATCAGCGAGGTGAACAGCAGCAGGTAGATCGCGGCGAACCAGACCGAGGTGAAGACCTCGAAGAGCTGGAAGCGGTCGTACCACTCGGCGAGCGTCGGGTTCTGCTCGTAGATCCGGGCCACCTTGTCGGGCTCGACGCCGCGCTGCGGCACCAGCGAGCCGGGCACCGAGCCCAGCGCCAGCAGGAACAGCAGGATCAGCGCCGTCTTCATCGAGGTGAGCGTGCGCCAGGCCCAGCGCAGCCAGCCCACCGGGCCGAGCGCCGCCTGCTGGGGCGTCTGCTTCTTCTCCAGCTCCTGGACGCTCATCAGATCACCGGCTCGAAGGCGCCGATCAGTCCTTGCATGGCGGCGATCATCTCTCCCCAGAGCCCGCTCACCAGGAGCACGCCGACGGCCACCATCATGCCGCCGCCGACGCGGGTGATCAGGCGAGAGTGCTTGCGGATGGCCCGGAACGTGCGCAGCGCCCTGCTGTAGGCCAGCGCCGCGGCCACGAACGGCAGCCCGAGCCCCAGGGCGTACGCGACGGCCAGGAGGGCGCCCCGCGCGGCGCTGCCCTCGTTGAGCCCGAGCGCCAGCACGACCGCCAGGGTGGGGCCGATGCAGGGCGTCCAGCCGAGGCCGAACACCACGCCGAGCAGCGGCGCGCCCGCGAGCCCGGCCGCCGGGACGCGGTGGATGCGCACGTCGCGCATCAGCCCCGGCAGCACGCCGAGGAACGCCAGCCCGAGCAGGATGGTGAGCACGCCAAGGACGCGCGTGATGATGTCGGCGTTGCCCAGCATGACCGAGCCGAGGCCGCCGAACAGCGCCCCGCTGAGCACGAACACCAGCCCGAACCCGGCCACGAACAGCGCCGCCCCGAGCACCAGCCGCCCCCGCTTGGGATCGGCGCTCATGCCGGTGACGTACGACAGATAGCCCGGCACCAGCGGCAGCACGCACGGCGACAGGAACGACACCACCCCGGCCAGCACCGCGATCGGCACGGCGAGCAGCAGCGAGCCCGAGGCGACGACGTCACTCATCGCGCACCTTGGTCACCGTGGTGTACAGATCGGTGTACTTCACCGCGCCGAGCGCCCTGGCCGCGATGCGGCCCTGCTTGTCGATGATCAGCGTGGACGGGATGGCCGCGGGCGGCACCGTGCCCTGGAACGCCAGCGCGACCTTGCCGGGCTGGTCGAAGATGTGGGGATAGCCGGTCTGCTCGTTGCGCTCGAACGCCTTGGCGTCGGCCTGGCGGTCCTTGAAGTCGACGCCGAGGAACTGCACCCCGGTGTCCTTGGTCTTGGCCGCGACCTCCTTGAGCACCGGCGCCTCGGCCCGGCACGGGCCGCACCACGAGGCCCAGAAGTTGAGCACGACGACCTTGCCCTTGTGCGCGGCGAGGGAGGCGGTGGAGCCGTCGAGGGTCGGCCCTTCGACGTGGGGCGCGGGCTTGCGCTCGGCCACGTCGAACACCTGCATCTTGCCGTCGCCCGCGACGAACCGGGTGTCGCCCGCCTGCGGCTGGCCGCCCTGGCCGCCGGCGCAGCCCCCGGCCAGCACGGAGGCGGCCAGGAGAACGAGGGAGAGGGACTTGGCGCGCACGGAGGAAGATCTCCTTGTACTACAAGCGGTAGAGCTTGCAACTCTACCGGTGCCGCCGTACGGCCCGGACATCAGGCCCCGGGGAGTGAGCGGCCCCGCTGCAACGAGGCGGCAGGCTCGCTGTAGCCGATGCTGACCAGGCGGTCGCCGTCGAAGGTGAGCGTGGTGAGGCTGGCCAGGGTGCACTGCCGGCGCCGCGGGTCGTGCCAGAGCCTGCGGCCCTCGGCGGCGATCCTGATCGCCCAGATCGGCAGCTGGTGGCTGACGAGCACCGCCTCGTGCCCGCGCGCCTGGGCGCGGGCGTCGTCGATCACGGACTTCATCCGCCGGACGATCACCGGGTAGGGCTCTCCCCAGGAGGGCCGGAGCGGATTCCAGAAATAGCGGTAGTTGCGCCAGTCGCGCAGCAGCGCCATGCCGCCGTCGGTCGCCAGGCGGCCCTGCAGCAGGTTTCCGGCCTCGATCAGCCGGGCGTCCTGCCGGATGTCGAGCCCCAGCTTGTCGGCGAGCGGGGCGGCGGTCTCCAGCGCGCGCTCGAGAGGCGAGCTGTAGAGGGCGACGATGTCGCGGCCGCCGACGGCCTTGGCGACCGTCTCGGCCATGAGCCTGCCGTTCTCGGACAGGTGGTAGCCGGGCAGCCTGCCGTAGAGGATGCCTCCTGGGTTGTGCACCTCGCCGTGGCGCAGCAGGTGGACGACGGTGGTTTCAGCCATGGTGGGCACAGCCTATCCGCTTGCCCGGCTCGTGCGGCGGCGGCCCGGGTCAGGCGACGGCCCAGGAGTTCTCCTGGGTTCTGCTGGCCTCGGTCAACGCGTCGACCATGGCCCTGATCGCGGGCCGCCGCGCGGCGTCGGCGCGCCACACCGCGTAGATGCGCCGCGACTGGCGCGGGCGCAGCGGGACGAGCCGCACGCCGTCGGGCACGCAGTCGCGGCCGAGCCTCGGCACGATCGCGCAGCCGAGGCCCGCGGCGACCAGCGCGAGCTGGGTCGGGTACTCGTCGGCCATGCATGCGATCACCGGCTCCACCGAGGCGCTGCGCAGCGTGAAGACGAGCCAGTCGTGGCAGACCGTGCCTGGCGAGGAGCTGATCCACTGCTCGCCGCACAGGTCGCGCAGCTCGATCTCGCGCGCCCCGGCCAGCGGATGACCCGCGGGCACCGCCACGTCGGCGATGTCGTCGAGCAGGATGGCCTTCGACAGGCCCTCGGGCATCGCGATCGGCCGGTTGAGCCAGTCCTGGACGATGCCGAGGTCGAGCTCGCCCCTGGACACCTCGCGCATCACCCGGTCGGGCTCACGCTCGTTGAGCTGCACCCACAGGTCGGGGTGGCGCTGCTTGAGCGAGACGACGGCCGCCGGCAGGAGGCCGCGGGCGGCCGTGGGGAAGGCCGCGACGTTGAGCCGGCCGACGACCTCGCCGCGCAGCGCCTCGAAGTCGGCCTCGGCGGTCTCGACCAGGGCGAGGATGCGCTCGGCGTGCTCGGCCAGCAGGCCGGCGGCGTCGGTGAGGCGTACGCCGCGGCCGTTGCGCTCCATGAGCCGGGCGCCGGTCTCGCGCTCCAGCTTGGCGATCTGCTGCGAGACGGCCGACGGCGTGACGCTGAGCGCGTCGGCCGCCGCTCCGACCGACCCGTAGACATGGACAGCGTGAAGCGCCTTGAGCCGGTTCAAGTCCAACATGTAAGCCAGCCTAAACGGTTTAGCGTAGAAAGTCTCGCTTGTCGTTGATTGTGTAGTAGATGAAAATAGTTGCATGCGAATCCGGAAGATGAACAAGCAGCAGCCCGGCACCGTCTCGTACCTGAAGGCCCTCGCCGAGCAGGCGCGCGAGCAGCGCATCCGTTACCAGAAGCCCACTCGCTGAGTGAGCCCCCGTCACCTCGCGCTCGCCGTCGCCCTCGCGGCGGCGTGGGGGTTCAACTTCGTGGTCATGCAGGCGGGCCTGCGGCACTTCCCGCCCCTGCTGTACGCGGGCCTGCGGTTCGCGATGGCGGGCTTCCCCGCCCTGCTCCTCGTGGGCCGGCCGGGAGTGCCGTGGCGGTGGGTCGCCGGGGTGGCGGCCACGCTCGGCGTCGGGCAGTTCGCGCTGCTGCTGGTCGGCATGCGCGCCGGCATGCCGGCCGGGCTGACCTCGCTCGTCCTGCAGGCGCAGGCGTTGTTCACCGTGGTGTTCGCGGTGACGCTGCTCGGGGAGCGGCTCACCGCCCGCCGCGTCACCGGGCTGGCCGTCGCCTTCGGCGGCCTCGCCCTGGTCGCGTACGACTTCGGGGTCTCGGGACCGGTCGGCGCGTTCGTGTTGTGCGTGGCCGCGGCGGCGGCTTGGGGGCTCGGCAACGTCGTCCAGCGTCGTGCCGCGCCGCCCGACTCCCTGCGCTTCATGGTGTGGGTGAGCGCCCTGTCGGCGCCGCCGCTCCTGGTGTTGTCGCTGGCGCTGGAGGGCGCGCCGGCGCTGAGCCCGTCGTGGGAGGGCTGGCTCTCCCTCGTGTACGTCGCCTTCGTCGCCACGCTGGGCGGCTTCGGCGTGTGGGGCTTCCTGCTGCGGCGCTACGACGCCTCGGTCGTGGCGCCGTACACGCTGCTGGTGCCGGTCTTCGGCATGTCGTCGGCGGCGCTCGTGACCGGCGAGCCGCTGTCGTGGCTCAGGATCGTGGCGGCGGCGCTCATCGTCTGCGGCGTGCTCTACGCCGGAGCGCGGCCCCGCCGCCTGCGCTGAGCCTCACAGGACGGCGGCCGCCGCCTTCGCCGCCGCCGGCAGCGCCTCGGCCACCCGGCCCACGGCCTCGTCGTCGTGGGCGGCCGACAGGAACCACGCCTCGTACGCCGACGGCGGCAGGTAGACGCCCTGCTCCAGCATCGCGTGGAAGAACGCGGTGAACGCGGCGGTGTTCTGGGCGCGGGCCTGGTCGTAGTCGGTGACCTCGGCGTCGGTGAAGAAGATCGAGAACAGGCTGCCCGCCCGCTGCAGCCGGTGCGGCACGCCCTCCGCCGCGAGCGCCTCGGACGCCGCCCGGCCGATCGCCGTCGCGGCGGCGTCGCTCCGCGCGTACGCCTCCGCGTCGAGGTTGCGCAGCGTGGCCAGGCCGGCCGCGCAGGCCAGCGGGTTGCCCGACAGCGTGCCCGCCTGGTAGACGGGCCCCTCCGGCGCGAGATGAGCCATCACGTCGGCCCGCCCGCCGAACGCCGCCGCCGGCAGCCCGCCGCCCATGACCTTGCCGAACGTCATCAGGTCGGCCTCCACCGGGTCGAGGCCGTACCACCCGGCCGGGGAGACGCGGAAGCCCGTCAGCACCTCGTCGACGATGAGCAGCGCCCCGTGTGCCGTGCACAGCTCGCGCAGCCGCGCGTTGAACCCGTCGCGCGGCGGGACGACGCCCATGTTGGCCGGGCACGCCTCGGTGATCACGCACGCGACGTCGGCCGCCGCGAACGCCTCCTCGACCGCCTCGACGGAGTTGTACGGCAACACGATCGTGTCGGCCGCCGACGCCCCCGTCACGCCCGGCGTGTCGGGCAGCCCGAACGTCGCCACCCCGGAGCCGGCCGAGGCCAGCAGCGCGTCGACGTGGCCGTGGTAGCAGCCGGCGAACTTAATCACCTTGGACCGGCCGGTGAAGCCCCTGGCCAGGCGGACCGCGCTCATCGTGGCCTCGGTGCCGGAGCTGACCAGGCGTACCTTCTCGACCGGGGCGACCCTGGCGACGATCTCCTCGGCCAGTTCGACCTCGCCCTGGGTCGCGGTGCCGTAGGAGAACCCGTGGGCCACCGCGTCGGAGACGGCCTCGACGACCGCCGGATGGCGGTGACCGAGGATCATCGGGCCCCAGGAGCAGACCAGGTCGACGTAGCGGTTGCCGTCGACGTCGGTGATGTAGGGGCCCTGGCCCTGCGCCATGAAGCGGGGCGTCCCGCCCACCGCGCCGAACGCGCGCACGGGCGAGTTGACGCCGCCCGGCACGATCGCGCGGGCGCGGGCGAACAGTTCCTCGGAGTTGTGTGTACGGCTCACCCGATCCAGGTTAGCCGCGCGACCCGGCGGGTCAGTCGGCGAGCCACTCCAGGATGCGCACCGGGTCGGGCAGCGGCCGGCCGTCGGGCTCGCGCAGCCAGGAGACGCTCTGGCCGCCCACGAGCGTGGACGGCGGGGCGAGGACGTAGCTGTCGCGGCAGTGCCAGCGCAGCCCCGGCGTGTCGTCGATGGTGGCCGGGCCGGTGTCGAGGTGGCACGTCCACCACTCGTCCTCGTCCTCCGGGTTGCCCCGGGTGGCCACGTAGAACAAGACCCGGTCGCCGTGGGTGGCGACCGGGCCGGGGTGGGCGCCGGCCTCGTCGATCCGGGTGAGGGCCGACAGGCCGGTGGACAGCGGTACGTCGAAGACGTCGAAGACGCGTCCCGTGGGCAGGATCACATTGGCCTCGGGCTCCGCCTGCCACCAGCGCGTGAGCTGGGCGGCGTCCGTCGTGGCCTGCATGCTCCAGGCGGGCGACAGCGGGTGGGCGCCCGGGTCGGGACACCCGACGCGGTCGCAGGAACACGCGCGCGGCCCGTGGCGCAGCGGAGAGGCGCCCGGCACGACCGGCCAGCCCAAGGCGGCGTACTCCAGCACTGTCGCGATGCGCGTCGGCCGGGACCGCTTTTTGGTACGCCGAACCAGTGGTACCCCCACCATGGTGTCTCCCGTCAGAGTGTCAGCGCCTGAAGAGGTCCCGGCTCCGGGCTGCACCAGCACACGCGGGACACACCAGCACTTGTCATGGCACTCTAACGCACAGGCCACACGAGTCGACGGGAAACCCCTGGGTTAGAGCCCGCGTGCCACTTCCGTCGCCCAGTACGTCAGGATCAGGTCGGCCCCGGCCCGCTTGATCGCGACCAGCGACTCCTTGATCATCCGGTCGCGGTCGACCCAGCCGTTGGCCGCGGCGGCCTCGATCATCGCGTACTCGCCGCTCACCTGGTAGGCGGCCACCGGCACGTCCACCTCGTCGCGGAAGCGGGCGATGACGTCGAGATAGGCCAGCGCGGGCTTGACCATCACGGCGTCGGCGCCCTCCGCCAGGTCGAGGCGCACCTCGCGCAGCGCCTCCTCCAGCGGCCCCGCGGGGTCCTGCTGGTGGGTGCTGCGGTCGCCGAACTGCGGCGCGCACTCGGCCGCGTCGCGGAACGGGCCGTAGAAGGCGGAGGAGTATTTGGCGGTGTAGGCGAGGATCGGCACGTTGCCGTGACCGGCGGCGTCGAGCGCCGCGCGGATCGCGCCCACCTGGCCGTCCATCATCCCGCTCGGCGCCACCATCTGCGAGCCGGCCTCCACCTGGGCCACCGCGATGGAGGCGTACCGCTCCAGGGTGGCGTCGTTGTCGACGTCGCCGGACGGCGTCAGGATGCCGCAGTGGCCGTTGTCGGTGAACTCGTCGAGGCACGTGTCGGCCATGACCACGAGCGCGTCGCCGACCTCGGCGGTCACGTCGCGCAGCGCCACCTGGAGGATGCCGTCGGGGTCGTCGGCGGCCGAGCCGCGGGCGTCCTTCACCGCGGGGATGCCGAACAGGATGATGCCGCCCACGCCCGCCTCGGCGGCCTCACGGGCGGCCTTGCGCAGCGAGTCGCGGGTGTGCTGGACGACGCCCGGCATCGAGGCGACCGGCTGCGGCTCGGAGATGCCCTCCTTGACGAACGCCGGCAGGATCAGGTCGGCCGGGTGCAGGCGGGTGCCCGCGACCATGCGGCGCAGCGCCGGGGTGCGGCGCAGCCGGCGGGGGCGGGCGACGGGGTACTGCGCGCTCACTTGGCTCTCCTTCTCGCGCCCCGGCGGTTCTGCGAGGGCCTGCGCGGGGTGTCACCCGCGGCCAGGGCCGCCTGACGCTGCTTGGCTCCGAACTCGGCCAGCGCGGCGGCCAGGGCGGAGGCGGACGGCTTGTCGGACATGACGTCGACCCGCAGCCCGAACTCCTCGGCCGTCTTGGCCGTCTGCGGCCCGATGACCGCGATCACGGTGACGTTGTGCGGCTTGCCGGCGATGCCCACGAGGTTGCGCACGGTGGACGACGAGGTGAAGAGCACGGCGTCGAACCCGCCGCCCTTGATCGCCTCACGGATCGGCGCGGGCGGCGGCGCGGCCCGCACGGTGCGGTAGGCGGTGACGTCGTCGCACTCCCAGCCGAGCTCGGTGAGCCCGGCGACGAGCGTGTCGGTGGAGATGTCGGCCCGCGGCAGCAGCACGCGGTTGATCGGGTCGAGCATCGAGTCGTACGGCGGCCACTCGGCGACCAGCCCCTCCGACGACTGCTCCCCCGACGGCAGCAGGTCGGGCTTGACCCCGAAGTCGACCAGGGCCTGCGCGGTCGCGTCGCCCACGGCGGCGACCTTGAGCCCGGCGAACGCGCGGGCGTCGAGGCCGTACTCCTCGAACTTCTCGCGGACCGCCTTGACGGCGTTGGCGCTGGTGAAGGCGACCCACTCGTAGCGGCCGGTGACCAGGCCCTTGATCGCGCGGTCCATCTGCTGCGGCGTGCGGGGCGGCTCGACCGAGATGGTCGGCACCTCCTCGGGCACCGCGCCGTACGAGGTGAGCTGCTCGACCAGGCCGCGCGACTGCTCCTTCGTCCGCGGCACCAGCACCCGCCAGCCGAACAGCGGCTTGGTCTCGAACCACGACAGCTTGTCGCGCAGCGCCACGGCCTCGCCGACCACGATCAGCGCGGGCTCGGTGAAGCCGGCGTGCTTGAGGTCGGCCTGCAGCCGGCCGAGCGAGGACACCACGGTGTACTGCTCGGTGGTGGTGCCGCCGCTGCTGACGGCGACCGGCGTGGTGTCTGGCCTGCCGTTCGCGATCAGCGCCTTGCCGATGGAGACGGCGTCACCGAGGCCGTTGTAGATGACCAGGGTGCCGCGGGTGGCGGCGTGGGCGGCCCAGTCCTGCTCCTGCGCGGCGTCGATCACGCGGAACTCGGGCACGCCGGTCGCCGCGGGGATGCCGGCGTAGGTCAGCACCGCCGTCGCGGGCGGCACGCCGGGAGAGATCTCGAAGTCCACCTCCGCCGCGGTGCAGGCCGCGACCTCCTCGACGATCGAGGAGAACAGCATGGGGTCGCCCTCGCACAGGCGCACCACCATCTGGCCGCGCGCGGCGCGCTGGACGAAGTCGCCCTCGGTGGCGACCTCGACGCCTTCGCGGCAGTGGCGCAGCAGCGGGGCGTGGGCCTCCGCGCCGAGGACCACCGCGTCGGCCTTGCCGAGCAGCTCGGCGGCGCGCAGCGTGAGCAGGTTGGGATCGCCGGGTCCCGCGCCCACGAACGCGACGAAACCGGAGGTTGGACTATCGGAGCTCAATGGGAATGCTCCCCCATCAATCTGTCGGCCCCTTCGGCGATCATCTCGGCCGCGAGGAGGCGGCCGAGGTTAGCAGCCTCCGAAGGAGAGCCGGCGGCGGACTTGCGGACCGCTTCGCGGCCGTCGATGGAGACGACAACAGCGGTCAGGTTCAGAGTGTGCCCGTCATCGACCGCGAAAGCACCCACCGGGGCGGAGCATCCCGCCTCGAGGGCGGCCAGCACGGCGCGCTCGGCCGTCACGGCGGAGCGGGTGGCCGGGTCGTCGAGCACACTCAGGTACTCGATGAGGTCGGGGCGGTCGGCGCGGCACTCGACGGCCAGCGCGCCCTGGCCGGGCGCGGGCAGCAGCTCCTCGATCTCGAAGATCTGCGCGACCTCGGCGCCGCGGCCGATGCGGGTCAGCCCCGCCGAGGCGAGCACGACGGCGTCGAGCTCGCCGGAGGCGACCTTGCCGATGCGGGTGTCGGCGTTGCCGCGGATGGCGACGTATTCGAGGTCGGGGCGCAGCGCGCTCAGCATGGCGACGCGGCGCGGCGAGCCGGTGCCGACCCTCGCCCCCGCCGGCAGGTCGGCGAACTTGCACGGGCCGACCAGGGCGTCGCGGTGGTCGTGGCGGGCGGGCAGGGCGGCCAGCGTGAAGCGCGGGTCCTGCTTGGTCGGCAGGTCCTTCAGCGAGTGGACGGCGAAGTCGACCTCGTCCTCGATCAGCTTGTCGCGCAGCGCGCTGACGAACACGCCCGTGCCGCCGAGCTGCGCGAGGTGGGCCTTGGTCACGTCGCCGAACGTCGTGATGCCGACCAGCTCGATCGTCCGGCTGGTGCGCGCGGTGTAGGCGTCGGCCACCATCTGGGACTGCGTGGTGGCCATGAGGCTGCGGCGGGTGCCGAGCCGGAGCGGGGACGTCACAGCTCCACCTCCCTCACGGCCTCGGGCATCTTGGGATCGAGGTCGAACAGCTCACGCAGCGCCTCCGCATAATGATCGCCTCCGGGGCAGGTGGCGAGCTGCTTGACACGCACGGTGGGCTCGTGCAGGAGCTTGTCGACCACGCGCTGCACGGTCATGGCGACCTCGTCGCGGGCCCGCTCGTCGAGACCGGGCAGCCGCATGCGCAGCCGGCCCAGCTCGGCCTCGACCACGTCCGCCGCCTTGCTGCGCAGCGCGACCACGGTCGGGGTGACCTTGGCCGCCCGCTCGGCGTCGAGGTAGGCGCGCAGCTCCTCGGCCACGAGGGCGCGCACGGCCTGGACGGCGTCGCCCTCGCGGGAGCCGATGCCGGACTCCTGGATCGTCTCCAGGTCGACCAGCGTGATGCCGGGCACGGAGCGGACCGAGGGGTCGATGTCGTGGGGAAGCGCCAGGTCGAGGAGGAACGCCGGCCTGGAAAGCATGTCGGGGGTGATGAGGTGACGGCCCGCGCCCGTGCAGGCGATGACGACGTCGGCCGAGGCCAGCTCGTCGGCGACGGAGGAGAAGTGCACCGCGCGCCCGCCGACCGACTCGGCCAGCCGGGCGCCGCGCTCGTACGTGCGGTTGGCCACGACGATGTCGGTGACCCCGGCGCGCGCCAGCGTGGCGGCGGCCAGCGAGCTCATGGAGCCCGCGCCGATCACCAGGGCGCGCTTTCCGGCCGGCTCGCCCGCCAGGGCGAGGCCGGCGGTGACGAGGGAGGCGCCCGCCTTGTCGATGCCGGTCTCGTGGTGGGCCCGCTTGCCGACCCGCAGGGCCTGCTGGACGAGGTCGTTGAGGGTGGCCCCGACAGTGCCCTGGCGCTGGGCGAGCTTGAGCGCCTGACGGACCTGCCCGAGGATCTGGCCCTCGCCGACCACCATGGAGTCGAGTCCGCACACCATGGAGAACAGATGCTCGACCGCCCGCTCCTCGTAGTGGACGTAGAGGTGCGGCGTCAGCTCGTCGACGGGCACGCCGGAATGCACGCCCAGCAGGTTGCTGATCGACGTGACGGCGGCGTGGAAGCGGTCGACCGTGACGTAGACCTCGACCCGGTTGCAGGTCGAGACCACCATGGCCTCCGCGACGCAGGGATCGCGCTGTACGTCGTGCAGCAGTTTGACGAGAGCGTCACCGGTCACCGAGACACGTTCGAGCAGGGCCACCGGTGCCGTCCGGTGGCTGAGTCCGATAGCCAGAACACTCACTGACTGTCCACTGCCATGAGTGGCCCCCCAGCCTTGCGTTGCTCGTGGAACGCGAGAATCTGCAGTTCGATGGATAGGTCGACCTTACGGACATCGACGGTGTCCGGGACGGAAAGAACAACCGGGGCGAAGTTCAGGATACTGGTCACGCCCACCGCGACGACGCGGTCGCAGACCTCCTGCGCCGCCGCCGCCGGTGTGGCCAACACCACGATCGAGACTCCACGCCGTTTGATCACGGCTTCCAGTTCGTCGATGTGCTCAACATTCAACCCCGCTATGGTGTCGCCCACGACTTCGGGGTCGGCGTCCACGAGCGCCGCGACCCTGAAGCCCCGGGAGACGAACCCGCCGTAGTTGGCGAGCGCGCGGCCGAGGTTACCGACTCCGACGATCGCCACCGCCCAGTCCTGCGTCAGGCCGAGCTCGCGGGAGATCTGGTAGACGAGGTATTCCACGTCATAGCCTACGCCGCGAGTGCCGTACGAGCCGAGATGAGACAGATCCTTGCGCAGCTTGGCCGAGTTGACCCCGGCTGCCGCGGCGAGATCTTCGGAGCTGACGGTCGCGATGCCCCGCTCCGCCATCCCGTGCAGCGCCCGGAGGTACAACGGAAGCCTGGCGACCGTCGCCTCGGGGATGCCACGGTCACGGGGCTGGGACGGGCTCATCACGTGCCGGTGCTCCAGGGAACGGGCGGCTTGGGGACCGCGTGAACGGAATCGAACCGTCTTTCAGGTTAAGCCCTTTGTGAACCGATGCACAAAGTCGGCCGAGGTAGCGTGGCCCTATGCATCGCATCACCTTGCTCGGCAAGCCCGGCTGCCACCTGTGTGACGACGCCCGCGAGGTCATCGCCCGGGTCGCGGGCGAGCTGGGCGTGCCGTGGGAGGAGGTCAGCATCGACTCCTCCGAGGAGCTGAGGGAGAAGTACTGGGAGATGATCCCGGTCACGCTGATCGACGGCGTGCAGCACGACTTCTGGCGGGTCGACGAGAGCCGGCTGCGCGCCGCGCTGACCGGCTAGAACATCACCGTCGGGAGCGGCACCACCTTCGCGGCGTTGACGTTGAGCTCGATGACGTTGGTGGCCAGCACCATCGCCTGCCGCTCGTTGACGAATCTCTCCATGTGCGGCTGGCGCTGGTGGTCGCGGTAGGCCACCTCGTCGCGGTAGAGCTCGTAGACGATGCGCTGCAGCGGGGCCGACTTGACGGCGTGGCAGGCGTACACGAGCGTGTCGGGCTCGCCCCTGCGCACGGCCTCGACGGTGGCCTCGGCCAGCCGGTCGAACGCGTCGCCGGCGCCGTCCATGATCGTGAAGACGGTGAGCAGGCCGTAGATGCTCGGCGACAGCTTGCCCGAGGCGGGCTGCTGCTGGGCGGGCGTGAACAACTCGGCGCCCGGGTAGACGGCGCCGGTGGCCGGGGCGGGCGAGGCCATCGTGTAGTCGGCCGCGGCGCCGTTCATGATGTAGCCGGTCGAGGGGCCGGGGTCGGACGCCGGCGCCATGCGGGCGGCGTAGTCGACCTCCCTGTCGCCCGCCCGGTATTCGGCGACCAGGTCGCCCAGCCCGGAGGCGCGGCGTGGCGGCGCGGGCGGCACGTCGGCGACCGGCACCGGCTCCGGCATCGGCCTGCGCGGCGGGTCGTCGCGGTAGAGCGGACGGTCCTCGGGGATCATGGGCCGCTCCTCGCGGTGGGAGACGCGCTCGTCACGGCGCTGAGAGCGCTCCTCGCGGCGCGAGGGCCGTTCGTCGGGCTCGGGACCGAAATCGTCCTCGTCGTCCTCGTACGGCGCCAGCGGGCGCAGCACGGTGTACCAGACCGCGGCCGCCGCCACTGCCAGCAGCGCCGTGGTGAACAGCGCGGGCACGGTGAAGCGCATCGCCCCCACGAGCGCGAGGCCCGACGGCACGACGACGGCGGTCGCGTGGAGGTTGTCGGTGTCGTACTCGTCGCCGTCGCGCCACTTCAGGCCGGCCACCACCAGCATGGCGAGCATCACGACCAGGTCGATGGTGTGCACGCCGACCAGCAGGTAGGCGGGGGGAAGGTTCCAGTGGTCGGCGCCCGGCGGCAGCGACTTGCCCATCTCGTCGGTCTTCAGCGGGTCGAAGACCATGATGACCACGGAGACGATGGTCAGCGCGATGCCGAACAGCCAGGCCAGGAACCGCGGCGGCACCTTCTCCGCCAGCAGCTGCACGAGCCCGACGGCGAGCCACAGCGGCGCCAGCAGCGATCCCGCCACCTGGTAGACCCGGAACGTCACGTCGCCGAACCCGGCCAGCGAGCCGAGACCGACCGCGCCCAGCGACAGCGCCAGCGCCACGACGGCAACGGTCCACGCGATGAGCCACCCCTCGGATTCCTCGCGTAGTCGTTGGATCAGGGCTCCGGCCGCGACCGCGGCGAGCAGGGCTCCGGCAAAGGCTAGGACAGCAACGAGGATCTCCATGGTGACTCCAATGCTGCCGGACGATGCCTCCAGGCCGGTAGCCGAAGAGGGAACGGGGTCCGGACCACGGTGAGCGCGTACGACGGCGCACCGCGGGTTTCAGGGGTGTGCGCCTCCACGGTATCCGCCGGTGAAGGGATGCCATGCCAGCACCGTGTGGATTGTGGAATTTCCCGTTGATTTCTAGAGTGTTCGAGCACGCCGCACCCCTTACCCCCAGGGATATCGGATGCCTGACTCGTCGCCGTTCGCCGGGCTGCTCGCGCCAGCGATCGCTGGACCTGCCCGGACGGGCGAGCTCGCCGTGCGCGAAGACGTGACCGACGACCTCCGTACGCTGGTGCTGCACGCCAAGAACGGGTGCACGGACTCCTTTGGCACGCTCTACGACCGCTACGTGGACCTGGTCTACCGCTACGTCTACTTCCGGGTCGGCTCCCACCCGCTGGCGGAGGACCTGACCAGTGAGACGTTCCTGCGGGCGTTACGCAAGATCGGCGACTTCACCTGGCAGGGCCGCGACTTCGGGGCCTGGCTCGTGACCATCGCCAGGAACCTGGTGGCCGACCACTTCAAGTCGGGGCGCTACCGGCTCGAGGTCACCACGGCCGAGGTGATCGACGTCCCCCTCGAAGGCTCCCACATCCCCGAGAACGCCGTGGTCACGGCCATCATCAACGACCGGGTGCTGCGCGCCGTCCGAGATCTCAATCCCGAACAGCAGGAATGCGTCGTCCTGCGTTTCCTGCACGGCCTCTCGCTCGCGGAAACCGCGCTGATCATGGGGAAGAAGAGTGGAGCGATCAAAGCGCTGCAGTTCCGTGCCATCCGAGCCCTGGCCAGGGCGCTCAAACAGGACCTGGCGTAACCTCGGCCACCGGGGTCTCGTTAGGAACGGTGTCACGACCGGAGCGGTCAGGGGGCACTCATGAGCAGGGCGCGCAGGCGGCGGGAGCGCGTGCTCGAACACCTCACCGAGCTGCGGGAGATGCCGCTCGGCGGCGGTCCCGCGCCGGCCTTCCGCGAACGTCTGCGCGCCGAACTGGCCTCCGGCGGGCTCGCCGAGCGGCCCGAGCCGGCCGGACGCGTGTCCGGCGTGACCACGGGCGCCCACCGGCGCCCGTCGCGGCGCCGGTCGCTGCTGTCGCAGCTGGCCGCGGTGGGGCTCGCGGGGGCGATGATGGTCTCGTCCTTCGCCACCTACCAGGCCGTGCCGGGCGACACCCTCTACCCGCTCAAGCGCGCCGCCGAGAGCACGTTCGTCCACCTGAGCGCCGACGACGCGGAACGCGGACAGCGCGAGCTCACCTCGGCCGAGACCCGTGCCAAGGAGGTCGCGAGCCTGCTCGGCTCCTCCAGCGGCGGCCCGCTGATCGGCAGGACGCTTAAGGACATGGAGAAGTCGACGCGGGTCGGCATCGAGCGGCTCGAACGCGTCGAGCCGCGCTCGCCGAAGATCAAGAAATTCGCGGAGAAGCAGAAAGAAACCGTCAAGCCGATGTTGCAGGAGCTCGACGACTCCCAGCTCGCCCAGGCTCAGGACTATCTGGACTACATCGACGGTCTGGTCCCCCCTGAGTAGGAAGTTAAGCTGAACCGCATGTGGCGGCTCATGCGACGACGACAGGAAGTGCAGCCGGAGGTCGCAGGCGAGGCCGCGGCACAGGCTGCGGTCACCGTTGCCCCGGTCGAGCCCGACCTGGACGCCGCGGCCTTCTTCGACGTCGACAACACCATGATGCGCGGCGCGTCGATCTACCACTTCGCCCGCGGGCTGGCCACGCGCGGGCTGTTCACCTCGTCCGACCTGTTCAAGTTCGCGGTCGGGCAGGCGGTGTTCCGGCTGCGCGGCAACGAGAACCCGGAGCACATCGCCGTGGCCAGGGAGACCGCGCTGGCGTTCGTCGCCGGCACCAAGGTCGACGACGTCGTACGCCTCGGCGAGGAGATCTACGACGAGGTCATGGCCGACCGCATCTGGGGCGGCACGCGCGCGCTCGCGCAGAGCCACCTCGACGCCGGCCAGCGGGTCTGGCTGGTCACCGCCACGCCGATCGAGCTGGCCCGGGTCATCGCCCAGCGGCTCGGCCTGACCGGCGCGCTCGGCACGGTCGCCGAGACCAGCAACGGCGTCTACACCGGGCGGCTGGTCGGCGACCTGCTCCACGGGCCGGCCAAGGCCGAGGCGGTGCGGGCGCTGGCCCGCCGCGAGGGCCTCGACCTCACCCGCTGCACCGCCTACAGCGACTCCGCCAACGACCTGCCCATGTTGTCGCTGGTGGGGCACGCCGTGGCCATCAACCCCGACAGCGAGCTGCGCGAACACGCCAGGAAGCACGACTGGCCGATCAAGGACTTCCGCACCGGCCGCAAGGCGACGATGGCCGCGTTGCCGATAGCGGCCGGCGTGGGCGCCGTGGCGGGCAGCGTGGCGGCCGGCATCGCCCTGCGCCGCCACTACCGCGACCGCTGACCGCTGCCCGCACCGCCCCCTGCTCAGCGCAGTGTGGCGAACAGCTTGTCCGCGTCCGGCTGTTTCCAGGCGATCCGGTTCTTGTCCTCCGGATGCGGCATCCACGGCACCGAGGCCACGTCGAGCCTGGCCCCCGACAACTCCGTGGCGAGCTGGTACATCGACTCCATGCTGAGATCCGTCCGCACCGACTCGCGAACCTCCTTCAGCAGTTCCTCCAGCTTGACGGGCTCGCCGAGCGCGCTCTTCACCTGGCGCACCATCGCCACCACGACCGTCTGCTGCCGCTTGATGCGGGCGATGTCCGAGCCGTCGCCGTAGTGACGCAGGCGGACGTAGCCGAGGGCTTGCTCGCCGTCGAGATGTGACCTGCCCGCGGGCAGCCTCAGCTTCGACGCCCTGTCGTCCACCGGCCTGGGCAGCGTGACCGTCACCCCTCCCAGGGCGTCCACCATGTCCTTGAAGCCCGTGAAGTCCACCTCGACCGTGTGGTCCAGGCGCAGCCCCGTGAGCTTCTCCAGCGTCGTCCGCAGGCACGCGACCCCGCCGTTGTCGTACGCCGAGTTGATCATGTCCACGCGGGGCGGGGAGGAGCCGCAGCGCGGGATGCGCACCATCGAGTCCCGGGGAACGCTGACGGCGGTCGCCGTCCTCCGGTCGGCCGGCAGGTGGACGATCATGATGGTGTCGGAGCGCGCGCCGACGCCGGCCCGGGCCTGCCCCGGCCCGTACTGCGCGTTGCCCTCCCCCTCGCGCGTGTCCGAGCCGACGACGAGCACGTTGCGGGTGCCGCTCACGTCCACGGGCTCGGCGACGATCGTGCGGTCCGGGTCGTGACGGTCGCCGACGAGCACGACGGGCACCGCGACCGCGACGGACGTCGCGACGGCCACCAGCCCGGCGGCCCACCACCCCGGCCTGCGCCGCCGGCGGCCGGTGAACAGGCGATGCCGCTGGCGGGCCAGCGTCGCCGGCGGCTCGTGCTCCAGCTCGGCCCCGAGGTCGCGGAGCAGCTTCAGGTCGTCCATCGTCACTCCTCCTCCATGGGGTTGGTGTCGCCGAGCGCGGCCCGTACCTTCCGCCTGCCCCTGTTGAGGCGGGAGCGCACGGTGCCCACGGGGATGCCGAGCGCCTGCGCGACCTCCTCGTACGTGAGGTCGCCCCAGGCGATCAGCAGCAGCACGTCGCGGTCCTTGGCGGGCAGCGCGGCCAGCGCGCCGGCCAGCTCCGCGCGCACGGCACGCGCGGTCACCCCGGCGGCCACCCGGTCGGCGGGCGACTCCACCGCGGAGTCGACGGGGGCGCGCAGCAGGGCGCGGTAGCGGGCGGCCTCCTTGCGGTGGTGCCGCGAGACGAGCTTGGTGAGGATGCCGAACAACCACGGGCGGGCGTCGGCGTAGGCCAGGTCGTAGCTCCTGCGGCGGGCGAACGCGATCAGGAACGTCTCCCCGACGAGGTCCTCGGCCTGTTCCGGGCCGAGGCGTTTGGAGACGTAGCGGTAGAGCATGGCGGAGTAGCGGTCGAAGAGCTCGGCGAACGCCTCGGGGTCGGTCCACGAGGCGCTCACGAGCTCGGAGTCCGCACCCCTGACGGCGGGTTGCGTGATCATCTCCGCCCTTCTGTGGGGGATCGGTCACGCATGTCTTGCCGCGACCCGCCTCGCGGGTTCACGGGAGCCGCTCAGAAGAACGGCGGGAAGGCGTGGCCCCGGCGCAGCCGCAGCTCGTTGAGCAGCTGCTGGATCGCCTCGCGGACGTGGTCGGTGAGGTTGAAGACCAGCATGGGGTCGTCGGCCGCCGCGTGGTCGTACTCGTCGGTACGGATGGGCTCGCCGAACTCGATCAGCCACTTCGACGGCAGCGGCACCAGGCCGAGCGGCCCGAGCAGCGGGAAGAACGGGGTGATCGGCACGTAGGGCAGCCCGAGCGTGCGGGCCAGGAACTTCAGGTCGCCGATCTTGGGGTAGATCTCCTCGGCGCCGACGATCGCGGTGGGCACGATCGGCACCCCGGCGCGGATGGCCGAGGCCACGAAGCCGCCCCGGCCGAAGCGCTGCAGCTTGTAGCGCTCGGAGAACGGCTTGCCGACGCCCTTGAAGCCCTCGGGGAACACCCCGACGATCTCGCCCTTGCGCAGCAGCCGGTCGGCGTCCTCGCGGCAGGCCAGCGTGTGGCCGGTCTTGCGGGCGACGTGGCTGAGCACCGGCAGCTGGTAGACCAGGTCGGCGCCGAGCAGCCGCAGCGCCCGGCCGGCCTCGTCGTGCATCGCGACCTGCAACATCAGCGCGTCGATCGGGAGCGTGCCGGAGTGGTTGGCGACGATGAGCGCGCCGCCCTCCTGGGGCACGTTCTTCACCTCGAGCGACTCGACCCGGAACCAGTGGTGGTAGATCGGCCTGATCAGCTCCAGCACGACCTTGTCGGTCAGCTCGGGGTCGTAGCCGAACTCGTCGACCTCGTAGTCGCCGGTGATCCGCCGGCGCAGGAAGGCCAGCGCCTTGGCCAGCGGCTCGGGCTCGGCGTACGACGGCGCCGCGGTGATCGGGATCACCCGGCCGTCCTCCCCGTGCCCGGAAACGCCCATCACCGCGAACCTCCGAACGGCCGCAGCCCCCGCGAACGCAGGAACTCGTCGAACGCCGCGCCGGTGGAGAACTTGGGCCTCCACCCCAGCGCCGCCTCCAGCCGCGAGGTGTCGACCACGCGGCCGTAGCTCATCAGCCTGACCTGCTCGGGGGAGTACTCGACCAGCCCCAGCCTGCGCACGGCGTTGCCCAGGGCCTTGAAGGCGGGGGAGAACAGCGGCATCGACGGCCGCCCCGCCCGCCGCGCGCACTGCGACAACAGCAGCACGCCTGCCCCGGCCACGTTGAACGTGCCGGGGTGATCCTCGGTCGCCATCCGGCGCAACACCTCGACCGCGTCGTCCTCATGGATGAACTGCAGCCTCGGGTCGAAGCCGAACACGGTCGGCAGCACCGGCTGGGTGAAATAACGCGTCAGCGGCGAGTCGACGCCCGGACCCATGAAGTTGGCGAAGCGCAACAACGACACCGTCACGTCGGGACGGCGCCGCGCGAAACCCCGGACATAGCCCTCGACCTCGGCCGCGTCCTTGGCGTAGCCGTGGACGGGACCGCCGACGTGGGGCTCCAGGTCTTCGGTGAAGACCGCGGGATCCCGCGGTGACGAGCCGTAGACGGCGGTGGTGGAGCGGACCACCACGCGCCGCACGGTCGCCGACCGCTGGCAGGCACCGAGCAACTGCATGGTGCCGATGATGTTGTGCTCTTTCATCGCCGCCCGGCCCCCGCTCCTCGACGGAGCGCTGACCAGACTCATGTGCACAACGGTGTCGATGTCCGCGGCCGCGATCACCTGGGCGATGTCGGGGCTGCGCAGATCCACCCGGACGAACTCCGTTCCGCCGAGGGAGATGCCGCCTTCTCGCGTGAGAGAGGGCGGCGGCACGGTGTCCACTCCGATGACACGGGTGATGTCGGGATCTGCCGCCAGAACACTCGCCACCCGGGCGCCTATGTGGCGCGAGACCCCGGTGACTAGCACGGTGTGGGTCATCAGCGCCTCGCAGCTGGCGTCGGTTACTTCTTGTTACGCCGCTGGATGCGCGTCTTCTTGAGCAGCTTGCGGTGCTTCTTCTTAGCCATCCGCTTGCGGCGCTTCTTGATCACAGAGCCCACGGGACCCCCAGGTGGTGATAGCAAGTCTGAACCGGAGTGCGAGCGCACACCGGCTCACAGACTACCGGCGATCCATGGTAGATCGCCCCACCGGGGGTGAGGGCCCGGACGCGCCGCGGCGACCGGGCCTTCCCCGCGTCAGCACTCACGACACGGTCTGACGTGCCGCTACGTCAACCTGCCTCGATGTAGGCCTCCCGGAGATAGTCGTGTACCGCCTGCTCAGGGACCCTGAACGAGCGGCCGACGCGGATGGCCGGCAGCTCGCCGGAGTGGACGAGCCGGTACACCGTCATCTTGGACACCCTCATGACCGTCGCCACTTCCGCGACGGTCAGGAACTTCACCTCGCTGAGAGGTCTTTCGCCTGCACCCATCGGACGCCTCTTCCGCACGTGTTTCCGGGTTATCCCCACTGGTGCCATTGCTCACGCACGTGTACTGCCGTCAGCGTAAGTCGGGACTCCGAGTGCGCAAACCCCCTATTTTCTCAGTCCACGGAGCCGACTGTCAGGCGAACCAGCGAAATCGCTGGCCAGCAGCCAGGCCGAGCACCTCACTTGGACCTTGGAACTGTCCAAGCTGCCACACATAAGAGTCGCCGGAGACCGGTCAAAAGTTGGCAAAGGGACAGCGAGCCTCTTGGAATGCAGGCGCGAAAAGACAGTATCGGGAGGACCGAATTCGACTCAAAGGGCTCGTGAGACCTGTGTGACGAGCCGCTCCGTCAGCGGAGCGTAATAGCGCGGCAACACATTGTCGTCGAGCGGGACCACCACATCGATTTTGCCCTCGGCCTCGCCCACGAAGAGCCCCGGGTCGTTGGAGTCGGCGAAGGCCACCGTCGGCACGCCGGCCTCGCCGGCCGCTCCGGCCCAGCCGTGGTCGGCGATCACCAGGTCGGGCAGGTCGCCGTCGAGTTCTCCGAGCATGTGGCGCATCGGGGCCGCGTCGTGGGTGTGCACGAAGTTGCCCTTGTCGTCGAGCATGGCGACGTCCTGCAGATAGCGGATCCGGCGCGGACGCCCGAACCCGGAGCCGGCGTACGTCCAGCCCTCGGCGGGGGTCACCAGGACGGCGCCGTTCGCCTGGCACAGGGCGGCCAGCGGCAGGTGGACGGCCAGCAGGCCGGTGGGGTGGCCGGTGGCCAGCAGGACGCGCGGCGCGGGCCGCGACAGGACCCCGGCGACCCGCTCGGCCATGGCGTCGATCGCGTCGATCGTCAGGTCGGGGTCGATGGTGTCCTGGCCCGAACGGTGGCCGGGATCGGAGACGACACCCGCCGACTTGGCCATCAGCGCGAGGATGTCGCGGTACGACCACGGCTGGTCGAACGTCAGCCCGAGCGCGTAGTAGGGGTCGCCGTTGGCCAGCGAGCTGTAGTGGTCGAGGTTGTTCTCGCGGGAGGTCGCGACATCGCCGGCGATACGGCTTCGGACAAGGTGCTCACGGAGTTCGTCGCGGCTCAGCACTGCATCTTTCCTCAGGTCAGGGCATGGGATCGAGGCCGTGCAGGGGGAACACCGCATTCCGGGTCGCCATGACAGCACGGTCAATGGGGTCCGCAGGGTCATAACCACCGGACAGGTCGGTGAATTCCGGGTTTCTGCCGTCTGTCATGGTGAGCGGCGCGGTTTCGCCGGTGCGGTCGCGTACGAACTGGCGCCAGCTCTGCGGGGTCGGGGTGGCGGGGTCGACGGGGTGTCCCGCGGCCTCCGCGATGAGGTGCGTCCACGCCCGCGGCACCACCTGCACGAGCTCGTAACCGCCGCCGCCGACCGCGATCCACCGGCCGCCGGCCGCCTCGTGGGCCAGGCGGTGCAGGGCGGCGTACGCGGCGCGCTGGCCGTCGAGGCTCAGCATCAGGTTGGCCAGCGGGTCGAGGGCGTGGCTGTCGCAGCCGTGCTGGGTCACCAGGATCTCGGGCGCGAACTCGTGCACCAGCGGCGGCACGATCGCGTGGAAGGCCCGCAGCCAGCCGGCGTCGCCGCAGCCGGCCGGGAGCGCGACGTTGACCGCCGTGCCGTCGGCGCCGGTCTCCTCGGGGAACCCCGTGCCGGGGAAGAGCGTGCGCGGGCTCTCGTGCAGGCTGATCGTCAGCACCCGGGGGTCGTCGTAGAAGGCCGCCTGCACGCCGTCGCCGTGGTGGACGTCGACGTCGACGTACGCGACCCGGCGGGCGCCCTGGCGCAGCAGCCAGGCGATGGCGAGGGCGGGGTCGTTGTAGACGCAGAAGCCGCTGGCCATGGCGGGCATGGCGTGGTGGAGGCCGCCGGCGACGTTGACCGCGTGCTCGGCCGTGCCCTCCCACACCGCGCGGGCGGCGGCCAGCGAGGCGCCCGCGATCAGTGCCGACGCCTCGTGGACGCCCTTGAACGCGGGGTTGTCCATGGTGCCGAGCCCGGCGCCAGGGTCGGGCTGCCCGGTGGCGGACACGCGCTTGACGGCCTCGATGTAGCCGGGGCGGTGGACCATGGCCAGCTCGTCGTCGGTCGCGGGGACGCAGCCGCCCAGCTCGACCTTGTCGAGCACGCCCAGCTCGCGGGCGAGCGCCATGGTCAGCTCGACGCGCACCGGGGCCATCGGATGGCTGGGGCCGAAGTTGTAGGAGGTGAGGGCGTCGTCCCAGACCACCTGTGCCGTACGGCTCATGCCCGTCCCTCCGCGTGCGCTCCCTCGTTGGCGCCGACGTTACCGCAGCGCGTGCGCCCGGCTGTAGCCCTGGTTTTCACCGCACGGAAAACTCCCCGCAATGTCGAAATCTCATGACTTAGTGTTCTGAACGTGCGCGTGGCACGAAAATTCGTGAAGATCGTGCGTTTCTTGCAACGCCCCCCGGTTCTCGACGCCGCCCTGGTGACGGTGATCTCCATCCCGGCGCTCATCGGCCTGATCTCCATGATCGTGCAGGGTGAGACGCGCACGGCGCTCGGCGCGGCCCACTACCTGCTGGGCGCGCTGCTCCTCCTCATGCGGCGGCGCCGGCCGCTCCTGACGGCCGCGCTGGTGACGGCGCTCGACGTCGCCGGCTTCGCCACGCACCTCGTCCAGGTCAACAACCTGCCCTCGGTCATCGCGTACTACAGCGTGGGGCGGCACACGAGCGGCCGCACGACCATGGCGGGCGCGCTGGCGGGGTTCGTCGTCTACGCCGCGGCGCTGGAGTACTTCTGGCCCGGGCGGGGCAACTGGCTGGGCGCCCTGCTGTTCATGACGGCCGCCGTCGGCGTCGGGGTGATCGTCCGGCTCAGGGCGGAGCTGGCCGAGCGTACCCGGCAGGAGGTCGCGGACGCGGCCGTGCGCGCCGAGCGGCGGCGCATCGCCAGGGAGCTGCACGACGTGGTCGCCCACCACATCACCGTGATCAACGCGCTGGTCGGCGGCGCGCGGGCGACGCTGCCGCCCGGTCAGCAGGTCACCAGGGACGCGCTGGAGAGCGCCGAGCAGACCGCCCGGCAGGCGATGACGGAGATGCGCCGCCTGCTCGACGTGTTACGCGCCGACGGCAACGAGGGGCCCGACGCGGCCACCGGGGTCGGCGCGGACCGGCTGCCCGAGCTGGTCAAGGAGGCCAGGTCGGCCGGGCTGCCCACCGGCCTGACCGTCACGGGTGAGCCCGTCCGGCTGCCCGCCGCCGTGGACCACGCCGTCTACCGGATCGTGCAGGAGGCGCTGACCAACACGCGCAAACACGCGGAGGGCGCCACGGCGAGCGTGCGGCTGGCGTACGAGCCCGGGGCCGTCGAGGTCGAGGTGGTCGACGACGGGCTGCCGAAGAGCGGCGGGACACCCGGGTTCGGGCTCGGCGGCATGGCCGAGCGGGTGGCGTTGTGCGGCGGCCGGCTGTCCACCGGACCCCGGCCGGAGGGAGGATTCCGCGTGCACGCCCGCATCCCGCTGGAGACCACATGATCAAGGTGCTGCTGGCCGACGACCACGCGCTGGTGCGCACCGGCTTCCGGCTGATGCTGGACGCCCAGCCCGACCTGTCGGTGGTGGGCGAGGCCGCCGACGGCGCGCAGGCGGTGAAGCTGAGCCGGCGGCTGCGGCCCGACGTCGTGCTGATGGACCTGCACATGCCGGACATGGACGGCGTCCGCGCGACCGAGCTGATCACCTCGGAGCTGACCGGTGTGCGGGTGCTCGCGCTGAGCACGTTCGACCTGGACGAGAACGTGGTGGCGGCGCTGCGCGCGGGCGCGGACGGGTTCCTGCCCAAGGACGTCTCCCCCGAGGAGCTGATCGAGGGCGTGCGCGTGGTGCACCGCGGCGAGTCGGCCGTCGCGCCGCGCCTGCTGACCAGGCTGATCGGCACGTACGTCCGCGCCACTCCCCCGCGGCCGGCCCCCGCCAGGCTGGCCGGGCTCACCGACCGCGAACGGGAGATCCTCGTGCTCATCGCGCGCGGCCGGTCGAACGCGGAGATCGCGCAGGGCCTCGCGGTCTCCCCCTCGACCGTGAAGAACCACGTGACGAGCCTGTTCGCCAAGCTCGGCGTCAGGGACCGGGCGCAGGCCGTGATCATCGCGTACGAGGCGGCGCTGATCCGCCCCGGTGAGTAGGACCACGCTCCCAGAAGGGCCCCGGCAAGACGGTTCCCCGGCAGGAAGAATCGGGCCTCCCGCGACGGCACGCTGAACCCCATGACAGCGATCCGCGCAACGAACCTGAGCAAACGCTACGGCCGCACCCTCGCCGTGGCGGACCTGTCGTTCGACGTCGAGCCGGGTCAGGTGACCGGTTTCCTCGGCCCCAACGGCGCCGGCAAGTCGACCACCATGCGCATGATCCTCGGGCTCGACCGGCCGTCCGGCGGCTCGGTGCTCGTGGACGGACGGCCGTACGCGGAGTTACGGCATCCGCTGCGCAAGGTCGGCGCGCTGCTGGACGCCAAGGCCGTGCACTGCGGGCGCAGCGCGCGCGACCACCTGCTGGCCATCGCGCAGAGCAACGGCATCCCGGCCGCCCGCGTGGCGGAGGTGCTGGAGACCGTCGGCCTGACCGCCGTCGCCCGACGCCGGATCGGCGGCTTCTCGCTGGGCATGGCGCAGCGGCTGGGCATCGCCGCGGCGCTGCTCGGCGACCCGAAGATCCTGCTGTTCGACGAGCCGGTCAACGGGCTCGACCCGGACGGGATCCTGTGGATCCGCACGCTGATGCGCAGGCTGGCGGCCGAAGGGCGGGCGGTGTTCGTCTCCAGCCACCTCATGAGCGAGATGGCGCAGACGGCCGACCACCTCGTCGTGATCGGCAGGGGCCGGCTCATCGCCGACACGAGCGTGCGGGAGTTCATCGGGCGCAGCTCGCAGGGCTACGTACGCGTCCGCTCGCCCCGGCTCGCCGAGGTGGCCGAACTGGTCAAGATCGGGGAGCTGCGGCCCGACCATCTGCGGGTGACCGCGATGACCCCGCTGGAGATCGGCACCCTCGCGGCGCGGGCCGGGATCCCGCTGGAGGAGCTGACGTACGTGCAGCCGTCGCTCGAAGCCGCGTACATGGAGCTGACCAAGGACAGCCTGGAGTTCACCTCATGATCGACATCATCCGGTCCGAATGGACCAAGATCCGCTCGGTGCGCTCGACGGTGTGGACGCTGGCCGTCACCGCCCTGCTGATGCTGGGCCTGTCCGCCCTCCTCGGCGCCGCGTCCGCGAACTCCGCCGACGAGCCGATGCCGGGCGGCGACGCCGTCGCGATGAGCCTGTCCGGCAGCATGTTCGCCTCGTTGTCCATGGCCGCTCTCGGCGTGCTCGTGATCTCCGCCGAGTACCGCACCGGGGGCATCCGCACCTCGCTCATGGCCGTGCCCCGGCGCCTGCGCCTGCTGACCGGCAAGATCGTGGTCTTCACCGCGGTCGCGCTGGTCGTCTGCGTGGCCGCGTCGGCCGGCGCGATCGCCGTCGGTGTGGCGATCACCCGGCCGCCGTCGGTCGAGATGGCCGAGGTGGTGCGGGCCTCGCTCGGGTGCGGCCTCTACCTGAGCACGTGCGGGCTGTTCGGGCTGGGTCTCGGCACGCTGGTCCGGCACACGCCGGGCGCGATCGTCGCGGCGGTCGCGCTGATCCTGGTGCTGCCCCCGATGACGAACCAGCTCCCGGGCGAGTGGGGCAGGGTCGTCGCCGAGTTCTTCACCACGAACGCCGGCGCGCTGGTGGTCTTCGGCCGGTCCGGCGAGTACCTGGGGCCGTGGAGCGGTTTCGGGGTCTACCTCGCGTGGATCGCCGTCGCGGTGGCCGCCGGCGCGATCCTGCTGCACCGCCGCGACGCCTGAGCGGTGGGCGAGCTCGCGGCCGCGGTGGCCGGTCAGCCCGACGCGAGCTCGCGGCCGCGGTCGCGGGCGGCCTCGATGGCGGCCAGGAACGCGGCCCGCACCTTGTGCCGTTCGAGCTCCGCGATGGCGGCGATGGTCGTGCCGCCCGGCGAGGTGACGGCCTCGCGCAGGATCACCGGGTGCTCGCCCGAGTCGCGCAACATCACGGCCGCCCCGACGATCGACTGGGTGACCATGTCGAGCGCGGCGGCCCTCGGCATGCCGAGCAGGATGCCCGCGTCGACCATGGCCTCGACCAGGTAGAAGAAGTACGCCGGCCCGCTGCCGGACAACGCCGTGGCGGCGTCCTGCTGCGACTCGGGGATGCGCAGCACCTTGCCGACCGGACGCAGCAGCTCCTCGGTGCGCCGCAGGTGCTCCTCCCCCGCGTGGGCGCCGGCCGAGATGACGCTCATCGCCTCGTCGAACCTGATCGGCGTGTTGGACATCACCCGCACCACCGGCACCTCGACCCCGAGCCGCTGCTCCACGAACGCGGTCGTGATGCCGGCCGCGGCGCTGATCACCAGGCGGTCGGCCGGCACGTACGGCGCGATCTCCGCCAGCAGCGTCGCCATGTCCTGCGGCTTGACGGCCAGGATCAGCGTGTCGGCCGCCTTGGCCGCCTCGGCGTTGGAGACCGTGCGCACGCCGTACGTCTCGCGCAGCGTCTGGGCGCGTTCGGCCCTGCGGGTGGTCGCCATGACGTCGTCCGGCTCGAGCCCCGCGCGCAGCAGACCGGACAGCAGGGCCTCGCCCATCTTGCCGGTGCCCAATATCGCGATCATCTTTGTGCCCCTCGACGAATATTGCCTGGTCTGGCAGCGTATCCGGCTAGCGCCGCGACACCAGCGACCGCAGGAAGAACGCCAGGTTCGCCGGGCGCTCGGCGAGGCGGCGCACGAGGTAGGGATACCACTCGTCGCCGTAGGGCACGTAGACGCGCATCCGCGCGCCGAGCTGCGCCTGGCGGGCCTGCTCCCCCGGGCGTACGCCGTAGAGCATCTGGAGTTCGTAGCCGCTCTGGTCGCGGCCCTCGAGCACGGCGAGCGTTGAGGCGATGCGCAGCAGCCGGGGGTCGTGGGTGGCGACCATGGGGTAGGCGGTGCCGGCCATGAGCACTTTCAGGCACCGTACGAACGAGCGGTCGATGTCGATCGGCCGCTTGTAGGCCCCGGGAGCGGTGTAGGCGCCCTTGCACAGGCGTACGCGGGCGCCGCCGAGCTTCTCGCAGCGGTCGAGCGAGTCGGGCAGGTACGCCTGCACGACCACCCCCACGTCGGGATGCTCGCGGCGCAGGGCGGCGTGCACGGCGTGCAGCCCCGGCACGGTGTCGTGCTCCTCGGCGTCGAGCGTCACCGTCATGCCCCTGGACGCGGCGGCGGCGCAGATCTCGGCGGCGTGGCCGAGCGCGAGCTGCTGTGACAGCCGCAGGCCGAGGGCGGTGAGCTTGACCGACACGTCGGCGCCCGTGGGCAGCAGGTCGAGCAGCGCCAGGTAGCCGCGTACGGCCTCCTCGGCCCTGCTCTCGCCGGCGACCTCCTCGCCCAGGTGGGCCACGGTGACGAGCAGGCCCCCGCGGGTCAGGTCGCGCACCACGGCGGCCACGTCGCCCGCGACGTAGCGTTCGACGACACCGGCGGTCAGCGGCGAGGTGGTGACGAGCCGCTCGGCGCGTCGGCTCTTGGAGAGGGCGAGCATGGCCTGACGGAGCACGTGGACCACACTAACTCGCGCCGCTGAACCGGTGACGCGCGTGATCCGTCGTAGGAGTATGCGGACTATGACAACGACTCTTCTGGCCGGTCTGGTGCTCGCGGCGGGCTGCGGCACGCAGGGCGGGTCGTCGGCCGGGCCCGCCGCGACCTCGACGCCGGAGCGGCCGCCGGTCGTGTCGAGCCCGGCCGCCGGCACCCCGTCCACCGCTCCCCCGAGCGGCCCCGAGACCGTGAAGCCGGAGGGTGACGCGGTCAACGTCCGCGAGGTCCGCTGGACCAAGGCCGAGCCCGTGTCGGGCGGCAGGAAGGTCCGCCTCACGTGGTGGTCGGGCGTGGCTCCGTGCACGGTGCTGGACCGCGTCTCGGTGAAGGAGACCGCGAAGAACGTCACGATCACGCTGTACGAGGGCTCCTCACCGAAGGCCAGGGACATGTCCTGCATCATGATCGCGGTCGAGAAGACCACGACGGTCGACCTGGACAAGGCCCTCGGCAAGCGCAAGCTCGTGGACGGCGCCAAACGGTAAGCCTCCCGACAAATCCAGCTACGTCCTGTACGCCACCTCGGAGCGGAACCTTCCTTGGCATGCGCCCCGTTGACCCGGGTATGCGCCGCTGAAACCAGGGAATGCTTTTACGCTCACGAGGGTTGAGTCGAGTAGGCTCAAGTCGTTTGACAAAGACGGCACGCATCCATACGTTGAGTCTGACCGACTCAACTTTGACTACAAGGACGTACTCATGGCACGTGCGGTAGGTATCGACCTGGGGACGACCAACTCCGTCGTCTCGATCCTCGAGGGCGGTGAGCCCACTGTCATCGCCAACGCGCAGGGCTCGCGGACCACGCCGTCCGTGGTCGCCTTCGCGAAGAACGGTGAGGTCCTGGTCGGTGAGGTCGCCAAGCGGCAGGCCGTCACCAACGTCGACCGGACCATCCGCTCGGTCAAGCGGGAGATGGGCACCAACTGGTCCCAGGAGATCGACGGCAAGAAGTTCTCGCCGCAGCAGATCAGCGCCTTCGTGCTGCAGAAGCTGAAGCAGGACGCCGAGGCCTACCTGGGCGAGAAGATCACCGACGCCGTGATCACCGTCCCCGCCTACTTCAACGACGCTCAGCGCCAGGCCACCAAGGAGGCCGGCACGATCGCGGGCCTCAACGTGCTCCGCATCATCAACGAGCCGACCGCGGCGGCCCTCGCCTACGGGCTCGACAAGGAGCAGGACCAGACCATCCTGGTCTTCGACCTCGGCGGCGGCACCTTCGACGTCTCGCTGCTCGACGTCGGCCAGGAGGACGGCCACGGCTTCGTCGAGGTCAAGGCCACCTCCGGTGACAACCACCTGGGCGGTGACGACTGGGACCAGCGCATCGTCGACGAGCTCGTCAAGCGCTTCCAGAACGCCCACGGCGTCGACCTGGCCAAGGACAAGATGGCGCTCCAGCGTCTGCGCGAGGCGGCCGAGAAGGCCAAGATCGAGCTGTCCAGCCAGTCCGAGACGTCCATCAACCTCCCCTACATCACGGCCTCCTCCGAGGGCCCACTGCACCTCGACGAGAAGCTCACCCGCTCGGAGTTCCAGCGGCTGACGGCTGACCTGCTCGAGCGGACCAAGGGCCCGTTCCACCAGGTCATCAAGGACGCCGGCATCAAGGTCTCCGACATCGCCCACGTGGTGCTCGTCGGCGGCTCGACCCGCATGCCCGCCGTCACCGACCTGGTCAAGGAGCTGACCGGCGGCAAGGAGCCCAACAAGGGCGTCAACCCCGACGAGGTCGTCGCCATCGGCGCGGCCCTGCAGGCCGGCGTGCTCAAGGGTGAGGTCAAGGACGTCCTGCTGCTCGACGTGACCCCGCTGTCGCTGGGCATCGAGACCAAGGGCGGCATCTTCACCAAGATCATCGAGCGCAACACGACGATCCCGACGAAGCGCTCCGAGGTCTTCACCACGGCCGAGGACAACCAGCCGTCGGTGCAGATCCAGGTCTTCCAGGGCGAGCGCGAGATCGCCGCGTACAACAAGAAGCTCGCGACCTTCGAGCTGACCGGCATCGCGCCGGCGCCGCGCGGCATCCCCCAGATCGAGGTCACCTTCGACATCGACGCCAACGGCATCGTCAACGTCTCCGCCAAGGACCTGGGCACGGGCAAGGAGCAGACGATGACGATCACCGGCGGCTCGGCGCTGCCGAAGGACGACATCGAGCGCATGATGCGCGAGGCCGAGTCGTACGCCGAGGAGGACAAGAAGCGCCGCGAGGAGGCCGAGGTCCGCAACAACGCAGACGGCCTGGCCTACCAGACGGAGAAGTTCCTCCGCGAGAACGACGACAAGGTCCCGTCCGACATCAAGACCGAGGTCAACGACGCGCTGGCCGAGCTGAAGAAGGCTCTTGAGGGCACCGACACCGACGTCATCCGCACCTCGGCCGAGAAGCTCGCCACGGTCAGCCAGAAGATGGGCTCGGCGATCTACGCCGCGGGCCAGCAGGGCGGCGGCGCCGAGGGCGCTCCGCAGGACGCCGCGTCCGGTGCCGGCCAGAAGGCCGACGACGACGTGGTCGAGGCCGAGATCGTCGACGACGAGCCGAAGGACAAGTGATGCCGCCGCGTGAAAACGGGCACGAGGAGCCGGTGATCCGCGACAACCGCAAGATCGACCCGGAGACGGGCCAGGTCCGCGAGCACGCCCCCGCGGACGGGGCGGCCGAGCAGCCGCCCGCCGCGGAGGCGGCGCCCGCCCGGGCGCCCGCCGGCAGCGAGGAGCTGCAGGCGCAGCTCGCCGAGCGCACCGCCGACCTGCAGCGTCTGCAGGCCGAATATGTGAACTACCGCAAGCGCGTCGAACGCGACCGCGTCGCGGTCAAGGAGCAGGCGGTCGCGAGCACGCTCATGGAGCTGCTGCCCGTGCTCGACGACATCGGCAGGGCGCGCGACCACGGCGAGCTCACGGGTGGCTTCGCGAAGGTGGCCGAGTCGCTGGAGGCGGCTCTCACCAAGCTGGGGCTCACCCCGTTCGGGCAGAAGGGCGACCCCTTCGACCCGATGGTCCACGAGGCGCTGATGCACAGCTACTCGCCGGACGTGACCGAGCCGACCGCGATCGAGGTGCTGCAGCCCGGCTACCGCATGGGTGAGCGGGTGCTGCGCCCGGCGCGGGTCGCCGTCGCCGAGCCCGAGGACGCCCCTCCCGCGTCCAATGACGAAGAAGACAACTGACACGAGGACGAAGGGCCGTAGATGAGCACCAAGGACTACCTGGAGAAGGACTACTACGCCGTCCTTGGTGTGCCCAAGACCGCCACCGCCGACGAGATCAAGAAGGCGTACCGCAAGCTGGCGCGCCAGTACCACCCCGACAGCAACCAGGGCGACGCGACCAAAGAGGCCAAGTTCAAGGAGGTCTCCGAGGCCTACGACGTCCTGTCCGACAGCAAGCGCCGCAAGGAGTACGACGAGGCGCGCACGCTGTTCGGCTCCGGGGTGGGCGGCCAGCGGGCCGGCGGTGGCGGGTTCCCGTTCGACTTCGGCGACCTGTTCGGCGGCACCGGGCAGAGCACGGGCGGGGGCGCGGGCGATCGGCTCGGCGATCTTTTCGGCGGGCTGTTCAACCGGGGTGGGGCCACCCGTACCGGCACCACCACCCGCCCGCGACGCGGCCAGGACGTCGAGTCCGAGGTCACGCTGACGTTCACCGAAGCGGCCGAGGGCACCACCGTGTCGCTCAGGCTGACCAGCTCGGCCGCCTGCACCGCGTGCAGCGGCACCGGCGCCAAGGCGGGCACGACCCCCAGGGTCTGCCCCACCTGTGAGGGCACCGGCGCGGCCAGCCGCAACCTGGGCAACTTCGCCTTCTCCGAGCCCTGCCGCGACTGCAAGGGCCGCGGGCTGATCGTGGACGACCCCTGCCCCGTGTGCGAGGGCAGCGGCCGGGCCAAGAGCACCCGTACGATCCAGGCCCGCATCCCGGCGGGCGTGGCCGACGGCCAGCGCGTCAAGCTCAAGGGCAAGGGAGCGCCGGGCGAGAACGGCGGCCCGGCGGGCGACCTCTACATCCAGACGCACGTCAAGCCGCACGCCGTGTTCGGCAGGGCGGGCGACAACCTGACGATCACCGTGCCGGTGACGTTCACGGAGGCCGCGCTCGGCGCCGAGATCAAGGTGCCGGTGCTCAAGGGCCTGCCGGTCACGCTGCGCATCCCGCCGGGCACGCCCAACGGGCGTACGTTCCGCGTACGCGGCAGGGGCGTCACCCGAAAAGACGGCACCAAGGGCGACCTGCTCGCCACGGTCGAGGTCGTGGTGCCGCAGACGCTCGACGACAAGTCACGCGAGCTGCTCAACGAGTTCAACACCGCGACCGCGGGAGAGGACCCGCGCGCTGAGCTCATTCAGCGAGCCAGAAGCGAGTAAGCCGATGGACGCCAACTACTTCGACCTGTCAGACGACACCCCTGTCTATGTGATCTCGGTGGCCGCGCAGCTGTCGGGCCTGCACCCGCAGACCCTGCGGCAGTACGACCGGCTGGGGCTGGTCAGTCCTGGGCGCACGGCGGGGCGCGGCCGCCTCTACTCCACGAGAGACATCATCCAGCTCCGCGAGGTGCAGCGGCTCTCCCAGGAGGAGGGCATCAACCTCGCGGGGATCAAGCGGATCCTCGAGCTCGAGAACGACAACCTCCGGCTGCGCGAGGAGGTCCACCGCCTGCGCGCCGAGATGCGCATGATCCGGGCTCTGATCCGCTACGAGCTGCCACCGGGGGCCTGAGGACATGGATTACAAGCTCACCCAGAAGAGCCAGGAAGCGCTCTCGGGTGCCATGCGGCGCGCCGCCGCCGAGGGCAACCCCGAGATCTCCCCGGCTCACCTGCTGACCACGCTGCTCTCCCAGACCGGCGGCACAGCCGTGCCGCTGCTGGAGGCGGTCGGCGCCGACTGGCGCGCGATCCGCGCCCGCGCCGAGGAGCAGCTGGCGGCGCTGCCGAAGGCGCAGGGGGCGACGGTGGGGGCCCCGTCTTCCTCGCGCCAGCTGCTGACGGTGCTCAACACCGCCGCCCAGCACGCCAACCGGCTCGAAGACCTCTACGTCTCGACCGAGCATCTCCTGGTGGGCCTGGCCGCCGACGGCGGCCAGGTGGCCGAGCTGCTGAAGTCGCAGGGTGCGACCTCGCAGGCGCTGCTCGACGCCTTCGAGAAGGTACGCGGCAATGCCCGCGTCACCAGCGAGACCCCGGAAGACACCTACCAGGCGCTGGAGAAGTACGGCGTCGACCTGACCGAGCGGGCCCGCAGCGGCAAGCTCGACCCGGTCATCGGCCGCGACTCCGAGATCCGCCGCGTGGTCCAGGTGCTCAGCCGGCGCACGAAGAACAACCCGGTGCTGATCGGCGAGCCCGGCGTCGGCAAGACCGCCGTCGTCGAGGGCCTGGCCCAGCGGATCGTGGCCGGCGACGTGCCGGAGTCGCTGCGCAACAAGCGGCTGATCGCGCTCGACCTGGGCGCGATGGTGGCCGGCGCGAAATACCGCGGCGAGTTCGAGGAGCGGCTCAAGGCCGTGCTCTCCGAGATCAAGGAGAGCAACGGGCAGGTCGTGACGTTCATCGACGAGCTGCACACCGTCGTCGGCGCGGGTGCCGCCGAGGGCGCGATGGACGCCGGCAACATGCTCAAGCCGATGCTGGCCCGCGGCGAGTTGCGCATGATCGGCGCGACGACGCTCGACGAATACCGCGAGCGCATCGAGAAGGACCCGGCGCTGGAGCGCCGCTTCCAGCAGGTCTACGTGGGCGAGCCGTCCGTCGAGGACACCATCGCGATCCTGCGCGGGCTCAAGGGCCGCTACGAGGCCCACCACCAGGTGCAGATCGCCGACAGCGCGCTGGTGGCCGCCGCCGCGCTGTCCGACCGCTACATCACCAGCCGCTTCCTGCCCGACAAGGCCATCGACCTCGTCGACGAGGCCGCCTCGCGGCTGCGCATGGAGATCGACTCCCGTCCGGTGGAGATCGACCAGCTCCAGCGCGGCGTCGACCGGTTGAAGATGGAGGAGCTGGCCCTGTCGAAGGAGACCGACGAGGCCTCCGTGCAGCGGCTGGAACGGCTGCGCCAGGAGCTGGCCGACCGCCAGGAGGAGCTCAACGCCCTCGTCGGCCGCTGGGAGCAGGAGAAGGCCGGCCTCAACAAGGTCGGTGAGCTGAAGAAGCAGCTCGACGAGGCGCGCGGCGCGGCCGAGCGGGCGCAGCGCGACGGCGACTTCGAGACCGCCTCCCGCCTGATGTACGCCGAGGTGCCGCGGCTGGAGCAGGCCCTCAAGGCCGCCTCCGAGGCCGCGCCGCCCGAGAACGCCATGGTCAAGGAGGAGGTCGGCCCCGACGACATCGCCGAGGTGGTCTCGTCCTGGACGGGCATCCCGGCCGGGCGGCTGCTGGAGGCCGAGACGGCCAAGCTGCTGCGCATGGAGGAGGAGCTGGGCAAGCGTCTCATCGGCCAGCGGCAGGCCGTCCAGGCGGTCTCCGACGCCGTACGCCGCAGCCGGGCGGGCATCGCCGACCCCGACAGGCCGACGGGCTCGTTCCTGTTCCTCGGACCGACCGGGGTGGGCAAGACCGAGCTGGCCAAGGCGCTGGCGGAGTTCCTGTTCGACGACGAGCGGGCGATGACCCGGATCGACATGAGCGAATACTCCGAGAAGCACAGCGTGGCCCGGCTCGTCGGCGCGCCTCCCGGTTACGTCGGCTACGAGGAGGGGGGCCAGCTCACCGAGGCCGTCAGGCGGCGCCCGTACACCGTGGTGCTGCTCGATGAGGTGGAGAAGGCCCATCCCGAGGTCTTCGACATCCTGCTGCAGGTGCTCGACGACGGGCGGCTCACCGACGGCCAGGGCCGTACGGTCGACTTCCGCAACACGATCCTGATCCTCACCTCCAACCTCGGCTCGCAGTTCCTCGTCGATCCCAAGCTGGAGAACGACGCCAAGCGCGAGGCCGTGATGGTGGCGGTGCGGGCCGCGTTCAAGCCGGAGTTCCTCAACCGGCTCGACGACGTGATCGTCTTCGACGCGCTCGGCACCGAAGAGCTGACCCGCATCGTCGACCTGCAGGTCGACCGCCTGGCCCGGCGCCTGGCCGACCGCAGGCTGACGCTGGAGGTCACGCCGGCCGCCCGCGACTGGCTGGCCTTGACCGGCTACGACCCGATGTACGGCGCCCGCCCGCTGCGCCGCCTGGTCCAGTCCGCCATCGGCGACAAACTCGCCAAGGCGGTCCTGTCCAGCGAGATCATCGACGGCGACAAGGTCAACGTCGACCTCGGCGACGACGAACTCCTCATCCAACGCGCCTGACCGCCCCCACCCCGCCCGGAAGCGACCACAGCGGGGACCGCGCCGGAGCCGCTGTCACCTGAAGGGTGCACAGCGGCCCGAGCGGGGGTTCAGGCCAGGGCTCGTGAAGGCGCCGCCTCGTCCAAAGGAACGGAGACAGCGCAACCACCGCAGCGCGGGACTGCGCGGAGCGAGGGGTTGCGAGGGAGCTGCCGTCGTCTGGGGGAGCGGAGGGAGCGCAGCGACCGGAGCGGGGGAAGACGGCGGCATCAAAGGCGACCGAGCCGGCCTCGCGAAGCGAGGCCCATAAGCACAGCCATAAGCACGTAAGGTTCGCTTCACTCTTCGGATAAGCGGCGCGCCGCCCGGCGAGCCGCGTCGCTACGGTCACGTTCCGTCAGATCAGCGATACCGATCAGAGGGACGTGCAGTGTCAGTGCAGAAGATCCGGAGCATCGTCGCGACCGCCGCTCTGGCCGCGGGGGTCGGCTGCTTGTCCACCGGCCCGGCGTCCGCGGACTCCTGCGCGACGGCAGACCGCGCGCTGCTGTCGTCCACCGCGATCGCCTCCTACTGCGATCGGCACGCCGCGACGCGGCTCCGTGAGACCGTCTCGGGCAGCGGCCGGTTCGTCACCGATGAGAGCGTCAGGCTGGCCATGGCGGCCGGCGAGCTGGCCCGCGACCTCGGGCTGACCGGCCTCGCGGCGGCGAGGCCGGTGCTCGGCACGGCCGACCTGGGCGGCGTGGCGGCCACCTGGGGCATGCCGGCGCTGACCTCGGCCTCCCCCGCCGGTCTCCCCCTCGCTCCCGACCCGCGCACGCTGAAGGACCTGTCGACCGCGGCGGGCGTCGCCTCGCTGCCGATGTTGCCGCAGGTGCCGGAGATGGCGGAGACGGCGGAGACGACGCTGGGGGTCGGCCTGCCGGAGGTGCGGTTCGACCGCGGCGTGCGCGTCTCCGACGCCGACCTCGAGTCGCCGCCGCACTTCGCCAAGCCCGTGCAGGAGATCGGCGAAGAGGTGATGGACGTGCTGCTGCCGAAGGCGATGGAGAGCGTCGAGGGCACCTCGACGCTGGTGCGCGGCGTCACGGCGATCGCGCCGGGTCTCGGAGCGCGATGAGCCATCCTGTCCGGGCGCGGATCGTGCCTGCCGCGCCCGGCTTCCCATGATCGAAGAGGCCGCGGTCACCGGCGACCGCGGCCTCTTCGCCCAAAGAGACTCAGCGCCCGACGAACTGATGATCGCTGCGGATCAGCCCGTGCTCGTCGAGCACGAGGAAGTCGAAGCCGACGGAGTCGACCTCGCCGGTATCGCGCCTGACCATCTCCCACGTCAGCCGCACGGCGTGATGGTGCCCCTCGGCGCCGGCGCCCGCACGGAAGACATAGGTTCCAGGCGCGACCCACTGCTCGTACGCGCCGGCGACGCGCTCCTCCAGCTCGGCGTGGCCGTGGAATTCGCGGGTGGGCGTGTAGTGGGCGGCGTCCGCCGCGAACAGCCCGGCGACGGCCGCGCGGCGGGTCTCGGCGTCGGGTTCGTTCCAGAGGGCGGCGTAGCGGTGCGCGAGGTCGTTCAGGTCTGTCATGCGATGCTCTCCTCTTTGACACGGGTACGGACGCCGGCGGCGCGCGGCACCAGCTGGACGAGCCCGGCGACGGCCAGGCCGATGGCGATCAGGTAGATCAGCCCGTGCTGGAACGCCTGACTCACCCCGCCAGGCAGGCTGCCGTAGAACACGATCCCGACGATGCCGACGCCGAGCGCCGAGCCGACCTGCTGGGTGGTCGTGAGCACCCCGGCCGCGGCGCCGGCCTGCTGCGGCGCGACCCTGGCCAGCACGGTCCCCATGATCGGGGCGAGCGCCAGCCCCATGCCGAACCCGTCCACGGCCAGCGCCGGCGTCAGCCAGCCGACGGCCGCCCCCGAGGCGACCACGGCCAGCATCGCGACGAGCCCGGCTGCCCTGATCAGCCCGCCCAGGGCGATCGCCTGACGGCCGAACCACGCGACGAACCGGGGTGCGAGCAACGAGGCCGCCAGATATCCCGCGCCGATCGGCGCGAAGATCAGGCCGGCCTGCAACGCGTCCAGCCCGACGCCGTCCTGGACGTACAGGGCGAAGATCAGGAAGTACGCGGACATGCCCATGGTGAAGGCGAGCTGGGTGAGCAGGCCGGCGGTGAAGGCCCGCTCGCGGAACAACGTCAGGTCGATCAGCGGCGACGAGTGCCGCCGCCCGGCGTAGGCGGCGAAGAGCACGACGGCGGCGACCGGCGACGCCCACGTCCACAGCGGCCAGCCCTGCTCGCGTCCCTCGATGAGCGGCAGCAGGATCGCGACCAGGGCGAGCGTGACGAGGACGGCGCCGCCCAGGTCGAGCCGTACGGACGCGCCGGGGCGGCTCTCGGGGACCACACGGCGGGTCAGGGCGAGCGCGGCCACCCCGATCGGCACGTTGACCAGGAAGCACGCCCGCCAGCCGAGCCCGAACAGGTCGGCCTGGATCAGCAGGCCGCCGATGAGCTGGCCGAAGACGGCGGCCAGCCCCATGGTCATGGCGTACGCGTTGAGCGCCCTGGCCTGGGCGGGCCCGCTGTAGGCGGTGCGCAGGATGGCCAGCACCTGGGGGGCGAGCACGGCGGCGGCGAGCCCCTGGGCGACACGGGCGGCGATCAGCGCGCCGGCACCGGGAGCCAGGCCGCAGCCGATCGAGGCGAGGGTGAACAGGGCCAGGCCGGCGGCGAACATGCGGCGCCGGCCGAGGACGTCGCCGAGCCGTCCGCCGAGGACGAGACCCGAGCCGTAGGCCAGGCCGTACCCGGCGACGACCCACTCGATCGCGGCGGGGCCGGCGTGCAGGTCGCGCTGGATGGCGGGGATGGCGACGTTGACGATGAAGAAGTCCAGGATCGTGAGGAACACGCCGGTCAGCACGGTGGGCAAGGTGCCCGCGCGGGGCATGGCGACTCCGATAGATAGAATGGTTGGTATACGCAGAGGCTCATTAGATAGAATGGGCGATCTACTGTCAACCGCGTGCCAGGATCGATGGTGTGATGAGCAGACCCGGACCCCGCGAACGACTCCTCGAAGCAGCGGGCGACCTCACGTACGAACAGGGCGTCCACGTCGGCGTCGATGCGATACTCAAGCGCGCCGACGTCGCGCGGCGCTCGCTCTACCAGCACTTCGGCGGCAAGGAAGGGCTGATCGCCGAGACGCTGCGGCAGAAGCAGACCGGCGTCGCGGCCCGTTACCGCCAGGTGATGGACGACGCCGGCGACGACCCGCGCGACCGGATCCGCGCCGTCTTCGACGAGCTGGAGAAGATCACGACCGCGCCCTCGTTCCACGGCTGCCGTTACACGGCGGCGGAGCTGGCCCTCACCGACCCCGACCATCCAGCCCACGCCGAGGTGCGCGCGTACAAGGACGGGATGCATCAGCTGTTCGCCGACGAGCTGCGCCGGCACGGGCACCCGGCGCCCGATCGCGGCGCCGACCAGCTGCTCGTGCTCGTGGACGGCGTGCTCGCGCACGCCGTCACCCGCCCCGACGCCCACCCGGCACTGGCCGCGCGCGACCTGGCGGAGCTGGTGATCAGGGCATGACGAAGGGGGCCCTGCCGGTCACGGCGGGCCCTCCCGGGGCTCAGGCGTCAGGAGACGAGCGCGTCGAGCTCGTCCTCGGGGAGCCCGAGGTCGACCCGGATGCGATAGCGCGTGCGCAGCACCGCCACCTGTTCGGGATCTCCCTCGTCACACCCCAGGGCCGCCTGGGTCGCCCATTCGAGCCCTCCTTGCAGATCGCCGTAGGCGACCAGCGTCTCGGCGATCGTGTGAGCGGTCGCCGTGGAGACGTCGCCCTCGGCGCGGATCGTCTCGATGACCTCCCTCGCCTCATCAGGCCGGTCGAGCTCGAACAGCGTGTCGGCGATGCCGGCCCGCGGGTCGAAACCCGCGTCGCCACCGTCCTGTACCGCGCGCTGGAAACACTCCATCGCGCGCACGGGCTGGCCCGCCGCTCGCCACTCCTCGGCGGCGAGGACCAGGATGGACGCCCTGGAGACGTCGCCGGAGGAGTAGTCGAGCGCGACGTCGTAGAGCCGACTGGCCAGGGAACTGTGGTCGTCGGCCAGCAGGGCCTGCTCAAGCAGATGATCAAGGTGCTCACGGGTCACATGCGCCACACCGCGAGACTACCGAGCGACTCGGGTCTTTGCCCGGTCAATCCGCATCGCCGGTCCCGCACATATTCGGTAACGTCTCGCCCAATCGCCCGGCGGATAGGCGTGTCCATGCAGGTCGGAGGGCATACAACAAGCACTTTGCCGCCACGCGAGCGGAGGGACTGTATGGGCATGTCCAAGCAGCTGACCTTCACGCTGGCCTGTGCTGTCGTCCTGTCGGCCGTCGTTCCCGGAGTGGCCGGCTATCTGTCGGCCCGTTTCGAGGCCATCGAATCCGCCGAACGCAACCTGCGCGCCATTGAGGCCCGTCTCGACGTGCGCGAGGCCAGAGGTGCGCGTCCGGTCTCGTTCGCGCCCTGCGGGCGCACGCCCGACGCTCCGCGGTTGCAGGAGCTGCCGGCGGCCGCGCTCGGCGACGACGAGAGCAGGAAACGCTGGGCCCGCGACATGCCGGCCTGGCTCGAAGAGGTCGAGCAGGCCGGCCGCAACTGACCGCCTAGTGCGGCGACCACGACTTGAGCTGACGTGACAGGAAGCCCCTGATCAGGTGTTTGGCCGCGTCGATGATCTCGGGGTCGCCGTCGGGGTCACGGCGGAAGGCCAGTTTCAGTACGGCGTCGCCGGCCTCGACCGCCACCAACACGGCCAGGTCGAGCGCCGCGCTGTCGGCCAGCCCGAACTCCTTGAGGAACAGCCCGCGCAGCCGTCCGGCTATCACGGTGTTGTTGTCGGAGTCGGAGTCGAGCAGGTTGAGGTCGACGACGTCGCCGAAGTGCAGGCTCTTGAATCCCGAGACCGTGCGGTGCATGTCGACGTAGATGTCGATGATCGCGTCGACCGCCTCCCACCAGCCGCGGTAGTCCTCCTCGAGGAAGCGGCGGTCGACTCTGCGGACGAACTCCTCGACGTTGCGCCGGGTGAGCTCCTGGGTGATGGCGCGTTTGTCGGGAAAGAACTGGTAGACCGACCCGATCGCCACACCCGCCCGCTCGGCGATGCGTGTGGTCGACAGGGCCTCGTAGCCTGCCTCGTCGAGCAGTTCGGCGCAGGCGTCGAGCATGCGCTCGACACGCCGGGCGCTGCGGCGCTGCGCGGGTCTGCGTCTGAGGGCTTTGGGGGTGGCGCACTCGTCATCCGGTTGCGGCGAAGACACGAACTTATCTTCTCCCGTTTGGGCGATCAATACCTGCCAATTTGCGGATTTCTCGGGGGACGCCCCGACCTGGCCCGTCTGCTCATGGCAGGCGGTGAAATCCCGGACAGGGCATAACCGATTTTCCCCTCCAGGCCGGCCGATACAACAGCCCAATTTCGGTCACGTTCTACAGAGGCCGCCCCCGACTCCCTGACCGGCCGCCCCCGTCCGACCGTGGCGGCGCCTGGGGGGCGGAGAACGTCCCGGCATTCGTCACAACAATGTCCGGCACGCCATATATATCGACGAAATTCCGCGCGAATTCCTCCACTGTTCGACACCGCGGCAACTCCTGTCAGGGTTTCGCGGACAGCCCCGTACAGGAACGCAGCTGCTTCCAGTCGGCCACGGCCTGCGTCCGGGCGGTCCCCTTCATCGGTACGGGAATGCCTCCCTGGATGGTGGCCGGCGTCCAGGCGTCCTTGAGGATCTTGCGGCCGTTGATGGTCAGGGTCAGGACCCCGGTCCTGCCGGTGGTGGCGGGGTTGGAGTTGTAGAAGACGAAGTTGCCCATGCCGTAGTTGACGTACGCGTCGTCCAGGTAGCCGGAGCCGAGCAGGATGTGCGCGTGCCCGCCGACGACCACGTCGGCCCCCGCCTTGACCAGCTTGGGGGCGAGCGAGAGCTGTGCCTCGTTGGGACACTTCTGCAGCTCGGTGCCCCAGTGCAGGTGGACGATCACGGTGTCGGAGTCCTTGCGCGCCTTCTTGACGGCCCGGAGCAGCGCGGCCTCGTTCTTGGCCGAGGCCAGGCCGCCCTGGTCGGCGGTGGCCGTCCACGACTGGATGAACTCGGCGTCCATCACCTGCGTGGCCCCGATGATCGCCACCCGGTTGCCGTTCACGGTCTTGCGAAAGGGCCGGTACGCCTGCGCCGCGTCCTTCCCGATGCCCACGACGGGGAACTTGCTGCTCTTGGCGGCGGCCAGCGAGTCGGCGAGGCCGGTCTGCATGTAGTCCATGCCGTGGTTGTTGGCCATCGACGCGACGTCCACCCCGGCCGCCTTCAGCGCGGTGAACGCGCTGGACGGGGCGCGGAAGGTGTACTGCTTGCCCGGTGCGGGAGTGCCGCCCGTGGTGATGGCCGTCTCCAGGTTGACCATCGCTAAGTCGGCCTTGCGCAGCACGCCCGCGATCGGCCCGAGCGCCGTGCGCGGGTTGGCGAGACGGCCGCGCAACATCCCCTCGAAGTGCACGTCCCCGCCGAAGGCGATGGTGAACGGCCGCCGCTCCGGCGTCGGCTCCTCGGTCGGTTCGGCCGCCACCTGCTGGTCGACGGGGGCCAGCTGCGGCTCCCGCTCCGGCGCCGGGGAGCACGCGGCCAAGGAGGCGACCACGGCGAACAACGGGAGGGCACGGGGGATTCTCATCTGCCGCCACTTCCGCTCGAATCCTGACATATTGGCATCCGAGCATGCCATGCAGGGCGGACTAACGTGCAGGTTCCCCCATCAATGCGGACACAGCCCTACGGGTCTCGTCGTCCAGAGGGGTGTAGACGATCAGTCGGAGCTCGGGCACCGCCGACAGGCTCGTCGTGCTGAAGCGCAACGTCCCGTACTCCACGTGACGGAACGCCTTCACCCTGGGCCCCGGCTCGGCGACGTCCTGCCGGGCCCACAGCCGCGCGAACTCGGCGCTCTCCTCGCCGAGCCGCCGGACGAAGTCCTGCCAGCTGGGGTCGTCGGCGTGCCTGCTGTAGGCGCCCCTGAAGACCGCCACCGAGCGCGCGAGCTCGTTGTCACGATCGAGCAGCAGGGTCGTGGGCGAGGGGTTGAGGCAGCTCTGCCACAACGAGTTGCGCTCGCCTTCCGGCGCGCCGGTCAGCTCGGGGAACAGCCCCGCGTACGCGGCGTTCCAGGCCAGCGCGTCGCAGCGGCTGTTGGCCACGCAGGCCGGCATGTCGCCGAGCCGGTCGAGGATCTCCCGCATCTCGGGCGTCACCTGGCCGCAGTCGACCGGGATCGGCTCCTCGGTCTGGCCCGCCAGACGGTAGAGGTGTCGGCGTTCGGCGTTGTCGAGCCGGAGCGTGCGCGCGATCGCGTCGAGCACCTGGCTGCTGGCGTTGATCGGCCGCCCCTGCTCCAGCCACGTGTACCAGGTCACCCCGACGCCCGCGAGCTGGGCGACCTCCTCGCGGCGCAGGCCCGGCGTGCGCCTGCGGGGGCCGGGGGCGAGATCGACCATCTCGGGGGTGATGCGCTCTCGCCGGCTGCGCAGGAACGCCGACAGGTCCGTACGTCTCGCCTCTGCCACGTTCACCCATCCACTATGGGGGCATACGGCACGGTTTATCCAGTTACCCCTAGTACCAGTATAAAGAGGCTCTCGTTACTGGTATCAGACCTGCCGCAAACTAGTCACCATGTCGCAAACTGCCGCAGTTCCCTCTCCTGTGACTACCAACCCACAGGAATCGAAGGCCGGCGGCCTGCTCCTGGCGATCATCCTCGTCGGGCAGTTCCTGGCCATCCTGAACGTCAACATCGTGAACGTGGCCACCCCCACCATCGAGTCCGACCTGCACTCCTCGGGCGCGGGGCTGCAGATGGTCGTGGCCGGATACACCATTGTCTACGCCGTCCTGTTGATCACGGGAGCCAGGGTCGGCGACCTGTTCGGCTATCGCAGGGCGTTCCTCGGCGGTTTGGCGGTTTTCACGGTCACCACACTCGCGGCGGGCCTCGCACCGGGGACGGGCTGGCTCGTGGCCTTCCGGCTGCTCCAGGGCGCCGGGGCCGCGATGATGATGCCGCAGGTCATGACCTTGATCCAGCGCAACTACCACGGCCAGGCGCGCGGCCGGGCGATCGGCCTGTGGTCGCTGGTGATCAGCGGCGGCATCGTGGTCGGCCAGGCGCTCGGCGGCATCCTGCTGGGCCTCGGCCTGGGCTGGCGGATCCTGTTCCTGGTGCTGGTGCCCGTCGCGGTGCTGCTGCTGGTGGCCGGGATGCGCGTGCTGCCGGCCGACGGCGGCGGCGGCAAGGCGGGGCTCGACCCGGCCGGGCTGGTGACCCTGTCGGCGGCCGTGCTGCTCCTGGTGGTGCCCCTCGTGCTCGGGCGCGACCTCGGCTGGCCGGTGTGGGACTGGGCCTCGATGGGGCTGAGCATCGTGATGTTCGGCGCGTTCGTCGCGATCGAACGCTGGGTCGTGTCCCGGGGCGGCCGTCCCCTGGTGGACGCCCGGGTGCTGCGCGCGCCCGGCATGCGGCCCGGGCTGGCGATCCTGCTGTTCGGCCCGGCCACCTGGGGTGCGTTCCTGTTCGTCTCGGCCCTGCACCTGCAGGGCGACCTGCACATGACGCCGCTCGCCTCCGGGATGATGATGGTGCCCTGCGCGCTGGCCTTCGGCCTGGTCGGGCTCGCCTGGCCGCGCCTGCCCGTCCGGCTGCAGCGCCCGCTCGTGCCCTTCGGCTACGTCGTCGCCGCGCCCGCCTACGTCGGGCTCGGCCTCGCCGCCGGGGGCGGCCTGTCGTACGCGATCATGAGCGCCCTCATCGGCGCCGGGCTGGGCGTGCAGGTCGCGGTGACGAACATGGCGACCGAGCAGGTCGACGGCGCGTACGCGGCCGACGCCAGCGGCGCGCTGCTCACCGTCATGCAGCTCGGCCAGGTCATCGGCGTGGCCACGGTGGGAACGCTCTTCATCAGCTTGCAGGGGCAGAGCGACTCCGCCTCACTGGTCTCCTCTCTCGCCATGGCGGGCCTCGCGGTCCTCGCCGGGCTTAGCGCCGTCTTCCTGGCCCGCCGCCGCGCCATTAACTTGGTCCACTCGTAAACTTGAATAGTTCAACTTAAGGGCGTAGGTTGTCGTCCATGGGGGATGACGACCTGCTCCGGAAGGCCGGGCTGCGGGTCACCGCGGCTCGGCTCGCGATCATGCGGACCGTGCGCGACGGCGGCCACCTCGACGTGGACGACGTCCACCGCGGTGTGCGCCGGCGCGTCGGGCAGGTGTCGCTCCAGGCCGTCTACGACTCGCTGCACGCCCTCCACCGGGCCGGGCTCGTCCGCAAGATCGAGCCCATGGGCAGTCCGGCCCGCTACGAGGCGCGCGTGGGAGACAACCACCACCACCTGGTGTGCCGGCGCTGCGGCACCGTGACCGACGTCGACTGCACGGTGGGCGTCGCTCCCTGCCTAGAACCCGTGGACCACGCGGGTTACGTCGTGGACGAAGCCGACATCACGTTCTGGGGCGTGTGCCCGAGCTGTCAAAGATGATTTCCGGAAGGACCGCGCTATGACGAACAGGCCCATCACCACTGACGACGCGGGCATCCCCGCGCCGAGCGACGAGCACTCGCTCTCCGTCGGCCCGAACGGCCCGCTGCTCCTGCAGGATCACTACGTGATCCAGAAGATGGCCCACTTCAACAGGGAGCGCGTCCCCGAGCGAGTGGTGCACGCCAAGGGCGGCGGCGCCTACGGCACCCTCCAGATCACCGAGGACGTCAGTCAGTACACCAAGGCCAAGCTCTTCCAGAAGGGCGTGGAGACCCCGCTCTTCCTGCGTTTCTCGACCGTCGCCGGTGAGCTCGGCAGCGCCGACACCGCGCGCGACCCGCGCGGCTTCGCGATCAAGTTCTACACCGAGGACGGCAACTACGACATCGTCGGCAACAACACGCCGATCTTCTTCATCCGCGACCCGCAGAAGTTCTCCGACTTCATCCACAGCCAGAAGCGGCGTCCGGACAACCACCTGCGTGACAACAACATGCAGTGGGACTTCTGGACGCTCTCGCCCGAGTCGGCCCACCAGGTCACCTTCCTGATGACCGACCGCGGCACGCCGGCCAGCTGGCGGCACATGCACGGCTTCGGCTCGCACACGTTCCTCTGGTACAACGCCGCCGGTGAGAGGTACTGGGTGAAGTACCACTTCAAGACCGACCAGGGCATCCAGAACTTCACCGCCTCCGAGGCCGCCGCGCTGCAGGCCACGGACCCCGACTACCACACCCGCGACCTGTTCTACGCGATCCAGCGGGGCGAGCACCCGTCCTGGACGGTGAACGTGCAGATCATGCCGTTCGAGGCGGCGGCCGACTACCGGTTCAACCCGTTCGACCTGACCAAGGTGTGGCCGCACAGCGACTACCCCGAGATCACGATCGGCCGGTTCGTGCTCAACCGCAACCCGGAGAACTACTTCGCCGAGGTCGAGCAGGCCGGGTTCGAGCCGGCGAACATGGTCCCGGGCATCGGGCCCTCGCCCGACAAGATGCTGCAGGGCCGGCTGTTCTCGTACCCGGACGCCCACCGCTACCGGATCGGGCCCAACTACCTGCAGCTGCCGGTCAACAAGCCGCGTACCCCCGTCAACTCCTACAACTTCGACGGGCCGATGACCTTCCAGAACCCGGCGGGTCCGGTGTACGCGCCCAACTCCGTCGGCGGCCCCGCCGCCGACCCGTCCCTGTACGAGGGCGAGAACTACCACGTCACGGGCGAGATCGTCCGCTCGGCGTACACCAAGCACGCCGAGGACGACGACTACGTCCAGCCGCGCGCCCTCTGGGAGAACGTCCTGTCCGACACGGACCGCGCCCACCTGGTGAGCAACATCGTCGGCCACGCCTCGGCCCCCGAGGTCACCACCGACATGAAGAAGCGCGTCGTGGAGTACTGGACCAACATCCACAAGGACCTCGGCCACGGCGTAGCCCAGGGCCTCGGCCTCGTCTGACCAGGTAGCCCTGCGACGCGACGGCCACCCGAACAGAAAGAAGCCCTGCCCGCAGTCTGCGGGCAGGGCTTCTCCATTCACTCGCCTTGAGCTCTCAATCCAGCAGGAGGCATCGGGCTGGGGATGGCCCGGTCAACGGTTTTCCAGAGGGCGTGCCGAAGCTTGATCAAACTGGTGCGGGGTGTGCCATGATGTGCGGGTCTTCCGCGCTCGTGGCGATGAGCAGGGGGACTTCGGAGGCGGATGCTTCCGCCCGAACGGCCCTGAAGGTTGTGCCAGCAACTTGCCAGGGCCGTTCTCTCATGAGGCGCTGACCTGCAACGTGTTCAGGTCGAACTCACCCTGGCGGACCCCGGCGGTGAAAGCGGCCCACTCCGCAGGGGTGAAGACGAGGACGGGGCCGTCCTGCTCCTTGCTGTCCCGCAGCGCGACGTTCCCGTCGGCCAGGGGTGCGACCTCAACACAGGCGGATGCGCCGTTGCAGAAGCTGCTCTTCTGCCAGGCCGCCACCTTGGTGTGGATAGACATTTTCTCCCCAATTGTAAAAGGGGGCGCCTTTGGCCCCTTTTCTTGTTGTTTGTCGCTATCGTCGCCACATCATGGCTTTACGCTGGACCAGGACCCGCGACTCGTCCTCGTCCAAAGCCTCCGACCGGATGTGGTCGAAGGCCGCTTCATAGCCTGCCACCCGCCCGAGGTCTTCGACGAAGTCGGCGGAGTAGAGCTGCTCGAGATACACCACGTCGTCGAACGCCGAGAACTTCAGATGGATGAACGCGCCGGTGTTGACCGGATGGAGTGACTCCAGCGGCAGGACGTGGATCCGTACGTGCGGCAGCAGGGAGACCTCCAGGAGGTGCTCCATCTGCTCCCTCATGACCGTCGGCTCACCGAAGCGGCGCATCAGCGCCGACTCGTCGAGCACCACGGTCAGCTCGCACGGATTTTCCCTGTGGAGGACTCTCTGCTGTCGGGCGAGACGCGCCTCCACCCGGCTCCGGACACCGCTGTGCGTGATGCGCGCGATGCCGCGGGTGGCCAGGATGATCTCCCTGGCGTAGTCCTCCGTCTGCAGGGTGCCAGGCACAATCTGGGGTTCCCAGTTGCGCTGGACTGTTGCCTCCGCCTCCAGCCCGAGGAATCTTGTGTACTCCTTGGGCAGGGAGTCTTCGTAATCTTCCCACCAGCCTCGCTGCTCCGCATCTCGCAACAGGCCGAAGAGTTCGTCAAGTTTGTCGCCGTCGACGCGGTAGAGCTTTGCCAGGGCCTTGATGTCGTCGGTGCTCGGCATGGTCTTGGCCGCTTCGATACGGCTCACCTTGCTCGCCGACCAGCCGAGGTCTCGGGCCGCCTTGGCGCCTGTGAGCTTGGAGCGCTCACGAAGGAGGCGTAACTCCTGGCCCAGCCGAAGCCGCCGGACCGTTGGACTGCCCTGCTGCGATGGCACCGTCGACACTCCTTCTCGGGGAATGGAGGTGTAGCCGGAAGGATTGTTTGGGGCCCGGCTTTCGGGGCCGTTCGCTCAATCTTACACTGCAAGTTGCACGAGGAGTCCCACACAGCCTTGCCAGAAGGCTTTCACGGGTAGAGCGTAGTAGGCAAGACAACCTCCGCGAGGCCGCCCGATGTGGATCAGGTTTTCCGGCCGCTGCCGGGGACCACTCCCTGAGCCGATACTTCCGGTGCAACTTGCAGGACAAGAAGCGAAGAAAATTAAATCTTCCGTTGCTCGAAGTATTGCAGCATCGGCAACGTCGGGGGACGATCTGAACCAGGAGGGTTCTCGAGTGGTGAGGAGGCCGAAGATGACGACACGGCCGTACACACCGGGCCTTCCCGCATCGATCAAGCGGCCCTGCGGGGGTCGCGTCACCGGCAACGGCGCCGTCCCGGAAAAGAAGATGTACACCAGGGAGGCCGTTTGCCGGAAGGATCTCACCGTCGACTGACGAATTCCGCGCATCGTTGCTCGATCGAGCACGCACAAAGCCGGACCGAGGCTGATCACCAGGTCACCGCATTATGGGCTGCCACCCTGCGGCCGACCGGTCAATCAGCCTGCGGACCGGCCAAGAAGCCACCTCTGAATTGCCGCGAAAGGGGTCTTCTCATGTACTCACAAGGTACCAAGGCCATCCGCCGAATCAAGTCCCGGATCCGGGAACTCATCACGTGGGCGGACCGCGAAATCTGCATGGAGCCCGACGAGTTCGCCCACCGCAGGGGCTGGACCGTGGCCCGCACCGGGTTCGGATCCCGCCGCTACCGCGACCCACGCTTCGACCAGCTGCGCAGCCGCAGCCGAGTGATCGAGGAGGTGTCCTGACATGTCGAGGAACCCGCGTAACCAGATCTATCCCGCCAGTGAGGACCTCCCCGCCGCCGGCCGCGCGGATCTCCTGGTCAGGCTCTGGCGAGCCCGGACGGAGCTGCTGGTGCTCGCCGGGCTCGGCCTGGTCGCGGTGGCCCTGCTGAACGCCGCCGGAGAAGGGCAGTGGCTGCCGTTCGTCGTGCTGACCAGCGCGATCTCGGCGCCCGCCGCCACCAGGGTGGGCCGGAGCTGGATCAGCGCCCACTTCTGGTGCGTGGTGTCCAGGCACCGCGTCCAGCGGGTCTGCCTGGAGACCACGATGCACACCAGGGTGGGACGGATCCCGCTGGTGTGGTGGATCACGCCGACGAGCGCGGGCGAGAAGGCGCTGATCATGACGAGGGCGGGCATCTCCGCCGAGGAGTTCGAGGCGTACCGCGAGGAGATCGCGGCGGCCTGCTGGGCGCGCAGCGTCAACGTCTACCGCCACCGCACCCGCGCCCAGTTCCTCATCGTGGAGATCGTCCGCCGCGACGAGGCGCCCGGCGCCTTCTCCCCCGGCCTGGAACGCCTGTACGGGCGCCACTCCTGGATCCGGCTGAGGTCCGACCTCGAGGAGCCGCCTGATCTGCGCACCGAGGTCCTCCTGCCGCGTGTCGCCGCCTGAGGCGACACGGTGAAGCCTGGGGATAGGGGCCATTCCCAGGGGTGCAAGCCCCGGAGACCGCGGGGGCTCCGGGGCTTCCCCATGCCCGGGGGACGCGCCAAGATGAGTTCATCTGACGAACTCAGGGAGTCGCGATGACGTCGACCGTCCACCGGACCTGCCCTCTCTGCGAAGCCGTCTGCGGCCTGACGCTCACCCTCGGCGAAGACGGGCACGTGACCAGCGTCCGCGGCGACAAGGACGACCCGTTCAGCAAGGGGTTCATCTGTCCGAAGGGGGCCTCCCTCGGCCGGCTCGACGAGGACCCCGACCGGCTGCGCACGCCGCTCGTCGGCGGTCGGGAGGCGAGCTGGGAGGAGGCGTTCGACGCGGTGCGGGCGGGCCTCGGCCGCGTCGCCGACCGCCGCTCCGTCGCCGTCTACCTGGGCAACCCGAACGCCCACACCATGGCCGGCGCGCTCTACGTCGCCCCGCTGGTCAAGTCGCTCGGCACGCGCAACGTCTTCAGCGCCGCGACCGCCGACCAGATGCCCAAGCACGTGGCCTGCGGGCTCATGTTCGGCCACCCGATGGCGGTCCCCGTGCCCGACCTCGACAGGACCGACCACCTGCTCATGCTGGGCGCCAACCCGCTGGAGTCGAACGGCTCCCTGTGCACCGCGCCCGACTTCCCCGGCCGGCTCAAGGCCCTGCGCCGGCGTGGCGGCCGGCTCGTCGTCGTGGACCCCCGCCGTACGCGGACGGCGGCGCTGGCCGACGAGCACGTGTTCATCCGGCCGGGGACGGACGCGTACCTGCTGTTCGGGATGGTGCACACGTTGTTCGCCGAGGACCTGGTCACGCCGTCGCACGACGTCAACGGGCTGGCCGAGCTGCGCGAGGCGGCCAAGCACTTCCCGCCGGAGGCCGTCGCGCGGCGTACCGGGGTGGCGGCCGAGGTGGTCGTACGGTTGGCCAGGGAGCTGGCGGCGGCGCGTACGGCGGCCGTCTACGCGCGGATCGGCACCTGCACGGCCGAGTTCGGCACGCTGGCCCAGTGGCTGGTGGACGTGCTCAACGTCCTCACCGGCAACCTGGACCGGCCGGGCGGCGCGATGTTCCCCGAACCGGCCACGGAATTCCTCGCCCGGCGCCGCCCGTACGCGATCGGGCGGTGGCGCAGCCGGGTGCGGGACCTGCCGGAGGTGAACGGCGAGCTGCCGGTGGCCACGCTCGCCGACGAGATCGAGACGCCCGGCGACGGCCAGGTCAGGGCGCTGATCACGATCGCGGGCAACCCGGTGTTGTCGGCCCCGCACGGTGACCGGCTCGACCGGGCGTTCGCGGGGCTCGACTTCATGGTGAGTGTGGATCCGTACCTGAACGAGACCACCCGGCACGCCGACGTGATCCTGCCTCCGCCGCGGGTGCTGCAGTCGGGCCACTACGACTTCGCGCTGCTCGGCTTCGCCGTGCGCAACTACGCCCGTTACTCGCCGCCCGCGCTGCCGCTGGACGGGCGGCCGTCCGAGGGCGGGATCCTCGCCCGGCTGGCCCAGATCGCCTCCGGCCTGGACGGCGACCTCGACGCGTACGTCATCGACGACCTGCTGGGCAAGGCCACCCGCACGCCCGGCTCCGGCGTCGAGGGCCGCGACCCGGCCGAGCTGCGCGACCTGCTGGACGGCACGACGGGCGCCGAACGCCGGCTCGACCTCATGCTGCGCCTCGGCCCGTACGGCGAGTGGTCCGGCAAGGGCGACCTGTCGCTGCGCAAGCTCCTCGACCACCCCCACGGTCTCGACCTGGGCCCGCTGGAGCCCCGGCTGGACGAGGTGCTCAGGACGCCCTCCGGGGTGATCGAGCTGGCTCCGGAGCCGCTGGTCGAGGACGTGCAGCGGCTGCGCGCCAAGCTGGCGGAGGAGCCGCCGGAGATGGTGCTGATCGGACGGCGCCACCTGCGCTCCAACAACAGCTGGATGCACAACGTGCCCCCGCTGGTCGGCGGGAGCAACACCTGCACGCTGCAGATCAACCCGGCCGACGCCGCCCGGCTGGGGCTGACCGGCGAGGCGGTCGTGCGCTCGGCGAAAGGCCAGGTCACGGTGGCGCTGGAGCCCACGGAGACGATCATGCCGGGCGTGGTGAGCCTGCCGCACGGCTGGGGGCACAGCGACAGCGCGCAGCGCGTCGCGGCCCGGCACGCGGGCGTCAGCGCCAACACGCTGACCGACGAGACCATGATCGACGTTCCGAGTGGTAACGCAGTGTTCAACGGAGTTCCGGTCACGATTTCACCAACCGGGGTGATCAGCGCACATTAGGGTGTCGCGCGTGACTATCGCGCCAGAAGAGGACCGCCTGAACGCCCAGATCGCCTTCGCCGTCGAGATCGACAAGTTGAAGCGGATCATCCGCCGCAACCACCTGATAGACGGTTCCCGGCGGGAGAACACCGCTGAGCACTCATGGCACGTGGGCATGCTGGCGATGGTCTTCGGCGAGCATGCGCCGCCGGAGACCGACCTGCAGCGGGTGGTCGCCATGTTGCTCGTCCACGACCTGGTGGAGATCGACGCCGGTGACACGTTCATCTACGACCCCGTGGAGGTGGCCGCGCAGGCCGAGGCGGAGCGGGCCGCCGCCGACCGCATCTTCGGGCTGCTGCCCGACGACCAGGGGAAGTGGATGCGGGAGTTGTGGGAGGAGTTCGAGGCCAGGAAGACACCGGAGGCCAGGTTCGCCAAGGCGCTCGACCGGTTCGCCCCGATCCTGGCCAACCATCTCACCGAGGGCGGCACGTGGCCGCTGTTCAAGGTGAAGGCCTCCCAGGTGAAGGAGAAGGTGCGCCTCATCCAGGAGGGCTCGCCCTCGCTGGGCGCCTACGCCCTGCGGCTCGTGGAGCTCTCGGTCGCCAGGGGCCACCTGGCCGAGTGATGCCAGCGAGGCTGGGGTAGGGGACCTGTCGTGAAAGAGCAAGTACGAGCGAACCGCTGGCAGTTGCGGCGTTTCGCCGGGCCCGTTGCCCTCGCCGATCGGCTGGAGAAGTCGAAGGCCATGGACAAACCGGTCAGGGTGCTGGCCAAGGCCGTCCGCCAGCGCCTGCGTCCGGGCCGGCTGCGTGACCTGCTGCACGGCGTCCCCCTCGGCGAGCCGGTGCACCCGCCGCTCGCCACGGTCAGTTTGGGCTGCTGGCTCTCCACGGCCGTCCTCGACCTGGCCGGGGCCGACCCCCGCGCCGCGCGATTGTTGCTGGCCACCGGCCTGGTCAACGCGCTGCCGACGGCGGCGGCCGGGCTGACCGACTGGTCCTCCCTCCATCGCGAGCAGCAGCGCGTCGGCTTCGTCCACATGTTGTCCAACCTGACCGCCCTCGGCCTGTTCTCCGCCTCCCTCGTCGCCCGTGTGCGCGGGAGCGAGCGGCCGGGCCGGGCGTTGTCGTACGCCGGGCTCGCCGTGGGCGGGCTGGGCGCGTACCTGGGCGGGCACCTGGCCTACCGGCAGGCCGCGGGGGCGAACCACGCCCCGCAGGTCACCCACCTGGTGCCGCTCGGCTGGCACGACCTCTGCCTGCTGCGCGACCTGCCCGAGGGGCGGCCGGTGGCGCGGCGGCTCGGCTACATCCAGCTCTTCGTGCTGCGCCGCGGCGAGAACGTGAGCGTGCTCGCCGACCGCTGCCCCCACCTGGCGGGCCCGCTGCACCAGGGCAGGCTCGTGATGGAGAACGGCGACCCCTGCGTGGTGTGCCCCTGGCACGGCAGCACGTTCCGCCTCATCGACGGCTCGGTCAAGCACGGGCCGGCGACGGCTCCCGCGCCCATGTTCGAGACCCGGCTCCGGCGCGACGGCACGATCCAGGTGCGTCCGGGGTTGACCTGAAGTTCGGTTGAGGTTCTACGGTCGGGCCCATGAGCACGATTCTCGTGACCGGCGCGACCGGCAATGTGGGCAGGCATGTGGTGTCCCGGCTCTCCGAGGCGGGGCTGGCGGTGCGGGCGCTCGCGCGGGACCCGGAGCGGGCCGGGCTGCCCGTGGAGACCGTACGCGGTGACCTGACCGCCCCCGAGACGCTGGAGCCCGCGCTGGACGGCGTGGACAGCGTGTTCCTGCTCTGGCCCGGCTTCACCGCCGGCGACGCCGCCGAGGTGGTGGCGAGGATCGCCGACCACGCGCGGCGGGTGGTCTACCTGTCGGCGCTGGGCGCGGACTCCTCCTCCCACTACGGGGAGATCGAGCAGCTCATCAGGCGTTCCGGGCTGAGCTGGACGTTCCTGCGGCCCGGCGGGTTCGCGGTGAACACGCTGATGTGGGCCGACCAGATCAGGCAGGGCGTGGTCCGGTGGCCGTACGGGAAGGCGTCGAGGGCGCTGATCCACGAGAAGGACATCGCGGCGGTGGCCGTGCACGTGCTCACCTCGGCCGGCCACAAGGGCGCCACGTACGAGCTCACCGGCCCCGACGAGCTGACCCAGATCGACCAGGTACGCGTGATCGGCGAGGTGGTCGGGCGCGACGTGCGCTGGGAGGAGCAGCCGCCGGAGGAGGCCCGCGAGCGGCTCCTGGCGGCCTGGGGCGAGCCGGCGTTCGTGGACAGCGCGCTGCGGACCTGGGAGAGCTTCGTGACCGGCCCCGAGCGGGCGACCGACACCGTGCGGCGGCTGCTGGGGCGGCCCGCGCTGGCGTTCCGGCAGTGGGCCGAGGACCACGCCGCCGACTTCAGCTGACCTCGTCGGCGGGGTGCTCCACGAGCGCGAGGATGCGGCTGGACATGAACCTGGCCGTACGCACCGGCGTGCCGCTGCGGGTGACCTCGCTCACCTCCACGAGCCCCCGCCGGTTGGCCACCTCGACCCGCCGGCCCGCGCGGGTGGCCGTGATCTCGTACGTACGGGGAGTGCCGTTGCCGGCGTCGATGACGATCTCCACCCGGTCACCCTTCATGCCCAGCTTTATACCCAAAACGGACTATCCGTACACCAGTACGAGAAGCCCGTCAGGACGCGTCCTTGGGCGGCGTGAAGAGGTTTTCCAGCACCTTGCCCATCTCCGACGGGACGATCCAGACCTTGTTGGCGTCGCCCTTGGCGATCTCCGGCAGGGTCTGCAGGTATTGGTAGGCCAGCAACTGCTGGTCGGGCTTGCCCTCGTGGATGGCCTTGAACACCATGTGGATCGCGTCGGCCTGCCCCTTGGCCCGCATGGCCTGCGCCTCGGCCTCCGCCTGGGCGCGCAGCACCGCCGCCTCCGCCTCGCCGCGCGCCCGCAGCACCGACGCCTGCTTCTCGCCCTCGGCCGCCAGGATCGCCGCCTGCCGCTGCCCCTCCGCGGCCAGCACCGCCGCGCGCTTGTCGCGGTCGGCGCGCATCTGCTTCTCCATCGAGTCCTGGATGGAGGCGGGCGGGTCGATGGCCTTGAGCTCGACCCGGTTGACCCGGATGCCCCACTTGCCGGTCGCCTCGTCGAGCACACCGCGCAGCGCGGTGTTGATGTCCTCGCGCGAGGTCAGCGTGTGTTCGAGGTCCATGCCGCCGACGACGTTGCGCAGCGTCGTGATGGTGAGCTGCTCGACGCCGACGAGGAAGTTCGCGATCTCGTACGTGGCCGCCTTGGGGTTGGTGACCTGGAAGTAGACGACCGTGTCGATGGAGACCACGAGGTTGTCGGAGGTGATGACCGGCTGCGGCGGGAACGACACCACCTGCTCGCGCAGGTCGATCATCTCCTTGACCCGGTCGATGAACGGCACCACGAGGTTGAGCCCGGGCGTCAGCGTGCGGTGGTAGCGGCCGAGCCGCTCGATGACGGCGGCCGTGGCCTGCGGGATGACGCGGACCGTACGGGCCACGCCGAAGCCGACCGCCGCGACCAGGACGAGGGCGACGATGAGCTGCTCCACGGACATGGCCACGCTCCGAAGCCGAGGGAACCGACTCCGTAGATCCTATTTGGTTCGGCCTTGGCGCCGAGGTGGTTCGGCCGGACGCATAAGCAGGGGATCTACAGCGCGCGTGCGTACCAGCGGCCCTCGCCGCCGCGGTCGAGCGTGAGCGGCACGCCGAACGTCTGCGACAGGTTGTCGGCCGTCATCACCGACTCGAGCGGCCCCTGGGCCACCACCGAGCCGTGCCGCAGCAGCAGCCCGTGGGTGAACCCGCTCGGCACCTCCTCCACGTGGTGCGTCACGAGCACCAGCGTCGGCGAGCGGTAGTCGCCGGCCAGCAGCGTCAGACGGCGCACGAGGTCTTCCCGGCCGCCCAGGTCGAGCCCGGCCGCCGGCTCGTCGAGCAGCAGGATCTCGGGGTCGGGCATGAGGGCGCGGGCGATCTGCACCCGCTTGCGCTCGCCCTCCGACAGCGTGCCGAACCGGCGCCTGATGAGGTGGGCCGCACCCATCATGTCGATCAGCTCGACGGCCCTGGTGACGTCGTTGGAGTCGTACTCCTCCGTCCAGCGGCCCATGACGCCGTACGAGGCGGTCAGCACGAGGTCGATGACCTTCTCCTCCGGCGGGATGCGCTCGGCCAGCGCCGCGCTCGCCAGCCCGATCCGCGGCCGCAGCTCGAAGACGTCGGCCTGGCCCAGCCGCTCGCCGAGCACCTCGACCACGCCCTCGGTCGGATAGAGCAACGTGGAGGCGACCTGCAGCAACGTGGTCTTGCCCGCGCCGTTGGCGCCGATGACGACCCAGCGCTCGTCCTCGTTGACCTCCCAGTCGATGCCGCGCAGCAGGGCCGCTCCGTCCCGCCTGACGGCGACGTCCTGGAGCCGCAGCACCTGACCACCCATCCCCGATCCCCTCCTTTGGAGTCACCCTCGGGACAAACCTATTGCAGGGCGAGCGCTTATCGTGGACCGGTGCGCCCTGAATCGACTGTCTGCTCATCCCTGGTCGCCTGGGGCAACGCGTGGCTCGCGGGTCACGCGGGCCTCGACGAGGCGGCCGACCACGTGGAAGCCGCCGGCGGCCCCGTCGTCGCGGGCGACGTCCCCCTGCGCCAGTACCTGGCGAACCTGCGCGTGGGCGGGCTGCGGGAAATGCGGCTCGCCCTGCCCGCGCCGGGCGACCCGCTCGGGCTGTCGGGCCCCCCGCCGTTCAACGCGGCCGCCGTCGACGCCGGGCAGGCCGCGATCGCCGTGCTCGACGACCGCAACCTCGGCCTGGTGCCGACGCTCGACCGGCGCGGATCGTCCTATGTCGGCGTACGCCTGGAGGTGCACGACTCCGGACCCGTACGCCATGATCTGCCGTCGCTGGCGGAGGCCGAGCGGGACCTGTCGGACGCGATGCGCTCGGCCACCGAGGCCCTGGCCTCGGTCGAAGGCCCCATGCCCGGCCGCCCCGAGCGGCTCGCCCGAGGCGGTGAGCTGGCGCCCGGCTACCCCGCCCGCGCCCACCGCGTCTCCACCCTGGCCACGCGGCTGGCCTCCGCGCTGAGCCTGGCCGACGAGCGCGGCCTCACCTCGGGTCAGGCCGCCGTACGCGGAGCGGCCCTGCGCGAGCTCGACCGCGCCGTACGCCGCGCGCTCGTGGCCGCCCACCACGCGATCTTCGAGCCGGTCAGGAACATGTAGCCGTCAGGCCAGGCCGTGCCGCACGGCGTAGAGCGCGGCCTGCGTGCGGTCCTGGACGCCGAGCTTCATCAGCACGTTGGAGACGTGGGTCTTGACCGTCTTCTCGGCCACGGCGAGGCTGCGCGCGATCTCCCTGTTGGAGCAGCCGGCCGCGATGAGGGCGAGCACCTCCCGCTCGCGCTCGGTCAGCGGCACCGGCCCCGGCGCGGCGGCGCCGTCGGAGACGGTCAGCATCGCCTCCGCCGCCTCGGGCGCGAGCAGCACCTGCCCGCCGTGGACGGCCCGCACGGCCTGCACGAGCGCACCAGGGTCGACGTCCTTGTAGAGGAAGCCCGCCGCGCCCGCCCGCATGGCGGGCCCCACGTCGGACCGGTCGCTCACCGAGGTCAGCACGACCACCCTGGTCCGCGCCCCCGTCAGCCGCCGCAGCGCCCCGAGCCCGTCGAGCACCGGCATCTTCAGGTCGAGCAGCAGCACGTCGGGCGCCAGGTCGGCGACCAGCGCGACGGCCTGCTCGCCGTCGGCGGCCTCCCCGACCACGGTGATGTCGTCCTGCAGGTCGAGGAACGTCCGCAACCCCTGCCGCACCACCGGATGGTCGTCGGCGATCAGCACCCGGATCACACGCTCACCTCCACGCGTACGGTGGTCCCCCGGCCGAGGACCGACTCGACCGTCATCACGCCGCCGATCGACTCGGCGCGGTCGCGCATCGACACCAGGCCGAGGCCGCGCGACCCCGCCTGCTCGAACCCGCTCCCGTCGTCGCGCACCGTCAGCACCAGCCTGCCGCCCTCGTACGCCAGGGACACCGACACGGCGCCGGCCCCCGAGTGGCGCAGCGCGTTGTGCAGCGCCTCCTGGGCCACCCGCAGCAGCGCCACCTCCACCTCGGAGTCGAGCGGCGGCAGCTCACCGCACTCGAACGTGACCAGCGACGGATGCAGCCGGTCGAGCAGGCGGACGTGCTTGCGCAGCGTCTCGTTGAGCCCGTGGCGGTCGAGCTCGGCCGGGCGCAGCTCGACGATGACCGCCCGCAGCTCCGACAGGGCCTCCCCGGCCAGCCGCTGAACGCGCTCCAGCTCGGCGGCGGCCTTGTCGGGGGCCTTGCCGAGCAGCGTGCCGGCGGCCTCGGCGCTCAGCCGCAGCGAGAACAGCTTCTGGGTGACCGCGTCGTGCAGCTCCTGGGCCACCCGGTTGCGCTCCTCCAGCATGGCGAGCTCGCGCCCGCGCTCGTAGAGCCTGGCGTTGGTCAGCGCGATCGCGGCGTGCGCGGCGAAGAGCGTCAGCAGCTCCTGGTCGTCCTGGGTGAACCCGCCGGGCGTGCGCTTGTTGGCCAGGAAGATGATGCCGAGCACCTCGTCGCCGTCGCGGATCGGCACACCGAGGAAGTCCTTCATCACCGGGTGGGCCTTCGGCCACCACTCGAACCGCGGGTCCTTGCGCAGGTCGGGCAGCCTGACCGGGTCGCCGTCGCGCAACATCGCGCCGAGCATGCCGTGCTGGCGGGGCAGCGGCCCGATGGCGTCCCACTGCTTGTCGGTGAGGCCCTCGGCGACGAACTCGCCGAACGACCCCTCGTCGTCGGGCACGCCGAGGGCGGCGTAGCGGGCGTCGAGCAACCGCTGTGCCGAGCGTACGATGACCTGCAGCACCTCGCGGACGGACAGGTGGCGGGTGACGGCGAGCACCGCCGAGCTCACCGCCTGCAGGATCTCGTCCCGGTCGGAGGTCACGCGACCAACTCTAGGGTCCTAGGACCATCTGCCGAGCCCCGAGCCGGTCCACGGCCCGATGTCCGCCGGCCGCCGCGTGCCTAGCGTCGGAGCCATGACGAAGACCGCACTCATCACCGGCGCCTCCCGCGGACTCGGCCTCGCCCTGGCGAGGTCGCTCGCCGGCGCAGGCTGGAACCTCGTGCTCACCGCCCGCGGGGCCGGCGACCTGGAACGGGCCGCCGCCGAGCTGGGCGCCACCGCCGTCCCGGGCGACGTGACGGACCCGGAGCACGTCCGGCGGCTGGCCACGGCCGTGCCGTCCCTGGACCTGCTGGTCAACAACGCCTCCGACCTGGGCGTGACGCCGCTGCCGCCGCTCGCGGACTACCCGTTGGCGGCGTTCAGGGCACTGCTGGAGACGAACGTGACCGCGCCCCTCGCGCTCGTCCAGGCCACGCTGCCCGCCCTGCGCGCCCGCGGCGGCGCGATCGTGAACGTCACCTCCGACGCCGCCACCGGCGCGTACGAGGGCTGGGGCGGCTACGGCGCCACCAAGGCCGCGCTGGAGCAGTTGTCGAACGTGCTGGCCGCCGAGGAGCCCGGCGTGCGCGTGTGGTGGGTCGATCCGGGCGAGATGAACACCCGGATGCTCGCCGACGCCGTGGGCGCCGAGGAGGCCGCCTCCGCCGCCGACCCCGCCAAGGTGGCCGCGGCGCTGTCCGACCTGATCGCCGCCCGCCCCGCCAGCGGCAGGGTGAGCCTGCAATGACCGCCGCGCTGGACTTCACGCTGCCGCCCGGCCTGTCGGCCCGCGAACCCGCCGAGGCCAGGGGCCTGGCCAGGGACGCGGTGCGCCTGCTGGTCTCGCGCGGCGACCTGGCGCCGTCCCACCACCTCTTCAGCGACCTGCCCGATCTGCTGGACGCGGGCGACCTGATCGTGGTGAACAACTCGGCGACCCTGCCCGCGGCCGTCCGGCTGGACCGGCTGGCCGTGCACTTCTCCACCTCCCGGCCGGACGGCACGTGGCTGGTCGAGCTGCGCCGCCGCACCCCGAAGGGCACCGAGCCGTACGCCGGGGGCGAGCCGGGCGAGTGGTTGCCGATGCCGGGCCGGGCCACGCTGCGGCTCATCGAACGCGAGACGCCCCGGTTGTGGCGGGCCTCGCTCAACCGGGACGTGCAGGCGTACCTGCGGGTGCACGGGGTGCCGATCCGCTACTCGTACGTGGAGCGGGACTGGCCGATCGAGGCGTACCAGACCGTGTTCGCGACCGTGCCGGGCAGCGCGGAGATGCCGAGCGCGGCCCGGCCGTTCACCGCCCGGCTGGTCACGGCGCTGGTGGCGCGCGGGGTGGGCATCGCGCCGATCACCCTGCACACGGGCGTGGCCTCGCCCGAGAAGGACGAGCCGCCCTACGCCGAGCGGTACGAGGTGCCGGCCGCCACCGCACGGCTGGTGAACCTGGCCCTGGAGAGCGGCAACCGGGTGGTGGCGGCGGGCACGACCGTCGTCCGCGCCCTGGAGACGGCCGCGGACGCGCCCGGACACGTCTCCCCCGCCGCCGGATGGACCCGCCACGTCGTCACCCCGGAGACCGGCGTGCGCGCCGTCACCGGCCTGATCACGGGCCTGCACGAGCCGCGCTCCAGCCACCTGCTCATGCTCACCGCCATCGCCGGCGAGGCGACCCTGGCCCGCGCCTACGAGGAGGCGCTGAGCATGGAGTATCTGTGGCACGAGTTCGGCGACACCCACCTGATCCTGAAGTAATCTCCTTTGCCGAAATTTTTCCCTCCAGAGTCGTGGCCGCCCGCGCACCGGCGCACGAATGCGCAACCTGCCGCACGAGCATCGCGCCGGGCGCAGTACCGTGGCTGGATGTGGACCAGCGCACCCTCCTGATCACCCTGACCGGCCCCGACCGCCCGGGCGTCACGTCGCGACTTTTCTCGGTGCTGTCGAAGTTCCCGGTGACGGTCGCCGACATCGAACAGGTCGTCATCCGCGGCCGGCTCACGCTCGGCGTCCTCGTCGCGTACGCGGGCGGCGCCCCCACGGGCACCGGCAGCACCCTCGGCGCCATGTGGACCTCCGTCGAGCGACTGGCCGAAGACCTCGGCATGGAGATCGAGCTGTCCACCGGTTCGCAGGCCAGGGAGCAGCGCCGCCGCGGCCGCCTGTCGGTCAGCGTGCTCGGCACGACCCTGCAGCCGGCCGCCATCGCGGGCATCGCCGGCCGCATCGCCGCCGCCGGCGCCAACATCGACCGCATCGAACGCCTCGCCCAGTGGCCGGTCACCTGCATCGAGCTGTCGGTCTCCGGCGCCGACCCGGCCGCGCTCCGCGTCGAGCTCGCCGCGGAGGCCGCCGCGCAGGAGGTCGACGTCGCCGTCCAGCGCACCGGCCTGTCGCGGCGGGCCAAACGGCTCATCGTCATGGACGTCGACTCGACCCTCATCCAGGGCGAGGTCATCGAGCTGCTGGCCGCCCACGCGGGCTGCCTGGAGGAGGTCGCCCGGGTCACCGAGGAGGCCATGCGCGGCGAGCTCGACTTCGCCGAGTCGCTCAAGCGCCGGGTGGCCCTGCTGGAGGGCCTGCCGGCCGAGATCTTCGAGCGGGTGCGCAAAGAGGTCGTGCTCACCCCCGGCGCCCGTACGCTCGTGCGCACGCTCAAGCGGCTCGACTACCGTTTCGCCATCGTCAGCGGCGGGTTCACGCAGATCACCGACGGGCTGGTCGAGGAGCTCGGCATCGACTACTCCGCGGCGAACGTGCTGGAGGTCGTCGACGGCCGGCTGACCGGGCGGGTCGTGGGCGAGATCGTCGACCGGCCGGGAAAGGCGCGGGCGCTGGAGAGGTTCGCGCGCCAGGCCGGGCTGCCGATCTCACAGACGGTCGCCATCGGCGACGGGGCCAACGACCTCGACATGATCGCCGCCGCGGGGCTGGGCATCGCGTTCAACGCCAAGCCGGTGGTGCGGCAGGCGGCCGACACGGCGGTCAACACGCCCTACCTCGACTCGATCCTCTACCTGCTCGGCATCTCCCGCGACGAGGTCGAGGCCGCCGACGCGGAGGACGGCGTCCTCACCCCGCGCTGACTCACTGCTCCTTGGGGTCCCAGTGGGTCATCAGGCGGCCCTCGCCCGGCGTGAGCTCCTCCCAGGGCGTCTCCACCCGGATCACCGCGAACGCCCCCGGCCGGAAGACGTAGTCGCCGCCCGCCAGTCCCATGGCCAGCTCGTGCACGCCCGGGTTGTGCCCGCACAACACGACCGTCCGCGCGGCCGGGTCGCACCTCCGGACGAGCTCCAGCAGCTCGTCCGGGTACGCCTCGTAGATGTCGCGCTCGTAGCTGATGTCCGTGCCGGGGAAGGCCAGCTCGGCGGTGCGGCGGGTCCTGAGCGCCGGCGAGCAGAGCACCACGTCGGGGCCGAGACCGGCCGCCCTGAGCTCGTCGCCCGCCCGCCGGGCGTCCCGCTCGCCCCGGTCGGTCAGCGGTCGCTCCCGGTCGGCCAGCCCGGCGACCTGCGCGGCTTTCGCGTGCCGCAGCACGATCAAGGTGCGCAACAGGTCACCTCGTGGCCCACACGGACAGGCCGACGATCACGGCCAGGATGGCGAGCATCGCGAGCAGGATCAGGCCCAGGGTCTTCCCGCCGCTGGGCCGCTTGTCATCGTCCACGCGCCCAGTTTCCCATC